>JACKEJ010000012.1:0-300000 GCA_020633055.1 Sandaracinaceae bacterium | reverse complement strand
TTGGGCAGGTCGCGTGCGCGCAGCCGTCGGGCGAGCAGCGAGAGCGCCTGGTCCTCCGCCTGCTCCCACCCCGAGAGCGCGCCCAGCAGCGCGATGTCGTCGAGCGCCAGGTAGTCACCCAGCGACACTCGCTCCCCCAGCGCAGCGGCCCGCAACGCCGCCGGGGTGCCCGCGGGCGCCCTCCCCTCGCGCACCAGCTCACCCACCCGAATGAACACTCCGCGGATCAGGCCTTCCGCCGCGCGCGTCGCCTTGTGGTGATAGACCTGCGCGTACATGTGCTGACGGGCGAGGAAGAAGCCCTCGATGGGCGGCAGCCCCTTGCGCCCCTCCACGGCGAGCACCCACTCGCCCCCGACCTGACCGAACGCGAGCGAGCGCAGCACCCAGTCCAGGTCGTACAGGCCGTAGCGGACCCCGGTCATGTAGCTGTCGCGCAGCAGGTAGTCCGCTCGGTCTACGTCGATGGTCCCGCTGATGGCGCGCGCCAAGTAGCCCAGCCGGTGCTCACCGCGCAGCATGCCCGCGACGCGGGTGGCCATGCCAGACGAAAGCCCCTCGAGGGCGCGGTGCACGTCGGTGCCGTCGTCCAGCAGCACGTCCCGCGTCCAGTCCTCGTGGTGGCGCGCGTGGGGCGACACCTCCTCGTAGAGGTGTGAGAATGGCCCGTGTCCCAGGTCGTGCAGGAGCGCCGCCGCCAGCGCCTCGTCGGCCGCGGCCTCGTCGAGCCGCGCATCCATGGGCAGGTCGTCCTGCGCAGCGACGATGCGCAGCTGGAGCCGCTGCATGACGTGGGCCGCCCCGAGGGCGTGCGCGAAGCGGGTGTGCTCCGCGCCAGGGAACACCAGCGATGTCAGCCCCAGCTGCTTGACCCGGCGGAGGCGCTGGACCTCGCGCGTCGCGAGCAGGGCCTCGATGACCCGCTCGGCCCGCCCCTCGAAGGCCACCAACCCGTGCACGGGATCACGCAGAAGCATGAGCAACGTTAGCCGCCGCGTCGCGCCCGGGCAATCACGCGCTCCCGCACACGTGGTAGATTGGCGCGGTGATGTCCGAGCTGCTCGCGCGCGCCCCCGATCTCGACCGCACCGTCGACGGAAGCCGCATGCTCCTGTGGCTGCGGAGCGATCTCGTCGTGTCGCGTATCGAGGGGCACTTCTCGCGCGCCCTGGCCGAGGCCCTGGTGGAACACAGCGAGCCCCTCATCCGGCGCAGCGGTGCGTTCGTCGGCCTGCACGACTGGACCGAGATGCCGTCCTTCGACATCCTGGTTCCGCCCCGCCTGGCCGCCTGGACCATCGGGCTCTTGCCCCACATCGCGCGCATCGTCATCGCCACGGGCCACCCCCTCGTGTCCATGGCCGTGCGCACCACGAACCTGACCATCAAGCGCATCGAACACCTCGATTCGCGCGAAGCGTGGCTCGACGTGGTACGCCGCGCGACATGAGCGCCACCCGTCGCCAGCGCGCCACGCTGCGCATCGTCGCCGTCAACGACGTGTACTCGCTGGAGGAGCTGCCGCGACTCGCGACCCTGATCGCGGAGGTGCGCGGCACGGCCCCTTGCGACGCGTTGCTGGTCACGCTCGCGGGGGACTTCCTGGCGCCCAGCCTGCTCTCGAGCTTGGACCAGGGCCGCGGCATGGTGGACTGCCTCAACGCGCTGGGGGTCACTCACGTGACCCTCGGAAACCACGAGGACGACCTCGACACGGAGGCGCTCCTTGCGAGGCTGGACGAGCTGAAGGCGCGGGTGGTGCTCAGCAACGCCCTGTCGTTCGCCGGGCGTCACATCCCGCACGACGTCGTCTCCGTCGGAGTCTTCCGAGTCGGCGTCCTGGGCGCGGTCGATGGAGACGCGTCGCTCTACCGGCGCCCACCCTTCGGCGGCGCCACGCTCGAGGAACCCAATGACGCCATCGTACGGCAGGCCTCGCAGTTGCGCGCCGACGGATGCGACGCCGTCATCGCGCTGACGCACCAGTGGCTCGCCGACGACCGCGCCCTCGCTGCGACCCGCGCCGTGGACCTGATCCTCGGCGGCCACGAGCACGAGGGCTACCTGGAGCGCGGTGAGGACACGCCCGTGGCGAAAGCCCAGGCCGACGCGGTCACGGCCGTGGTCGCCAGCATCACGCTGCACGCTGGGGCGGATCGCCCCTCGGTGCGCGTGGAGGTGGAGAGTCGGGCGGTCGATGACTACCCGGAGGACCCCAGCGTGCGCCGCCGCGTCGACGGCCACCTGGCCCAGGTCCACGCACTCGAGGCACGCACGCTGCTGACGCTCCCCCCGGGGACGGAGCTCTCGTCGGCGGGGTCGCGGCTGCAGCAGACGTCGATGGGCACGCTGGTGTCGTCGCGCCTGCGCGACGCGCTGGGCGCCGAGGTGGGCATCTTCAACGGCGGCGGGCTCCGCGGCACCGAGCCCCGACGAAAGCGGCTCACGTTCGCGGACTTCTGCGAGGAGCTCCCGTTCGACAACGAGGCCGTCGTCGCCGTGCTCCCAGGGAGCGTCATCCACGATGCGGTCCGCTTCGCCCGCACGGAGCGACGCGGGACGGGGGGCTTCCTGCAGGTCGACGATCGCAGCGAGGTCGACCCCCAGCACCACGTCGTTCGCCTCGCGAACGCACCGCTGGAGCCGCGTCGTCCATACCGTGTCGCCATCGTGCGCGACCTCATGACGGGCTCGGACAGCATCACCCCGTTGGTCGACTACTGGCGGGCTCACCCCGGCGCCGTGCCACCCGCGACCACGGGCCAAGACGTCAAGGTGGCGTTGCTGGGCACGTTCACGTCAGGTCGTCCAGGCGCAGATTCGTGCTAAGACCGCCCCGCTTCTGCACGCCAAAGGACAGCCCCGATGGGACGCATCTTCGAAACCCGCAAACACACCATGTTCGCCCGCTGGGACCGCATGGCCAAGGCCTTCACCCGCTGCGGCCGCGAGATCGGCATCGCCGTCAAGCAGGGTGGTGAGCACCCCGAGACCAACCCCGCCCTGCGCCGCGCCATCCAGAACGCCCGGGCGGTCAACATGCCCAAGGACCGCATCGAGAGCGCCATCAAGAAGGCGCTGGGCAACGACGCGGCCGACTACCAGGAGCTCATCTACGAGGGCTACGCTCCGCACGGCGTGGCGGTCATGGCCGTGTCCGCCACGGACAACCCCACCCGCACCATCGCGAACGTACGGGTGCGCTTCAACAAGGGCAACGGCAGCATCGGCACGCAAGGAAGCGTGGCCTTCGGCTTCACGCGCATGGGCGTCTTCCGCCTGGACGCCGCAGCACTGACGAAGGCCAAGATCGACCTGGAAGAGCTCGAGATGGAGCTCATCGACGCTGGCCTGGACGAGATGGGCGAGGCCGAGGGCGAGAAGGGCGAGCCGCAGATCCTCATCCGCTGCCCACTCCAGGACTTCGGGCGCATGCAAGAGGCCCTCGAGGCGCGCTCCATCACGCCCGTCTCCACCGCGTCCGAGTTCATCCCGACCACGCTGGTAGAGCTCGACGACGAGCGCGCGGCGGAGGTGATGAAGCTGATCGACCTCCTCGAGCAGGATGACGACATCCAGCAGGTCTTCCACAACCTCGCGTGACGACGGGGGATGGCGGTCCGACGCTCCGTCCGCCGCATCCCCGAGTTGCGGTTCGCGTCGAGCGACCGCTACCCTCGCCGCCGTGACGACCACCTCCCCCGCAACGCTGGCGCGTGAGCTGTACCGCGCTGGCCGCTGGGCCGACGCAGCGCGGGTCGCGCGGGTCGCGGCGCAACGCGACCCCTCCTTTGCGGAGGACGGCGCGGTCATCGTGGGCCTGTGCAGACTACGCGAGGGCCGCGCCGAGGAGGCGCGGGCGGCCCTCGAGTACGCCCTGTCGCGCAACCCGCGGTCCTCCACGCTGAGACTCGCGTTCGCCGAGGCGGCGCTGGCCAGCGGGGACGACGAGGCGTGTGCGTCTGCCCTGGACGGACTCACAGCCGACACGGCCGACGCCGAAGAGCTGCGCGCGGCGCTGCGAAGGACCCGCCGCGAGCTGCCCGTGAAGAACGCCATGGCGGGGCTCGCGCCCGGTCGACGGCTGGCGACACCCCAGTGGGAGGAGGGCGTGATGCTGCTCCTACGAGCGGGTCTCGCCGAGGACGCGGCCGAGCTGGTTGCGCGTCGGCCCGCTGGCGCGGCCGCGCCCTTGGCGAGGCTCCTCGCGGCGCGGACGGCGACGGCACGCGCGGACCGTGAAGCGCTCCCGCTGTGGCGGAGCGCGGTGGCGGACGACGTGGCGCACGCGGCGGAGGCGGTCGACGCTGCGTTGGCGCTGGACGCGTTCGAAGACGCGAAGGAACTCGCACGACGCGCCCATGAAGCCCTCGGGGACTCTCTCGCGCTCGGTCGCTTGGCCCTCTACGGCGGGCGCTTCGACGAAGCGCGGCGGCAGCTGCTGGACGCCCTGCCCTCCGGCGAGCGCCGTTCTCTGCTCGCGGCCCTCGAGCTCGCGAGCGGAAACCCCGCGCGCGCGCGCGAGCTTCTCGAGGCGAGCGCGCGCGCGCCGGCCGACGAGCTGATGTACGTGGAGACCCTACGCCGCCTCGGCGACATCGCCGGCGCCGAGGCGCACCTGAACGGGCTCCCTCCGACGGTGACCAACCGCGTCGCAGCAGCTCCCCTCTGCCGGATGGCGCTGACCTCGGCACGCGACGTGCAGCACAAGGAGACCAGCGACGTACTCACGACGCTCCGCCGCGACTTCCCGGATCTCGCACCGCTCGAAGACCATGTCGCGTTCGCGCATGGGGCGCTCGACGCGCTGAGCGGAAACTGGTCTCCCCGCGCCACGCGACGGACCGCGCAGGGTGAGGTTCGCGCGCAAGCCGTGACCCCGCCGCTCCGGGCCCGCCTTGCGGCACTGCGCGAGGGCCTGAGCGGGCTCCCGTTCGAGGCCATCATGGCCCAACACGACGCGCTCGACGCACGCGAGGGGCCACACCCACTCGTCGCGACCTACGGCGCCGAGCTCCTCCTGTGGCGCGGCGAGTACGAACGGGCCGCCGAGTGGATAGCGCGCGCCCTCGCGCGCGACCAGCTGACGCGCTGGGCCTACGTTGGTCGGGCCATCCTGGAAAACGCGACGGATCGGCCGACGGAAGCCCTCGCGACCCTCGCGCATCAGCGTCAGCTGATGCCTCCCCTCCCCAACAGCTTGGCGTGTACGGCCGAGGCGTACCTGCGGCTCGGCGACGGTCCTCGCGCCCAGCGCGCGTACGAGCAGGCCACCGACGCGCACCCGACGCGCACCAGCGCGTACGTCGGGCTGGCGGGCGCGCTCACGCTCCAGGAACGCGACCCGGCCTGGGCGCTGCAGCGGGTCCGCGCAATCAGCCCGGTCTTCTATTCTCAGTGGATGCGAGAGGCTCCGGGGGACGACGTGCTGGCCGCCGTGCACCACGCGCTCCACATGATGCGCGGCAACCGGGGGTCCGGGCTGATCACCTGGTACACGGCCGACGGCGCCTTTCACGGCGACAACGCAACGCCGAGTGCCTGATGGGAGCGAGCCTGCTACGCTCTCCCCGTGATGCACTCGGGGCGTCCGCACACGCGGGCTGAGAAGCACCCGTCGAACCTGATCCGGCTCATCCCGGCGGAGGGAAGTGCTCATGACCCCGCCACCGTGGTCCCCTCTGCCCCTTGCTCCTCCGAGCGCAGTGAGGTCGCCCATGTCGCAGTCCAGCTCCCCTGATCTTTCGCTCCCGCTCCGGGGCGCGCACAACCCCTCCAGCACCGGCGCCGGGACCACCCCGGGCTCGTTCGCCAACGCGCCGCAGGTGGGCTCTGCCCTGACCTACTCGTCCCCGGACACGCCGGGCATGCCCCCGCCCAGCGACAAGACCGCCTGGGACTTCATGCCCGCGGACTGGACACAGGTGGACGGGCGCTGGACACCGCCCGCGGGCTTCGAGCCGCGCACCCAGCTGGAGTTCGCGCGCCTGGGGCAGATCACGCCCGAGATGAAGCGCGTGGCCGAGCGGGAGCGGCACCTCACGGCCGAGCAGGTGCGCGACGAAGTCGCGGCTGGGCGCATGATCATCCCGGCCAACCGCGTGCACCTGCAGCACAACCTGGACCCCATGGCCATCGGGCGCGCCAGCCTCACCAAGGTCAACGCGAACATGGGCGCCTCGCCCGTGTCCTCTGGCACGGAGGACGAGGTCGAGAAGCTGCGCTGGGCCGAGCGCTGGGGTGCGGACACCGTCATGGACCTGTCCACCGGCGGCGACCTGGACGCCACGCGCGCCGCGATCCTGAGCGCCTCGAAGGTGCCCATCGGCACCGTGCCCATCTACAGCATGATCATCGGGCGCAAGATCGAGGACCTCACGCTGGACGTGATCCTCGACACGTTGCGGCATCAGGCGCAGCAGGGCGTGGACTACTTCACCATCCACGCGGGCGTCGCGCGGGCCCACCTGCCGCTCATCCGCGACCGACTGATCGGCATCGTCTCGCGCGGAGGCTCGCTGCTGGCCAAGTGGATGCTGACGCACCGGGCCGAGAACCCGATGTACACGCACTTCGAGGCCATCTGCGACATCATGCGGGAGTACGACGTGTCGTTCTCGCTGGGCGACGGCCTGCGCCCCGGCGGCCTGGCCGACGCGACAGACGCCGCGCAGCTGGGCGAGCTGCAGCGCCTCGGCGAGCTGACCGAGCGGGCTTGGCGCAAGGGCGTGCAGGTGATGGTGGAGGGCCCCGGGCACGTCCCGTTCGACCAGATCGAGTACAACATGAAGCTCCAGCGGCGCCTGTGTCACGGCGCGCCGTTCTACGTGCTGGGGCCCCTCGTGACCGACGTCTTCCCCGGCTACGACCACATCACCAGCGCCATCGGCGCGACGGCCGCCGGCTTCCACGGGGCCAGCATGCTCTGCTACGTCACGCCGAAGGAGCACCTGGGCCTGCCCAAGCAGGAGGACGTGAAGCAGGGGTGCATCGCCTACAAGATCGCGGCCCACGCGTCGGACGTGGCGCTGGGCATCCCCGGCGCGCGCGACTGGGACGACGACCTCACGCGCGCCCGCGCCGCGCTCAACTGGGAGAAGCACTTCGACTTGGCCTTCGACGGCGAGTTCGCGCGCGCGCTCCACGACGAAGACCTGAGCGTGGACACCGACTTCTGCGCGATGTGCGGGCACGACTGGTGCTCGGTGCGCATCAGCAAGGAGATCGTGGAGTTCGGCAGCGGCAAGGACCCGGGCTTCGTGCGCGAGCGCGTGGCCAAGAGCCCCGGGCTCACGCCGCAGCAGCAGGCCACGCTGGAGCAGCGCGGCTACCTGTCCCCCGACGAGATCCATCAGCTGGCCGCGCAGACCAAGGGCGCTGTGGGTCGTGGTGGGGACAAGGCCGACTGCCACTCGGACTACGTGGACCCGGACGCAGCAAAGCGGCTCCAGGCCGAAAAGCTGGTACAAGTGGGCCGCAAGCCTGGCACCAGCGCCACCCCCTCGGCGTGAGCTCGTGCCCCTAGACTGTTCTTGAAGCGCTCAAGGAGACTCTCGATGAAGAAGTTCGTAATCGCGATGGCCGCCATGGCCCTGATGCTCGGTGGATGTGGTGGTGGTGGCGAAAGCAGCGGCGAAGGCTCGTCCGGCGGCGAGCACGTGGCCAGCTACGAAGGCGCGGTGACGTCGACGGATGTCTCGGGTGGCCAGCAGGCCTACACGGACTTCTGCTCGGGCTGTCACCAGGACGGCAACGGCGGCGACGGCGCGGCCCCGGCCGTGCACGGCATCGGCTGGACAGCCGCCCACATGCGCCAGCAGGTGCGCGAGGGCGAGGGCCGCATGCCCGCGTTCAACGCCGACGTCCTCTCGGACGAGCAGCTCGAGGCGCTGATGGCGTACCTGGTCTCGACCGGCGGCGTCACGAACTGAGGCGCTCCACGCGGCAGCTCGGCGAAGGTCGGATCGGGAGCCGGGGACCGTCACGTCAGTCGGGGCGGTCCCGAATCCCGCTCGAATACGGCGATGGGGGGCACCAGGCTGAAGCCAGGTGCCCCGGGACTGCAGCGTGACCTGTAAGTCCGCCCCACAGAGGGGGCGGACTACTTCGTCGAAGGCCATGGAAGGCGGGAAACGCTCCCATGACACGCGGCAGGCACGTGGATTCGACCGCAGGATCACGTTGGGGGCCGCGGCGGCGAACGCGATGGCCCGGCCGACCCGTCGAGCCCCAGACGCCCTGCACGAACGCGGAAGCCGACCACAGCGTAGTCCGCTCCCGCAGAGGAGCGGACTTTCGGAGCGCACTGCGGCTCTGGGGCACCTGGCTTCAGCCTGGTGCCCCCAAGATCATCGGCCTGACCGGTACAACCGGGCGCGGGCAAGGTGGAGAGGGAAGCTCCCAGCGCGTCGCCCGTACCTTCCCCGCATGAACGAGCGTCAGATGGAAGGGCTGAAGGCGGCCGGTGGCGGAGTCTTCCTGTGCCTGCTGGGTGTGTTCATCTACTGGTACCTGTGGGACTTCGAGAACAGCACGGACACGACCCGCAGCGTCCATAGCCTGGTCGCGATGCTCTACAACCTCGGCGGGAAGCCGCTGGCGTCAGCACCGTTCGTGATCCTCGGCATCCTCGGCATGGGCAAGGGCGCCTATCACTTGGCCACGCCGGGCAAGTCGTAGTTGCCAACTCGGCCGGCGCTGTGCCCGTCGGCCCGCCGCAGTCCACGCCGTCTTCGTCCCCGCTCCGTGTCCCGTCCGTGCGACGACCTCTCCACGCGCGGCGTGGCTACGTCGACGGAGCGTGGCCGGTCATGAGCGCGTTGACACGCTGGAGCCCGCGGCGGAACGCGGCCTCCGTGTCCGCGTCCCAGCGCTCGCCAAGCACGTCGTGGAGCGCCCTGACGATGGCCTCCGAGAACCACATGTACATCTCGTCGGGCACGCCGTAGGCCTCTCGGTGCCGATGGCCCATCGCGGCTACGTGCCCCGGGGTCCACGGCTCGTGGTCAAGCAGGTCGAGCACCGAAGTCAGCGTCTCGCCGAACATCTCCGCCTGACGCTCCTCGCCGTAGCGGCCGAACAGCTCCTCTGCCTCGGGGTGGTCGCGGAACAGGGTGGCGTAGACGCGGCGCACGAGCTCCGGCTCGCGATCGGCCACTTTCTCCAGGCTCGCTCGCAGCAGCGACGCGTCGTCGGTCGGAGCGAGCGCCCCTCCGGCTCCGGACGCGTTCATCGCGGAGCCGCGGCACGACCGGAGCGTGCCTGCATCGTGGGTGGGCGGTGGCCCCACTCGGTCCACACCGCGTGCGTCTCGGGCTGCCAGTCCGACGTGATGGTGCGCCCTCCCCAGCCCAGCTCCACCTCGAACCCCGAGGGGGTCTCGGCGTAGAACGAGATCATCTTGTCGTTGGGGTGCTGCCCCAGCGTCTGCACGACGCGCACACCATGGTCCACCACGCGGTCGAGCGCGCGGCCCAGGTCCCGCAGGTCGTTCAGCTGCAGCATGAAGTGGTGCAGGTGCTTGGGCAGCCCCGCGCCCAACGCGATGGAGTGGTGCCGCTCGTTGAAGTGCAGGAACGTGATGCGCACCTCGGCGCCGCCGATGCGCGTGATGATGCGGTCGCTGAGGCGCCCGCCGAGCACCAAGCAAAAGAAGCGCTCGGACTCCTGCATGTCGCGCGCGCGCAGCGCGAGGTGGCCGAGCCCCTGCGCGCCCGCCACGAAGCCCCCGGGGACGAGCGGGTTCGCGAAGGGCCCGGGGGCGTCTGAGGGTCTCACGTACAGCTCACAACGCGCGCCGCCCGGCTCCTCGAAGCGGACCAGGCGGAGCACCCCGCGGGCCGCAGCCTCCTCCTCGCTGCCGGCCTCGGGGCAGGCCCCTGCGGCCAGCAGGCGCTCGCGCAGCTCGTCCAACGCGGCGTCGTCCGCCACCTCGAAGCCGAGCACGTCGAGGTCGTCCGCCGTGGCCTCTTCGTCGTCCCGCGCCGGGCGCACGAACAAGCGCTGCTCCTGAGCGTCGTGGCGCACGGAGAAGCCGCCATCGGGGAAGCGCCGCGCCAGCTGAAGGCCGAGCACCTGGGTGGCGAAGTGCTCCCACGCCGCGATGTCCCGCACCACGAAGCCCATGTACCCGAGCTGCTCGACCTCGGCCATCAGAGGAAGAAGTCCGTGTTGGCCGCGCCCAGCATCACCGCGCCGAAGTTCTGCGCGGGCTTGTGCGGGTTGTTGACGTAGTGCGCCTCGGCCGCGTGCATGTCGTTGAAGTAGCGCAGCAGCGGGTTGGTCTCGTAGATGGCGCTCCCACCCGCCGCACGGAACAGGCTGTCGATGGCGGCCACGCACTTGGGCCCCACGCGCGACGTCTCGTAGCGCCACTGCACGCGCTTCTCGAGCGGGATCTTCTCGCCCGTGACCGCGTAGTCCATCATGTCCTGCAGCTGGTCGTAGAACACCAAGCGCAGCTCCTTCAGCGTCGCCGCCGCCTCGGCCACCGCCAGCTGCGCCGCCGGGTTCTCCGCCACGCGCCCCCCGGTGCTGCGCGCCACGCGGTCCTTCTGCAGCGCGACGAACTCGCGCAGCGCTCCGTCGAGCATCCCGATGCCGCCCGACGCGACCGCGCGCACGAACATCTGCCCGAAGGGGATGCGGAACAGCGGCGCGGTGTTCTCGGCGTGCCCCGGGCTCTTCTGCCGGAAGCCGTCGCCGAAGGTGTGGGTGCGGTGCTCGGGCACGAACTGCTCGCGCACCACCACGCTCTTGCTGCCCGTGCCCTGCAGCCCGGACACGTGCCAGTCGTCCTTCACCTCGAAGTCCGTCTTGGGCACCAGGAACGTGCGCAGATCCTGCATGTTCGGCGTGCCGTCGTCGTTGGGCGCGAAGGCGCCGAGCATGGCCCAGTCGCAGTGGTCGACGCCGCTGCTGAAGCCCCACTCGCCGCTGAGCGTGAAGCCCCCGGGAACCCGCGTGACGCGACCGACGGGCATGTAGGAGCTCGAGATGAGCACGGAGGAGTCCTCGCCCCACACGTCGCGCTGGGCCTGGTCCGGGAACAAAGCCAGCTGCCAGCTGTGAACCGACACCACGCCGAGCACCCAGGCCGACGAGGGGCACGCGCTGGCCACGATGCGCGCGACGTCGAAGAAGATCTCGGGATGTACCTCGCTGCCGCCCCAGCGCTTGGGCTGCAGGGCGCGGAAGAAGCCCGCCGCCTGCATGTCGTCGATGGTCGCCTTGGGCACCCGACGTCCCTCTCGCGCCTCGGGCACGCGGGCCAGCAGGTCTGGCACCAGCGCCTCGGCGCGCGCCACCAGCGTCCTGCGCAGCGCCTCGTCCGGGAGCGCTGCGGCCACGGCGAGTCCGGGGCTCATGGCGTCACCCCCGCGGGCGCGTAGAACTGCGCGTACCACTTGCGCAGCTTGTGGAAGGGCCCGTCGCCCTCGCAGAGCACGGGGTTCTCGACGTAGCGCTTCTCCATCCAGATATCGATGTCCTCCTGGAAGCCCTTGCTCATGTTCTCCACGTAGCCCTTCTGGAAAGCCTCGGTCTGGCGCGCGTCCTTGCCGCGCTTGAGCATCACCGCGAAGCGCAGGTCCATCGAGCCGGTGTCCACCATGGTGTTGGCGTTGATCAGGCGCGCCTCCATGAAGCCGTCCCAACGCGAGATCTGGAAGCCCGGCCCGTAGTACGTGGCCTCGATGTGGTACTTGTCCACGCCGCCACCGATGGGGTACGCCACGCCCGAGTTGATCTGCTTGGCCATGTGCCCGGTGAACTCGTTCTCGAACTTCTCCACCTGGGTGCGGTGCACGGGGCTGAAGTGCCCGACGTCCACGACGTTCTCCACCAGCTCGTGCGGGTGCGTGTGGACGCGCAGCTTGGCGTGCACCCACGGCATCCACTCGTCGTCGTCGCACTCGGGGAGCACCGGCACATCGAACTGTGGCGCGCCGCCCTGTGGGTCGTGCCACATGAAGATGATGTTGTTGACCTCCTTGCACGGCGTGGTCTCCACCAGCGCCTTGCCCGGGATGCGCGGGCTGTAGGGGATGTGGTTGCAGCGTCCGTCCGGCCCGAAGCGCCAAGCGTGGAACGGGCACACCAGCGAGTCGCCGTTGACCTTGCCCCGCGCCAGGCTGCCGCCCAGGTGCGGACAGTACGCGTCCATGATGCGCGGGACGCCGTCGTCCCCGCGGTACAGCGCGTACTTCTTGCCGAAGTAGTTGAGCGTCTGCACGTCGCCCACCTTCAGCTCGTCCGAGAAGGACACCACGAACCACCCGCGTGGGTAGCCCTTGAACGAGTTCTGCCGTGCCTCTGCGTTGTTGCCCATCGTCCCGCTCCCTTCAGGCGTTGTAGGCCTCGGCCGTGAGGTTCATGCCGTCGAAGGTGCCGGCGGGGAAGAACTGCCGCAGCCACTTGCGGAAGAGCGGGATGGGGCCGTCGCCCTCGCACAACATGGGCGGGTGCACGAAGACCTTGTTCTCCCAGACGGGGATGTCCTGCTCGAGCTGCCGCGACACCTCCGCGATGAACGCCTTGCCCACGCCCTTGTCGAGCGCCGCGCCCAGTGACTTCTTCACCATGAAGCAGAAGCGCACGTGGACGTAGTCCTTGTCCTTGGGCGTGACCGACGTGACCAAGAGCGTCTCGACGATGCCCTTGAAGCGGATGGTGTTGAAGCCGAAGCCGTACGACGTGGACTCGATGCTGCCCGCGACGGCGCCCTGCTTGGTGCCCATGCCCGCCTTGCTGGTGACGCGCATGATGTGCCCGTCGACGCTGGCCTCGCTCTCGGGGTAGTCCAGCGTGCCGTGCAGGTACTGGAAGTGCGCCACGTCCACCTGGTTCTCGGCCATGTCCAGGCTGTGGGTCTTGATGTCCCACTCACGCACCTCGAAGTCGGTCCACTCGTCCGAGCCGATCTCGGGGATCACCGGCACCTCCCACTCGGGCGCGCTGCCTTCGATGTCGTTCCAGGCGAGGATCATCCCGTTGCGCTCCACCACGGTCCACGGGCGCACGCGCGCCTTGGGCGGGATGCGGTCCGCGTACGGGATCTTCGTGCAGGTGCCGGTGCCGTCGAACTGCCACGCGTGGAAGGGGCACTTGACGGTGTTCTCGACGACCTTGCCCCCATGGCCGAGGTGCGCGCCCATGTGCGGGCAGAAGGCTCCCAGCAACGCGGGCTGCCCGTCTTCCCCTCGGAACAGCACGAGGTCCTTCTCGAAGGCCTTCACGGGGAGGACCTGACCGGGGCCGAGCTCGCGGCTCAGAGCGACGGCAAACCAGCCCTTGGGGCTGGAGGTGAAGGGGAAACGGGACTCGCTCATGGTGACTCTCCTGGGGGCCGGCCGCGGCGGGCGGCGAACTAGAACGTGTTTCAGTTTGAGTCCCGTTTGCACGCTGCGTGCCAGGCCGCGATCAGCCTCCTGTGTGTAGCTGTCGCGGGTGGATGGCGCCGATGACGCGCAGGTCTCGCGTGGCGACGGGCACCTGGCGCAAGCGCTGCGCGAGCCCGGCGCGCGACACGAGAATCGTGACCGAGATCAAGACGCGAGCACGAAATGGCCCCACAATGCGCGCATGATCGCCGAGACACCCGAAGTGGATGGGCCCCGGACGGGCAACGCCCTGGTCCGCGCCAGCCGCGAGTTCGCCCAGGAAGACGTGGCCCGCAGCACGCGCGCCACCCTCAGCACCCTCGTCATCATCGTGTTCCTGTGGCTCGGCCACGCGCTCGCGCCGCTCTGGCTCGCGCCCCTGACCGGCGTGATTCTCGGGCTCACGCTGGTGCGCGGCTTCGTGCTGTTCCACGACTACGAGCACGGCGCCATCCTGCGCGGGGAGGCGTGGGCCAAGCCCGTCTACGACGCGCTCGGGCTCGTGCTCCTCACGCCTCCGAAGGTGTGGCGGGACACGCACAACTACCACCACGCCCACAACGCGAAGCTGGTGGGCTCCCACATCGGGTCCTACCCCACCCTGAGCGTCGCCATCTGGAGCAAGCTGAGCCCCAAGGAGCAACGCGCCTACGCGCTGGCACGCAACGGCTTCACCATCCTGTTCGCGTACGTGACCGTCTTCATCATCGGCATGAACATCTCGCCGCTGCGCCGTGACCCCAAGAAGAACCGCTCGGCGTGGGCGGCCCTGGCCCTGCACGTCGCGCTGGCCGCGCTGGCCTTCGGGCTCGGCGGCGTCGAAGGCCTGCTCGTGGGCTTCCTGCTGCCGCTCAACGTGGCGTTCGTGACCGGCGCCTACCTGTTCTACGCGCAGCACAACTTCGAGGACGTGAAGCTGCGCGGCCGCCACGAGTGGGAGTTCACGCGCGCGGCGCTGGAGTCGTCCAGCTACATGCCCATGGGTCCCGCCATGCGCTGGTTCACCGCGAACATCGGCTACCACCACGTGCACCACCTGAACTCGCGCATCCCCTTCTATCGGCTGCCCGAGGCCATGGCGGCCATCCCCGAGCTGCAGCACCCGGGCGAGACGCGGCTGCGCCCTCGCGACATCCTCGCGTGCCTGGCGCTCAAGCTGTGGGATGCAGACGCGCAGCAGATGGTGCCGTTCCCGACGCCGATGCGCGCGGCATCGGGCGCAGGGCCCGACACACCGTCTCCCGCCGCAGCCCCGTGATCTGCGCCAGCACGCCGAGCGACGCCCACGACGGCCGGGTCCCCCCCAACATGCGCAACGTGTGCTGCAGCCGCTCCCGAGCGCCCGACACGGCGCGCAAGGTGGACCACTCGGCCACGCGGTCGCCCGTGCGCTCGTAGACCGCGAGCGTCGGCGCGACCGAGGCGGGGTCCCGAGCGAGCGCGTCGTGGAGCACATCGCGCGGCACCACGCACAGCTTCACGTCGGTCATGGCGCGGCACTCGTCGGCCCAGCCCTCGTCGGCGCGGCGCTGTGCGAAGGCCTCCCCGGCCGTGACCACGTCGAACACCAGCGGTGAGGCGTCGGGCAAGAGCCGCGCACGGACGACGGTGCCGCTCGCCACGAACGTGAGCGCACCCGGCTCGTCGACCAACGGCGGCAGGAGCCTACCTTTGTCGCCGTGCGCTCGAACGAGTGGACAGCGTGCGCAGTCGTGCGCCGTCAGGGTGGGCAGGGTGTCGCGTGCAGGGCAGCCATGAGTGCGGGACATGCGCACGCCCGTTGCGAATACGGTGCCACCTCGCGACGCGCCCCGTGCGCGACACGCGCTCGGCGCGTGTGGCCCGCGACACGCAAGCGCTGCGCCCTCCGTTGCTTGGGACGCAGTCAGTGCGTCGTCGGCACCGCGGACACCCGCACAAGTGCGGCAAACCACGCTGGCACGAGTCGTGCGTTCGGCCGAACGACTGAAACACGTTCTAGTTTTGTGGAGGCAGCCTCGATGAGTCTCAGCTACGCGTTCGATCCCGACTTCCGAGCCATCCCCGGGAGCAGCTCGCCTCTCGAGCTCCGGGAGATGATCCAGAACCCTTTCCGGTTCTTGGAGCAGCGCTACACGCAGCATGGGCCCATCTTTCGCTCCTCGGTCGCCTACCCGTGTGTGTGGATGATCGGGCCCGAGGCCAACCGCACCATCATGGTGACCGAACGCGACAAGTTCTCCTACGAGGGGGGCTACGGCAAGCTCGCGTTCGCGCGCCTCTTCCCGCGCAACATCCTGCTGATGGACGGCGACGTGCACGCCCGCACGCGGGCGATCCTGGAGCCGGCGGTGTCGCGCCTGGGGCTCGAGGAGTCCATCGGCCCGGTGCAAGAGATCTGGGACGCGCACGCGGCTTCGCTCGGTGGTCAGGAGCCCGCCGACGTGTACACGGTGGCCCAGCGCGCCACCTACGAGGTGTCCGCGCGCGTGCTCGCCGGGCTCCGTGACAGCGACGAGATCGAGGAGCTGCGCCCCTACTTCGAGTCGGTCATCGCGGGCGCCATGGCGCACACGCAGCTGCGCTTCCCCGGGGGCACCCTCGACCGCGCCATGAAGGCGCGCGACGTGCTGAACGCGCGCTTGATGCCGTACGTGAAGCGCGCGCGTGTGTCGTCGGAGCGCTACGGCGTGCTCGGTCTGCTGACCGAGTACCGCGACGCGAACGGGCGTCCCTTGCCTGACCACGAGGTGCTGAACCAGGTGCTCTTGCTGTACTGGGCGGGCTACGACACGACGGCCTCGGCCGGGTCGTGGGTGCTGCACTACCTGGCGCATCAGGCCGAGTGGCAGCGACGCCTGCGCGAAGAGGTGTTCGAGGTGCTGGGTGACGAGCCCTACCAGCTGACGGGCAGCAGCAAGCTGCGCCAGGTGAGCTGGTTCCTGCGGGAGATCGAGCGCTGCGGGCCGAGCCTGTTCATGTTCCCGCGCGCCGCCTCGGCGGACTTCGAGTTCCATGGGCACCGCGTCCCCGCGGGCACCCCGGTGTTCTACAGCCCCTGGATGAGCCACCGCTGCCCCACGTCGTTCCCGCAGCCGCACACGTTCGACCCGGGGCGCTGGGACCCGGAGCGCGGCGCGGACCAGGCCAAGGGCAAGTACATGGTGGGCTTCGGGGGCGGGCCCCGTCTGTGCCTCGGGCGCAGCTTTGCTCAGATGCAGCTGCGCATCATGGTCACCACGCTGGTGCGCCGGTATCACATCGAGCCCGACGCGACGACGGAGTTCCACGTGATGGGCCTCCCCGTGCACCACCCGGTGGACTCGCGGGTGCGCTTCCGAGAGTTGATGGCTCACCAGCTCCCGGCGTCGCGGGCGGCGCAGTGGGTGGCCGAATAGGCCCCGTGCCTGCGCGCGCAGCGGGCTACACGTAGCGCGCGTCCAGCAGCTCGGTGAGGGCGATGCGCGCGCTCTCGGGGTCGTACCCACTGGCCTCGAGCTGTCCCCACGCGCGCTCTGCCGCCAGCGCGTCGGCCGGCTCGAGGCGTGCGCCCTCGCCGCTGATGAACGCCACCATGGACCGCCCCACCCGCGCGATCTGCGCCCGGTGAGACTCGAAGTAGGCGGCCTCCAGCTTGGCCAGCTGGCGCGGGAAGAGCGCGCGGTAGTCCACCGTCTGCGGCAGGGCCGCCATGCGGTCGGGCTGATCGATGGCCCACGCAGCGAGACCGCCGAGCACGGTGGCGCGGAACTCGTCGGGGTCCGTGACCTCGAGCGTGGACTCGACGGACCTCAGCAGCTCGTGGTCCGGCTCCTCGAAGGCTTGGGTGACGGGGTTGAGCCAGCGCTCGCCCTTCACGGCGTGCGAGACCTGCGTGACGTAGCGGGCGAAGAGGTCCATGTAGCGCTCCTCGGCCACCAGCCCCGTGGCGGTGCGCAGCTCGAGGTCCACCCGATCGAGCCAGCGCTCACGCACCACCTCGACGAACGCGCGCGCGTCGTGGTAGCCGGCGTCCACATCGAGCCGGAGGAAGTCGTAGTCCCCTTCGGCGCAGAGCGTCTCGAGGCGCGCCAGCACCGCCGGCGGCGCGAGACACGTGGCGCGCGCGTCGGCGGCGACCTCGAGCAGCACACTGCGGATCTCGCGCGCGGACGCCCCGAGCAGCCCCTCGGACGTCCCGACGAGCGACTCCGCATAAACCGCCGACAACCCGCTGCGCAGCGCGAGCTGCTCGTCGTGCTCGAGGCGCTCCGGCACCGTCCCGTCCGCATAGAGCTCCGCCTTCTCGAGCGGTGTGAGCGTGCGCGCGATCGCCCCGAGCGCGCCGTCCTCGTAGGCCTGCGCGACGGGGCGGCGCAGCCGGGTGAGCACCGCCCAGAGCGCCGCGACGAACGTGGTGTGAGGCGCCACGCGCACGCTCACGTTGGGCGCGATCTGCGTGTCGTAGATGGCCTGCTCCTGGCGGTAGTCGCGCAGATAGGGCACGACGATGGGCAGCATGCGTCCACGGAAGGAGCCGTAGTCGTGGTGCTCGCGGAAGGCGGCGAGGTGGAACTCGTTGCTGCTCGCCACGAGCAGGGCGTTCATGGTCATCGTGGAGAAGCTGAGCGGCACCGTTCCCTCCTCGATGGCGAGCAGCAGATACCGCCACGCGTCGAGGGGCCGCTTCAGCAGGTCGCTGAACTCCACGATGCCGCCCGCGCCGTCCACGAGCGGACCGTAGCTCTCGAACAGCGTGAGCGCCGACAGCGACGCTGGCAGCGAAGACAGGGAGCGGTCAGCGGTGATCTGCCGCTCGCTCGCGTCGACGGAGTGCGCGGGTCCGATGGTGACCGCTCCCGAGCGGTAGCGGCGGCTGATGTCGAAGCGCTCGACCTGCACGTGGGACAGCACGCGACGCAAGTCCCCGCGGTAGTCGGTGAGCAACGCCTCGAAGATCTGGCGGTTCTTGTGGCTGAGCTCGCCCGTGGCCAAGAACGCTGGCACCTTGGCGCTGCCGGGCAGCACGCGCGCGAGCAGCTCACGCCGCTCGGCGCGGGGCAGCAGCAGCAGCGGGTGGTCCTTGAGCTCGCTGGTGAGCTTCACCGCAATGCGCGACTCTGGCAGGAGCGCAAACGACTCGAGCTCGCTCCTTGCGCCGCCAGCCGCCGAGAAACCGATCCCGGACTGGTCGGGTGACTTGGGAAAGACCCACGCGAAGCGGTACAGGGCGCCCTCCGCAGCGCGTGAGTACGCCTCGAGGCCGCGCATGAGGCACGCGACGAACGTGGACTTGGCGCTGCCGTTGGGGCCGTGCAGCATGACCATGCGGTTCACGCGCCCCTCGCGAATGAACCCCTCCAGTGCGCGCCGGAAGCTCTCCTGGAGCTCCTCGTGCCCGATCAGTCGCTCGCGGTCGTCGTGGCGGGAGCCCGTGGTCGGCGCCGTATCTCCGCCGAAGTCGAGATCGAACAAGCGGTAACGGTGCGTGAGCCCCGTCGGTCGCGCCACCTCGTAGCGACCGAAGTGGTCGAGGGCATCTCGCGCGTAGGTGGCAGCGTCGCGAACGGCACGCGACGGCTCCCGGGCGACCAAGTCGAGGTACGCGTCGAAGCTGAGCACGCGGCGTTCCCGTTCGAAGCGGTCACGCGTTCGCGCGTAGGTCTGCTCGAGCAGCGCCTCGATCTCCGCAGCGCGCTCGCCCACACGCACCTCGTCGTCGCTCACTGCACCGCCAGCGCGAGGGTGAGGGTGCGCTCTTCCGGCACGCAATTGCTGGGATTGCACATCGCGAACTGCACGCGCGCCTGCACCTCCTTCGCACCCGCTGCGCCCGGCGTGAAGGGCACTTCGAAGCGCACGCGCTCCTCTCCGAACTCGGCGGCCTGGGCCCGCTCCAACCGCGCGGTGGGGAACGAGACCCCCTCGCCCTCGACCTGCACGACGGTGGGGTACTCCATGTTCACGTGCCAGCCCTCGCGACCGGTGAGCTCGATCGCGAAGGAGCCGAGCTGCCCCGCGGTGTACGACTCCGCCGTGGAGGACACCAAGGCGAAGCTGGACCCAGTCGCGGTGGGACCCCCGGGCTCCGCGGGCGCCGTCGTCTCCGCGTGGGTTCCGTGGCCGGCCCCAGCCGCGTTGGGCGGCGGTTCCGTGGGCGCTGGCGCGTCGTCGCCGCACGCGGCGAGAGCCATGAAGGGGAGGGACACGAAGACGAGGGGGAGACCGAGTCGGGTCGGCCGGCGGCGAGCGAGGGTACGTGCTGACATCGTTCGCACTATAGCGCGCGAGCAAGGGAACGCGGGTATCTCCCCGTGGGGCTGATATGCTCCTGCCGGTGCGAGTACCCGAGCAATGCGTTCCCGACCGACGCCAGGCGCGGTCCTCTGCGGCGGCTGCCCTGCTCGTCGTGCTCTCGCTCACGGTCGGGTGCGGAGCCGCGCGCCGGCCCTGCGTCAGCGACGCTTGCGCCGACGGGACGGTCTGCGATCTGGACGGGACCTGCCGCGCGCTCCCCGATCCCGCGCAGGCATCGACGTTCTCGGAGGCCGACGCCTTGTACGCGCTCGGCTACACGAACCCGACGCGGCGAGCGCGGGACCGAGCGGCGTCGGACAGGCTCACCCTCGGCGGCGCACCCGCCGGCGTGGTGAACCTCGTCTTCGCCGTGCCGACCTACCGGCGCGCGATCGTCGAGGCCGTCCTGGTGCTTTTCCCGTATCCCAACGGGCGTACCGCCACGGCGCCCGGCACGCTGAGCGTTCACCGCGTGCGCGCCAGGGAGGTGCTCGACCCGCGGCGACGGACGCCCCTCCTGCCAATCGGTCGACGCTTGGCCGCCCGATTGGAGCAGCCCTCTGCGGCCCAGCCCGTCCGCTTGGACGTGACACGCGCCGTGCGGGCGACCAGCGGCGCGCGCTTGGGACTACAGGTCCGCATGACGCGCGGGGGCGGTGACGCGCCGTGGCTGCTGGCCAGCCCGGACACCCTCGACGAGGCTCGTCGGCCGCGCGTCGAGCTGCTGCTGCGCTGAACCGCGAGGGCCGTCGCCGCGGGGCGGCTCAGTTGTAGTGCACCGTGGTGCGCGTCCCGTTGGTCACGCCGTGCATGCGCTCGATGAGCTCACGCACGCGGGCGACCACCGTCTCGCTCGCAGGCTCGAGGTGGAACGCCGGCTCGACGCCGCCCGTCTCGTCGTTCAGCTGCCACTTCACGAACACGACGAAGCTCTGCTCGAGGATGCGCGCCTCTTGCCCCTGGACGCTCTCGAAGCCCTCGTCCCCGGGCCGCGACAACAGCTCGAGGTCGTCGGGCAGCTCCCCGTACAGCTTGCGCTCCACGTCGAGCGAGATGCGATAGGTCACCTCACGATGCGGGTTGGTGTCCTCACGAAAGGTGTGCCCCGTCACGAGCGCGATCGCCTCCGCGCGCTGCACGCGGCGCTCCAGGGCCTCGGCCCACTCCGCCTCCCATCCGCCTCCCAGCGCGCTGGGGTTGGTGATGTAGCTGATCCCGCGGTCGAACAGCGCCGCGTCGCCCTCGAGGAACGGCGTGGTGGGCTGCACCGTCGGCGCCGCCGCTCCACACCCGAGGCTCCCGAGCAGCAGCAGCGCGACGAGGATGCCCGAAGCCGGCGCGCTCCTCGCTGGAGCGGTGGGGCGAATGAACCCGGTGGCGTGCATCGAGGAGCGGGGCGCGGTCGTCATGACCAGGAATGTAGCCGCAGAACGACACGGGTCCAACGCCCGCGCCTCCTCACGACGCGTCGACCACCAGCGCGGCGAGCTCGTCCGGGAGCGGGGAGCTGACGTGCAGGGGCTCGCCGCTGACGGGGTGCTCGATGGTGAGCGCGTGGGCATGCAGCGCGTGACGCGGAAGCACCAGGCGCCGGGTGAGATCACTCGTCATGCCCCCCTCGATGTACTCGAGGAACGGCGCCGGCCCCTCCGCGCCATAGAGCTTGTCCCCCACGATCGGGAAACCGAGGTGCGCCAGGTGGACGCGCAGCTGATGCTGTCGTCCTGTCTCGGGCCACAGCTCCACCAGCGCATAGCGTGGCCCAGCGCGCAGGGTGCGGAACGTGGTCACAGCGCTGAGGCCCTCCCCAGGCGGGCGCACCTCCATCATCACGTGCAGCCCATCGGCCACCGGCGCGAGGTCCTGGTCCATCGTCCCGGTCTCGGGCGGGCAGCCATGCACGACGGCCAAGTAGGTCTTTTGGGTGTGCCGATACTGAAACGAATTCTTGAGCGCGCGTTCCATGTCGCGCGACTTGCCACACACCACCACGCCGCTCGTCTCGCGATCCAAGCGGTGTGCGAACTGCGGCGGGTCGTCGGGGTAGCGCTCTTTCAACAGCCAGGTGAGCGTGTGCTTGTGGTAGGTCGCCGTCGGGTGCATGGGCAGCCCCGCCGGCTTGTCGACCACCAGGACGTGCTCGTCCTCGTACAGCACACCGAACGACTGCGGCGTCTCGGGCTCGTTCATGGGCGGGCGCACCAAGAGCACCACCTCCCCCGCACGCACGCGCTCGCTCGCTCGCCGCCGAGTGCCGTCCTGGCGATACGCACAGGCCTTGACGATCTCGTTCGCGCGTGTGCGCGACAGGCGCGGGATGCGGTTCTGGATGAAGCGGTCCAAGCGCAGACCGGCGAACTCCCTGGGCACGGGGAAGGTCAGCAGGATCGACTCGGGATCACAGCCGGCCGGGATGTAGGGGGTCTCGGACACCGGCAGGGAGTATGGTGCGCAGCGGACGAAACCGCGACCCCCGGCTGTTACACTGCCGCCCCTTCGCCCGTGGAAGAACCATCCCCGAACCCATCTGCGCCGCCCTCGGCGAGCTCCCCCCGCGCAGGCCTGTGGGCGGGTCTGCTGGCGCTCGCCCTCGTGTTGGTGCCGGGCTCGAGCCGCTCGGGGGACCCTCCGACGCGAGTCGGGGGCGGCGGTGCGGAAGACACGGACACGGACGCGCCAGGGGAACCGCAGGCCGGCGGCCGGGGCGAGCTGCGAGTCTCGCTGAGCGGGCTGGGACAAGACTCGCTGCCCCAGGGTTCGCACCTGTGGCTCGAGGGGTCCGAGGGGGTGACGCGACGCCCCTTGGCAGGCGCTCCGCCCGTCGTCGTGAGCGGGCTGCCGGAGGGGCCCTTCGCGCTCTACGTCCACGTGCCCGGCTTCGTGCTGCTCCACCAGGACGTGGAGCTCGTCGCTGACGCGCGGCTCGACGTGCACCACGCGCTGGCGCCCGCCGCGCTCGCCCGGGTGCATGTCGAGGCGCGTGACGCCGCGGAGCGTGAGGCTGGCGGCATCCCACTCACGGCCATGCACGCGTTCGCCGTGCTGCCCGGGCGCCAAGCGCCGCGTTTCCCGGCGCGACCGGACGGCGACGCGCTCTTGCTGGCGACGCTGCCCCCCGACACCGACGTCGTCCTGTACGTGAGCGCGCCTGGACACGAACGCGCGCAGCTCGAGCTACACACCCCGGCCGCCGGCGAGGCAGTGGAGCTGACGGTCTCGCTGTCGCTCGCGGCCCAGCTCGCCGGCGTGGTCGTCGACACCGCCGGAGCCCCCGTACCGAGGGCGCGCGTCGTGTTGGCGGGCAGCGGAGTATGGCCGCCGCGAGAACTCGAGACCGATGCGATGGGCCGCTTCGCGTGGCCCCAAGTGCCAGCGGGCGTCTACGAGCTCCGCGCGGCCCACGGAGATCTCGTGGGACGCCCCCGCGGCGGCATCGTCGTCGGCGAACGCGAGCCGACGCCCTTCGTGCGCCTGATGCTGACGCCTGGCGCGGTCCTCACGGGAGTGGTGCACGACTCCCTCGGCGCACCCATCGTGGACGCCGAGGTGCTCGCGCTCGAAGAGGCCATCTCGCTCCTGCCGCGCGCTGCCTCGACGGGCGCCGCAGGGGACTTCCGCATGACGGGTCTCTTGCCGCAAGAGCACGTGGTGCGCGTCTCGGCCGAGGGCTTCGTGCCGCGCGAGGTCGAGCACGATCCGCGCTTCGGGCCCATCGACGTCGAGCTACAACGCGCGGCGTCCATCGCGGGGCGCGTCCTGGACCACTTGGGACACCCAGTCGCAGGTGCTGGGGTCGAGGTCCTCGACGACTCCGCGCACCCGGTCATGCACTTCGCAGACTTGTTCACCGTGCAGCGCGCGGGCCCCGTGCCCCTCGCCAGCGACGGCGCGCTGGGCGTGACGCTGGGTGACATCCCCCCCATCCCCCTCGATGTCCACGGCGGCACCCGTCAGCTCACGGGTCAGGCCGTCACGGACGCCACCGGTGCGTTCCTGGTCACGGGGGTCTCGCCTGGTCGCGTGCGCATGCGGGTCACGGCAGACGGCTTCGCGCCCCTCTCCACCCAGCCCCTCACCTTGCGACCCGGGGAGGAGCGGGAGGGGGTCATCCTCGAGCTCCAGCCGGGGACGCTGATCGACGGTCGTGTCGTCGACGCAGGGGACTACCCCGTGGCGAACGTGCTCGTGGAGCTGCGCATCCCGGGCCAGGACGCCGAGACGACGATGACCGCAGGCGACGGAACGTTCACGTTCCAAGCAGGCCGGGGCAACGTGGTGCTGACCGCCAGCGCCGCCGCGCTGCCCGCCGTGCGCTCGCGCGTGACGTTGGGAGACGTCGAGCGGCAGGAGGTGGTCCTGCGGCTCAGCGCCACGTTGCACACCCTCCGGGGGCGCGTGTTCGACCGCGACGACCTCCCGGTCGCCGGCGCCACACTGCGGCTCGAGTCGCTCTCGGCCCGCTACCCGCATCAGCGGGTCGTGGTGGCGGCCGAAGACGGCTCGTTCGAGCTCAGTGGCCTCCCCCCACCTCCGTACAGGCTGGTGGTGTCGCACGAGGCCCTCGCCGACGAGGAGCTCGACGTGGTGGCCACCGACGACGAGCTGCGGATCGTCTTGCTCCCCGCAGGCACGCTGCGTGGCACGGTGGTGGACGACCTCGGCCCAGCCGGGGACGTGGAGATCACGCTCCACCGCGACGGGCGCCCGCTCCGGCACGCATACACGGACGAAGAAGGACGCTTCGTGTTCGAGCGCATCGGCGTGGCTCGCTACACGCTGCAGCTGCGCTCCCCCGTGCACCTGCCTGCCCAGGCAGACGCCGTGCTCGTGTTGCGGCGCGGCGAGGTGCTCGCCTACGTGGACGAGGTGGCGCTGACGCGCGGAGCCCACGTGAGCGGCACGGTCGTGGACGTGCTGGGCGAGCCCGCGCTTGGCGCGGAGGTCACCGTGGGGAACGACTGGAGCGCGTCCGTCAGCGTCGACGACACGGGAGCGTTCGTGCTGGGCCCCGTCGCGGCGGGGGACCTCGTGGTCACCGCCCGACACCCGCAGGCGGGTACGGGGACGACCCGGCGGCCCGTGCGTGTCGACGTCGGCGAGCTGGTCCAGGACGCGTACATCCGCCTCGGTGGACGCGTCCCGCTCCCGGACCCCGAGGTCGAGGCCGAGGTGCGCCCCGAGGACCCAGACGCCGAAGCTGGCTCCGGGCAGCGCGTGACCGGCGTTGCCATCGCCGTCGCGCTGGGGGAGCGGGAGGTCGAAGTCAGCGCTGTGGTGGACGGGTCGCGAGCCGCGCGCGCGGGGCTGCGCGTCGGGGACCAGCTGATCGAGGTCGACGACGTCCCCGTCAACTCGCCGGCCGAGGCGCGCTCTCTGTTGCGTGGCGCGGAGGGTGTCCCCGCCATCTTGCGCATCCGACGCGCGCGCAGGGACCGCATCGTGACGGTGCCGCGCGAGCGCTACACTCAGCCGGACGAGTGAGCGCCGACCTCACCACTCAGCCCTCCCGTCCGCCGCATCGACCGAGCCGGCGCCAGTCGCGTGGGCGACGCGCACCGCGCCTCAGCGAAGCGAGAGACAGAGGGCGTCGCCGCCGTTCGAGAGGACCATGGCGATGTCGTGCGACACCCCGGCCGGCGCGGAGAAGCCGTTGCCTCCGTCCAAGCGCCCCAGCTCTTGGCCACTCTGCATGGCGAGCGCGACGAACGACCCTTGGCTGTCGCCCACCAGCACCAACCCTTGTGCGCTCACGACGGGGGTGGTGGGCGCCCCGCGCTCCGCGCGACGGGACCACAGCACCTCACGCGTCTCGGGCTGCATCACCTCGAGGCCTCGGTCCGCGCTGGCGACGAGCAGTCGGTCCCCGACGGCCGTGATGGACGTGATGGTCGTCTGCTCGGGCTCGCGCCACAGCACGCTGCCGTTGCTCGGCGAGAGGGCATACAGCCCTCCGTGGAAGGAGGCGACGTAGAGGGTGTCGTCGATGATCACGGGCGTCGTGTCCACGTCGGTGAACACGGGCGCGCCGCCTTCGGACGTCTCGATGTCAACGTCGGTGGCGCGCTCCCAGAGCACGCTGCCGTCCGTCACATCGAGCGCAGCGATGGTGCCGTCGCTGAACCCCGCCAGGACGCGACGCCCGACGATGGTGAGCCCGGCGTGCCCCGCGATGTGGAATTCGGACGCGGCCTCCCGGCGATACGACCACAGCACGGCACCGTCTTCACGGGACAGGGCCACCACGACGTCGTCCTCGGTGGCCACGTAGACAGCGTCGTCGGTGAGGATCGGCGTGGTGCGCACGATCCCCGGAGCGCGGCCCTCGAACAAGACCTCCGCGTTGGCCCCCCGCAGCGCATGGACGCGACCGTCCGCACCCGCGATGACGACTTGGTCCCGCACTTCGTCCACCGCCGGCGCGCTCTCGATGGGCGAGCCGAGATTGTAGCGGAACAAGACGCGACCCGTGACGTCGAACGCGCGGAGCCGGCCGTCCGACGCGCCGAGATAGATGCGGCCGTGGGTCGGGTCGAACCCGGGCGACGCCAGCTCCACCGGAAGGTAGCGGCTGTTGTGTTGCTCGATGAGGGACACCGACCACATCACGCGCAACGCGCCCGTGCCGGCTTCTCCCAGCTCACCCGAGCGCGACCCCGCACCGAGCCACGAGTATGCGCCGGCCTCTGCGCCCATGGTCCCGCAAGCCGTCAGGCCCGAGAACGGCAGGAGCGCGACGAGGGCGAGCCAGAGCCACGCCTCCGGTGGGCGCGGGGGGCGTGTCCCGGTGGCGTGGAGCACGCTCAGCGTGCTCCCTGCTGCCTCAAGAGCTGCTCCAGGATCTCGGGGGGCAGCGAATCGAGCCCGCTCGGCGCCGCGGAGCGCTGCACGAGCGACGCATCCAGCGACATGAGCGTCAGCTCGGCCTGGTCGCGCACGTACGGCAACGCGGGTGCGTCCTCGGCTCGCAGCGCCTCGATCAGCGCCTGCAGACGCTCGATGGCGGTGTCCCGCTCCCCCTTTGCGAGGAGCACCCGCGCCTGATGCAGCGCCGCGACCTGCTCGTAGGCGCCCCCGAGACCGGCGAGCCGCTCGTACTGCGTGGCGGCCTCGTCCCAGGCCTCCTCGCCCTCGTACGTGAAGCCAACGCCCTCGATGGCGCCCGAACGCAGGGTGAGGTCCCCCTCGGCGGCCCCGAGCGCCCCCTCGAACAGCGTGCGCGCGTCGGCGAACTCGCCAGCCTCGAGCTTGAAGCGGCCGAGCGCCAAGCGGGCCCACGCGGCTGCCTGGCTGTCCGGCTCGTCCGCCACTACGCGCTCGTAGGCGGCCACGAGCGCGGCATCGCGCGCCGCAGCGTCCGCGTAGCGCTCCTCGCCTGGACGTAGTCGCTCCCCTTCTTCCGGCTCGCCGACGGGCGAGGCGGCGACCATCAGCGCGCTGCTCATCACGGCGCCGGCAGCCCGGGCGCTGGTGCCGCTGAAGTACTGCACGCCGAGCACGATGGCAGAGAGGGCTGCCGCTCCGGCCAGCACCTTCACGATGGTCGCTTGGTGGTCATGCACCCACGATGTGGCCGCCTCCGCGCGGATCTGCACCTCGTCCTCGATGACCTCCTGCTCCTCAGGCGCGGGCTCGTCCGAAGCCTTGCGCGCGGCTGCCTTCTTGGCCTTCTGGGTAGCCTTCGCCGCCTTCGCCGCCGCGAGGCGCTCGCCGGCGGTCAGCGCCTTGCGAGCCTCGGGCGAGAGCTTGGCCGCCGCCGGAGGAGCAGACGTGGCGGTGTCGGACGCGCTCGTATCGGCGTCTCCACCGGTCGATGCCACGTCGATGTCGTTGTCTTGATCGTTCTCACTTGCCACGTGTGCGCGCTCCGTGCGGGCGCCCAGGTCCTGTCGACGCTGCGCCCGCGAAAGGTCGCGGCACTATACACAAGGGGTTGTGCCAAGCAAGCGTCGGGCGCGCTTCCGATGAAGGCGTGACGCAACGCGAGAAGGCGCCCCGAATTGCTCCGAGACGCCTTCGAGATACGAGCCGTGGAGCGTGCCCTACCAGTCGCCGCCGCGGCCGCCGCCATCGCGGCCGCCACGCCCGCCGCCATCGCGGCCGCCACGCCCGCCGCCACGTCCGCCGCGTCCGCCGCGGTCGTCGCGGTAGCCGCCATCGCGGCCGCCACCACCGTACCCGCCGCCGTCACGCCCACCGCCGTAGCCACCGCCACCCTCACGACCGCCGCCGTAGCCGCCGCCGTCTCGACCACCACCGTAGCCGCCACCGCCGCCCTCGCGACCGCCGCCGTAGCCACCGCCGCCGCTGCGGCGTGGACCGCCGCCGCCGCCGCCGCCCTGTCGCTCTTGTGCGATGTCGACACGGATACGCCGGCCGTCCAGCGTAGCGCCGTCCATCTGGTCCCGGGCGCTGCTTGCCAGCTCCGGGGTCGCGAACGTGACGAAACCAAAGCCGCGCGAACGACCGGTCTCTCGATCCTGCACCACCTTGGCGTCCGTCACTTCACCGAACGGTTCGAAAGCAGACCGCAGGGTCTCATCCGTGGTTGCCCATGCCAGGCCACCGCAGAACAACTTGCTACTCATCTCACGTATCTCACATTCCGTGGGCGAACCCACCACTCTCACGACGACATGCGCACTTGGACGTGCTACGGAGCCACGCACAATTTGGGCCCGCAACCGGGACGCTAGCAGCGGTCGAGTTCCGTTTCCAGCGTCCTGTGCGTAAATCGCGCTGTGGGGCGATCGCCCTGCGCGCTCCCGTCAAGCCCAATTGGCGCCTCGTTTCGGCCCCAACTTCGCCCACGTGACCCCTCCCATGTCGCCCGCGCGTGACCCCTCCCCGCCACCCCGCTCGGGCGCTGTGCATTACTTTCGGCTCCCGCGCGCCACGTGGGAGCCCGCGTTGCGCGGGCTTCGCGCGCTGGGCTTCTCCGCCGTCGAGACGTACGTCCCGTGGTCCGAGCACGAGCTACCCGACGGGCGCTTCGACTTTGGCGAGCAAGACCGCCGCAAGGACGTTGGCGCCTTCCTGGACCTCGCGCACGCGCTGGGGCTCACCGCCATCGTGCGCCCGGGCCCCCACATCAACGCCGAGCTCACTGGGTTCGGCATCCCCGAGCGCGTGCTGCTCGACCCCGCCTGTCAGGCGCGCTCACCGCGCGGCAATCCCGTCGTCCTCTACTTCCCGCCACGGATGTTCCCGGTTCCGTCGTATGCGAGCGAAGCGTATCTGGGGGAGGTGCGCCGCTGGTTCGCCGCCGTCGGCGAAGTGCTCGCGCCGCGTGTGCGCCCCCACGGCCCCATCGAGTGGGTGCAGGTCGACAACGAAGGTGCGTACTACTTCCGCAACGGACCGTACGGGCAAGACTACCACCCAGACGCCCGTGCGCTCTTCGGGCGGTTCGTGGTGGCCCGCCACGAAGACCTGGCGACCGCCGCTCGCGCACACGGCCGCCCCTACGCGAGCGCGGGAGACATCACGCCTCCCGAGCGCTTCGATCCACACGAGCCACTCGCGCTGCACCTCGACTGGGCCGCGTTCCAGGAGCACCTGCTCACCACCAGCCTCGCCACCATGCGCGAGCAGCTCCGCGACGCGGGCCTCGGCCACGCGCGCACGCTCCACAACATCTCCCTCGGCGAGGCGGGGCTGCCCATGAGCCTCCCCGCGCTCGAGGCAGAGCTCGACGTGGTCGGCCTCGACTACTACCACCGCGCGGGCGAGTTCGAGACCATCCGGCGCCGCACGCTGTACCTCGCGGGCACCAGCGTGGCGCCGTACGCGCCCGAGCTGGGGGTCGGGGGGCCGCCCTGGTTCCCTCCGCTCGGCACCGACGACTCGCTCTTCACGGCGCTGGTCGCGTGCGCGTACGGGCTGCGCTCGTTCAACGCGTACATGGCGGTCGACCGCGACCGCTGGTACGGCGCGCCCCTCGACGACCACGGGCGCACACGCGCACACGCAGACGCGTGGCAGAGGCTGCTGGGCGCCCTCGCGGAGCTCGAGTTCGAGCGCATGGAGCGGCCGGTGCGCGTCGGCATCGTCTGGCCGCGGCTCTACATGAGGCTCTCGCGTGCCACGCACGTCTACGGTCCTTTCTCGCCGTCCATCATGGACGTCGTGTCGGGCAGCCCCGTGCATGGATGCCGGGTCGACGAGCTGGGCCTCTCCGACGTGGTACAGGTCGCGTGGTGGGAGCGCGCGCAGGGGCTCGCGGCGGCGCTGGACGCACGGCGCATTCCCTATGTGTTCGTCGACGGCGACGCGCTCGAAGACCGATTCGTAGGACTGGACCTGATCTTCGTGCCGACCTTCGAGATCTTCGAGCGGGGTCTCGCGGCGAAGCTCGCAGGGTGCGCTCGTCGTGGAGCCCGGGTGGTGGCGGGGCCGCGTCGCCCGAGGCGCGACGAGCGCGGCGTGCCCCACGCGTTCGACGAGCTCGGGCTGGCGCAGCTCGAGCTCCGGGACGACGCGGCCGCGACCGTGAGCTGCCACGTCGACGTGCTCGGCATCGCCGGTGAGCCCGAGGTCGGCGCGGGTCTCGTCAGCACGATGCACGTGCACCCCGACGGGCGCCGTGTGCTCTTCGTGGTCAACCCCAGCGCGGATGAGCAACGCGCCACGCTGCCTCCCGTGCTCGCGGAGGGCGCTCGAGACCTGCTGGGCGCGACCCCCGCGCCCGTCCCGCCGGCGTTTCGGATGCCGCCGCACAGCGTTCGGCTCCTTGCCGTGTGTCCCGACCGTGGAGCGTGCTCGTGATCTTCCGTGACGACGTGCGCTTCGAGGGCTTCGACGCACCGGACTGGACCGCCCTGCTGGCGCTGCTCGAGCCCGACGCACGCGGACGCAGCGGAACGCTGGTCGTGTGACGAACAGCGACGCGTGCTCAACGCCTGTGTAAAGGCTGGCCGCGTGCAGCCTTCCGGCTCCCGCTCGACCTCGACCTCGAGGCTGCAGCTGCGCACGGGACGGCGCGGGCGTTCATCGTGGCGGAGGGAGTGCCGGAGGAGGTCGCCGAGCGCCCGGCGCTCGACCTGCCCCCGCGCCGGAAGCCCACACCGAGGCGGTAAGAGGCCTGGCGATGACCCGACGACCTGCTGTCGTTAAAGCGCGCCGTGCGAGGTGGAGGCGGCCGGTGAAGAGGCGTGGCTGCGGGCTGCCGCGCACGCCCTTGCCGAGCACCGAGGCCGTGCGTGACGCGCGCGCTCGACCTCGTGCTGCCGGTGGGCACGCGTTCGCGCTCGTCCTCTATGACGAGGATGGTCAGCACGGGCGTCGCGCCTTAAAAGCCGGCGCCATCAGATGGCGTCGACCGATAGTCGCATCCAACGCATCCTCGAGGCCTCAGCGGTGACTAACACGTGACCAACGCGCGCTTGGCGACGCGATCGCGCTCAGTCGCGCCCCTGCACTTGCGGCGTACGGCTGGCGTGAGACGCTCCTGCGTCTGTTGCGCGTGCCTGACCTGGGCGCGTGGGTCACCGCCGTGGCTTCGCAGCGAGGTGTTGGTACACCCCACGCCCGCTCTACGTCGCGGTCGCGCTGGGCGCGGACGCGCTGCGCCTGTTCATCACCCAGGTGACGAGCGAGCTGCTCGGGGTGGAGCTGCTCGAGGTGTTCTGCCCGGATAAGTGAGCTGCGCGAGCACCTGCCTGCGCCTGGCGAGCGCCTGACCGCCACGCCTGGGTGGAACCTGCTCACGACGTTGGCGCATGTTGCGCTGTACCTGACCGAACGCCGAGAAGATGTCGGGCCCACGGCCCCGCGAGCTCCGCACGAGCACCGCCAGTGCGCGCTGGTTTCGGAACCGCCCTTTCTGTCGCACCGGGAACCGAGGCCTAACTCGCCGCCCGCTCCGGCACGGGGAGGCGTAGCGGCGAGGCTCACGGCGTGGTCGCGAGCCGATCAAGCAGCGCAGTCTGCGCGGTCAGCGCGGCCCCTCGAGCGCGGCCACGACGAACACCTCCCCGGTCCAGGCGACGCGGCCCCGCGCAGGCGCCACTCGTCGATGGAGAAAGCCCTCGGAGGCGATCGCGCCCAGTCGCGAAAGCGGCAGCGTCATCGCGCCAGACGTGGAGCGCGGGGGTGCTCTTCACAGTCAGGGCAGCACGCCACCAAGGGGCGGTCGGCTCACACCCGGCTCTGCCAGACGCACGACCTCGCGTCCGCTCAAACTGCTGCCGCGAACAGCGCTCCCGCGCGGCGCGATCGCCGCTCGCCCGTGGCCAGACGCCGGAGCGGTCGGTAACCCTCGAGCGCCGGACCGCCTGCGCGTATTGAGGCTCCGGCTGCAGTACGTACAACGGTGCGCGGTCACCGTCGGCCAGTGCAGAGCCTGCAGTACGCGGCCGCCCGCGTCGACCACGCCCGGCAGTGGCCAGGGCACACGTCCCCTCCGGCGGCGAGGGTCGGTCGGGCACACAAATGCTGGCTCGGGAGCGTCGAGGTCGCTGTGCCCGAACGTCGCGCAGGCCATCCCGCTGCCGCAGGGCATGGGCGCCGCTCGGTGCAGCAGCCGGAACGCGCCCGTGGGCGTCACGCGCAGCGCGAGGTCGCGTTCGCCCAGCGCGCCCGCCGAGCTTGCGACCGGGGACCAGTGATCCAGCGTGACAGGCGGCCCGAACGCCAGCGAGCGGCCATTCCCCATCGACGCCTCGACGTGGGCCTCGCCCCCCTCGACGCGCAGCCAAGCGAGCACCGCGCGGCCGGCCGATGCGCCAGCGACGAGCGCGCGCACGCGCCCGCCGACGACCGAGACGTAGCGGGGGTCGCCGATCAGGTCGCCCCCGCGGTCGAGGCGTTGGAGCCATAGCGCACCCGCGGCCGCGTAGGCGATCACCACGCCGTCCGGACGAACACGCAGGTCGAACGCGTCCACTTCTCGCGCCAGGTCCCGCGGCGCGGCGCTGGGCGAAGCCGACCCTGGCAGACCGCGGGACGCCTGCGCTTCCGCTGGCGCGCCAAACGCCGCCCCTGCGGCGGCACCCGGACGACCATCGTCTCCTGACGAACAGGCACCGAGCGCGAGTGACAACGTCCACAGCACGAACGAGCGCCGAGCGACCCTCGCACGACATCCTGCACGCACAGCTGGTATATGAGGCCACATGACTTCGCTCGACGCCGCCGACGACCTCGTGAGCTTCATCGACCGCGCGCCCTCTCCATACCACGCCGTGCGCGAGGTCCGCGCGCGGCTCGACGGGGCTGGCTATCGCTCTGTCGACGAGCGAGACGCGCTGACCCTCGAGCCAGGCGCGAAGATCTATGTCGTGCGGGGCGGTAGCACGCTGGCGGCGTTCCACGTGGGCACGCGGTCGCCTGCAGACGCCGGGTTCTCGCTCATCGGGGCGCACACGGACTCGCCGAACCTGCGGGTGAAGCCGACGCCCGACACGGCCGCCGGTGGCTGCCAGCAGCTGGCGGTCGAGCCCTACGGCGGCGTCCTCTACCACACGTGGCTCGACCGCGACCTGTCGCTCGCGGGTCGCGTGGCGGTCGCGACCGACGACGGTGTCTCGCTCCACTTGGTAGACTTCGCGCGCCCGCTGCTGCGCGTCCCATCGCTCGCCATCCACCTGCACCGCGGCGTCAACACGGACGGCTTGGTGCTCAACGCGCAGAAGCACCTGCCGCCCGTCTGGGCGCTGGCCCACACCCCCGCGTCCCTGCGCGAAGCGCTCGCCGCCGAGCTCGAGGGAGACGTGGACCCCGAGCAGATCCTAGGCTGGGACCTCGGCTGCTACGAAGTCACCCCGGCTACGCGCTCCGGCCTGCGTCGCGAGTTCATCCACGCGGGGCGCCTCGACAACCTGGCGTCCTGTCATGCCGCCGTGACGGCCCTGCTGCAGGGCGGAGGCGACGTCTGCGAGAAGACACGCGGCGTCGTGCTGTTCGACCACGAAGAGGTGGGCAGCCGCAGCGCGCAGGGTGCCGCCGGCAGCTTCCTCTCCACCTGGCTCGACCGCATCACCATGGCCCTGTCGGGTGGCGGGGCCACGCGTGAGCACACGGCGCGCGCCTTGCGCCGCTCGTTTCTGGTGTCCGCCGACATGGCGCACGCAGCCCACCCCAACTACTTGGACCGACACGACGCTGGGCACCGTCCCGAGCTCGGAGCGGGGTTGGTCATCAAGACCAACGCGAACCAGAGCTACACCACCGACGCCGAGAGCGCGGCGGTCTTCACGGCGCTGTGTCGCGAGGTGAAGGCGCCCGTGCAGCAGTTCGTCACGCGCTCGGACCTCGGCTGCGGCAGCACCATCGGGCCCATCACGGCGGCCCAGCTGGGCATCCCTGCCATCGACGTGGGCAACCCGATGCTGTCCATGCACAGCGCACGCGAGATGGCCGCCGCGGACGACGTGGCGCCGATGATCCGCGCGCTCGGGCGCTTCCTCCAACGCTGAGCACCCTGCCTGTGCCGGGCGCCAGGGTCGCCACCCGCCCCTGCCTGGTCGGGCGCTGCGGTCGCCACGTAGGGCGTCCACGGCGGGGAGCACCTGCCGCCCAAGACGTCAGGCCAGGCCGAGAACTCGGCAGATCAGGGGACGGCGCCGGGCCGGCGACCGTCGGCGGCGGTGCGTCGGAACCTGGCGTACGCAGCGCTCCCGCGAACAGCGTCCCCAGTTCCACCGCAGCTGAAAGCGCCCGTGCCCCTGACGGAACGTCTTGCAAGACCTCCCGGCTACGACATCCCCTGAAACCTGCGGAAGCTCAGCAGCCTCGCGCGTGATGCCCAGGTCTCGCCGTGGCGCTCTTTAGTTGGTTAAGAAAACAAAGCCTTCGAGCGACGCGCAAGCGCAGGATGGCCTGCTCCACTTGGTCCATCATGCGCGTCCTTGAGCGCCCCCGTCGGTGCCCGCAACGGGGCGCCCACCTCGCTGATGCGTGGGTTTGTGGGTGACGCGACGATGTTCGCCGTCGTCCATCCGGATGACCAGCTGTGTTGCACTGTTCTCGAGCCCGCACGTTGCCCGCCAGGTACGCAACAGCAGCTCCGGACGCCCGCAGAACGTGGCTGATGCGGCGCGCCTGAACTCGCGCGCGCACTGCTCGGAAGTGCGAGCCAGCAGGATGTCGTCCCTTGCGCCACGCAGCGGCGGGGAGCTGCAGGGAAACACCTGCAGGCGGTAGAGGTCTTCGCGGAAGCGCCTTCCCACCCCGTCTCGAGCGTGCGGTTGCGGCTGCGACGATGCGCACGCGTCTACCTTGCGCGGGTAAGCCGCGCCCCTGATGGGCGCACTCTCGCCCTCTTTGCGGAAACGGCAGCTTGGCTTGTAGGGCGAGGGCATCCCGCCTGAATTTCTGTCCAGGAATTAGCAAAGCGGTCGGCCAAATGAACAGGCTCCTTCTTGTCCTCCGTGGTGCCAGAACGCCCTTGCGGGTGCCTGGAAACAGCCTGCCTCCAGCAAGTTCTGGCACGCGCAGCGGTGTTCTGCGCGACGAACAGGCGTCGGCACGGTTCGACCAGTGGCGTACCGCGCTTCCGCGACAGCCTGCCGGTGCTGGTCCTTTTCGACGAGCACGGTCACGCGCGTGTCGACCACCTTCGTAGCTGCGCCGAGAGACGCCGGATGGGTGGCCTCCCGATCATGCCCTGAAGGCGCGCTTCCTGACTTCAGTACGTGTCTTAAAGAGCTGTTCGAAAGCCTGGCGCGACAGGATGCGCGCGCGCACCACAACAGGCTGGCCGCTCAAGGATGAGCACAGGCGGTCCAGGGTCCTTCTCCCTGAAGATCCGCTGGCGTCGCGGATTGTCCATACCACACACCGCCCAATGATGTTCGCCCCCGCCACAGCGTGGGACGCTGATGGTGCTGAGATCTGCGCGCCAGCGAGCGACGCTGAAGCGCCTGATAAAACTGTCTGGCGTCCGCTGTGAGACGGCGGCACGCTCCTTCACGATCTTTGAACACGCTGCGCGCGGATGGGGTGCGCGGCGAGAGCGAGACGGCATCACGTACCTGGCTGCCCACGGCGAGCATATCAGGAGTCTTGCTGCGGGATTGACGCCCAGTACCGTCCTTCGGCGAGCGCGATATCGCGTGGCGCGACAGAAACTGAAGATCGACTCGGCCACCGCGTCGATGACGCTCTCCAGGTCCAGCGCGCCGCTGATGCGCTTCTGGGCCTGATAGAGCGCACGCAGCACCTCGCGGTCCAGCGACGCGCGCTCCTCCACCGGGCCCACCTCGGACACCTCGCGCGTCTGCACGAACTCGGTGGCGTCTCCGTCGTCCTCGAGCAGCACACGCACCTGCACAGGGTGCTCGGCTTCTCCCAGCAGCAGCACATCCCCGGAACGCAGGAGCATCTCGCGACCCGGCTGCGCGCCGAGCCCGAACAGCTCGGCCCCACGCTGCAGGCTGGTTCCGTTGGTGCTGTGATGGTCACGGATGACGTAGCCCTCCGCGCAGAACACGACCGACGCGTGCGTGCCAGAGACGTGGTGCGCCGAGAGCGGCAAGTGCGAGTCGGGCGCGCGCCCGATACGCAGCACGTCGACGTCACGCTCCAGCACGAGTCCGGCTTCCTCGCCGGAGATGACCTCGAGGCGCACCATGCGGTGTGATCAGCTCGGCATGCGGGCCCGGAGGCGCGCCTGGATGGGGAGCGCGATGGGCTTGAACTGGTTCCAGATGGCGCGGCCCTCTTCCTGGCTGCGGAGCTCCTCGATCTTGTCGATGCCCGCCTGGCTGCCGTTCGCCGCGATGTGGTCCAGCGCCAGCAGCGCCGCGAAGCGGACGGGGAAGTTCGCGTTGCCGAGCTGGGCAGCGAGGCCCGTCATGCTGGCTTCGTCGTTGTCGGCGGCGAGCAGGCCGATCATGTAGGCGGCCTTCTCCGCCACCTTGGCGTCGGCGTCGCCCAGCTTGCCGACGTAGCAGCTGACGTTGGTGTCGCACTCGGTCGCCAGCGTGAGGTACGGACCGACGTGCTCGTTGTAGCGCGCCGCGTTGTCGCTGTCGGCGGCGATGATGGTGCGCAGCTCGCCGGCCTGCGCGGCGTTGGCCAGCTTGGCCAGGCTCGCGATGGCCGTCTCGCGCAGCACCGGGTGGACCTCCTGGTCACGCGCCGTGGTGAGGAAGAGCGGCAGGTAGCCGGGGTCGAAGGTGTTGGCCATCGTGGCCATCAGCTGCGCGCGCATCTCGACGTCGCGGGCGTTGAGGCTGTTGTACAGCTCGGTGATCACGGTGCGCACCTGCGTGTGCTGCGCATCGCTGAGGTTCAGGCGCGTCAGCGCGATGCAGCCGTTCAGCTTGCGGTCCACCTCGGTGGCGCGCGTCTCGGCCAGCAGCGCGTCGAAGGCCTCCGGGAAGCCGAGCATGCCAAGCGTGGTGGTGGCCTCGGGGCCGACCACCTGCGCACGGTTCAGCGTGAGTCCCGGCTGGCGCGCGACCACGGCGGCGATGAGCGCGTCGGCGGCCGTGTTGGCGGCCTGGTGACCACCGGTGAGCACCTGGAGCATGGGCGCCAGCGAGGGGCGCCCGATGCGCACCAGGGCCTCGGCCGCCACGTCGTTCATGCGCATGCCAGGGTTGTTGGGAGCGAACTGGAAGAGCGCGCCGATCATCGGCTCGACGGCCATGGGGTCACCCAGCTCGCCGAGCTCGCGCGCAGCGAGGCGGTTGATGAGGAAGTTCTGGTTCTCGGACTGGCTCTGCATCACGCGTACGAGGACGGGCGTGGCCGAGTTGTGGTGCAGCGTGCCCAGGGCGCGCACGAACTCGACGCGCATCTGGTTGTCCACCTCGCGCACGCCCGTGATTTGGTCGAAAGCACGGCCGAGCGCCTCGGCGACGGCGGGCTTTTCGCCGTCGGGCACGGTCATGCCGCCGATGGCCTGCGCCGCGCGCACGGCGTGCAGCTCGGTGACGCCGGTGCGCCACTCGAGCGCCTTCTTGAGGGCTGGCAGCGCGCGGGGGTCCTGCACCTCCTTGAGGAGATCGAGGATGGCCTGGCCGTTGGTGCGGTCCTCCGGGAAGTTCAGGTACGTCTCCGTGAGCGCGGGCGTGATGATGTTGGCCACGGCGACGACGGGCTCGGAAGCGCGGTTGCCCTGGTTGTCGGCCAGCACGCCAGAGTAGATGCGCTGGAGGTTGTGGATGGCGTTCTGACGACGCACCGGATCGGCCAGCTCCTCGGCCTGACCCTCCGGGTCGTTCTCGTCGGCGTGGCACGCCAGCAGCGGCGCCGAGAGCGCAGCCATCATCGTCAGCAGCAGAATACGGGTGGGAATCGCGCGCAGCGTCATGCGGACCTCCGGCCCCACGAGCAGTGGGGGACGTGACAAAAGCCCCTTAGAATTCAGGAACTTAGATTGTTCGCCGCGACTATACATGCGCGACCGCGCGCGCGTCAACGACATTTGGCGAACGAAATCAGCGGGTTCTCACGCGCCCGCGGCGGCGTTCAGGGCTGCAGGTCCCAGCGCAGATCGACGCGGCCGCGGGCGCCGGTGAAGCGCAAGATGACGTGGTCCGCGCCCGCTGGAATGGACGGCGTTCCGTCGTCGCGGACGGCAGGAAAGACGAGCCGGAAGGTCTCGCGATAGCTCGTCACGGACGGGAAATAGACGCGGTGCGCGGCCGTGGGGCGACGGATGCGCTCGAGGTCGATGGGCTCGCTCTGGGAACCATCTGGCGCGATGAGCAGGACGCGCCACGCGTTCATGCGTCCCGAGAGGTTGGACTCGCGGAAGTGGTCGCCGGCGAGGGTGACGAAGAAGCGGTGGTGCTCCCCGGCGTCGGCCAGCGTGGCGCGCAGCATCTCGTCGCGGGCGGCTGGTACGAGCGAGTGGTCGTCTGCGTAGCGCACCACGTAGGCCCAACGGAACTCCCAGGACTCGAAGGTCGCGGTCACCCTCAGCACGTCCCGCATTTGGCCCCAGGCAAAGTCCTGCTCGTGGCGCGTCCAACGCTCGTACACGTCGCGGTAGTCGTTCGGCGTGTAATCACGCGGCCCCGTGGCGAGCGACACGGTCGCGGGTCCAGCGCACCCTATGGCCTGCAGCACCAGCGCGAAAGCGATGACCCCGAGGATCCAGCTCGCGCGTCGACGCCGGGGGATGCTCGCGCCGCGGCTCATGACGTGGGAGCTCCGTCGCCCATGAAGTCCGTCCGCGTGTACAGCGACACGTACGGCAGGCCCGCTTCGGAGAGGGCCGCGCCCCCGCCCTCGAGGCGGTCGACGACCGCGACCACTCCCGCCACCTGAAAGCCAGCCTCACGGATCTGGCCCACGGCCCGGAGCGTGGAGCCCCCCGTGGTGACGGTGTCCTCGAGCACGACGAGGCGCGCTCCCGGGGCTAGGTGCGCTGCCCCTTCGAGCAGCTTCTGTGTCCCGTGACCCTTCTGTGCCTTGCGGACATACACGGCGTCGAGCGGGGTGTTGCGCGCGTACGACGTACAGGCCACGGCGCTCGCGAGGGAGCAACCGCCGAGCTCCACGCCCGCCACAGCGTCCAGCCCGGGTGCGAGCGAGGTCGCGGCGTCGAGGAGCGCCGCCCCCACCAACACGTGCCCCTCGGCGCGCAGGACGGTGGGCTTGCAGTCGATGAAGAAGTCGCTGGTCTTGCCGGAGGTCAGGGTGAACGTGCCGCGCCGGAAGCTGTGTTCGCGCAGCATGTCGAGGAGTCGGTCGGTCATGGGTCCTGGTGGTCCAGCGTGGGAAACTAGCGCCGCTCGGCGGCGACCCGCGTCAGGCGCGGCATGGTCAAGGGCGGCCGTACGAACGCCGGACGCGAGGCGGCATGACCCTCGGGCCGCGCCACCTCGAGCGGCGCCACCGTGCGCGCTCGCCGGACGCGAGGGCCGACGACGGCTGCGGCTACGGAGTCGGCGGCTGCAACAGCGGCTGCGGGGTCGGTGGCCGCGCCGAGGAGGCGCGTCGGCGCGGCGGCGGGCGAGGCAGCGAGCGGCGACACCGCCTGGGCGGCGACGCGAGGCGATGTGATCCCGGCCTCGGCACCGATTTGGACGCGCCCCTTCACGCGGGCACCATCGGCCACCTTCACTCGAGGCGCGCGCAGGTCGCCGATCACTTGGGCGCTGCCCTCCACGCGCACGCTCTCCTGACCGACGGCGTTGCCGGCCAGCGCGCCGCGCACGACCACGCTGGAGGCGCGCACTTCGCCGCGCACGGCGCCCCCCTCTTCGATGATGAGCAGACCGTCGACGCGGATGTCGCCGAGCACGCGCCCGAGGATGACCAAGTCACCCTTGCCGCTCAGCTCGCCCTCGACCGTGACCCCACCCGGGATGAGCGAAGGCCGGGTCATGGTGCCTCCAAGAGGCCGGCGGGCAGGTCGACATCCATGTCGATGGTTCCGTCGAGCAGACCGCCGTCGTCCAGCGAGACACGCGCAGCGCGCACGTCCCCAGCGACACGCCCGGTCTCCCCCACGTGGAGCGCACCGCTCACGGCGACGTCCCCGACCACGCGGCCACGCACCGTCAGCGCGCCCACGTCCACGGGCCCGAGAACGTGCCCCCGCTCGAGGACGCGCACATGGCCGCCCACGCTGATGTTGCCCTCGACTCGCCCATCGATGTCCATGTCGGTGTCTCCGCGGATGCTGCCCTTGAGGGTCAGACCTTCACCGATATATGCCTCTAGGGGTCGCTGGGTCACGTTTCTGCACTTTCGAGAGGAGACGGCGGGATATCACCTCTGCACAACGGTGTCAGCCCCTCACGGACAGGGACTGGGGATGTCCTGCCCGTCCGCCAGCCCGCCGAAGTGCCCCGTGTACCCGTCGAAGGTCACGGCGACGCTCAGCGCGTCGCAGGGCAGCGTCGGATCCGGTTCGGCGGGCGGGTCTTGCAGGACGTCCACCATGCCGTTCAGGAGAATCTGTAGTGTGCGGTAGAGCGGCGTCCCGATGCACACGCCGACGTTCGGCCCCTGCGCCACCATGTCGTTGAAGCCCCAGCGGCCGGATACGATCACCTTCGGAGGGGTCGGCTGAGGGTCGATGAACATCTCGTAGACGTTGCCGGCCGCGACCAGGTCGGTGAGCGTGACATCCACGCCCACCGTCGTGCCCACGAGTCGAATGGGGGTGCGGTCCGGCAGCCTCGCGACGAGCACACCATCGGTGACGTAGGCCGTGGTCACGCGCACGTTCGGCGTCGCGACGTCGCCCGCGATGAAGGTGTCGCGTCGCGCCCAGAAGTAGTCGTCCCCGTCCCAGTTGGGCAGCGGGGCAGGCATGGTGCCGCCCGCGTCGACGAACGCCTCGCTGCCGATGACCGTCACGTCCGGGGCGGCACCGCCATCTCCTGGGGTGCCGAACACCGTCTGGGTCACGGTGACCGTCACGCGCGAGTCGTTCTGCTCGCCGTTCCAGTCGTCGATGAGCAGGAGCACGGCGCCGATGCCGCGCTGCTGGGTCATGATCAGGTCGGTGTCGATGCCGTCGGCGCCCAACATGAGCACTGGGAAGAAGCTGTTCCCGAACGTGTTGTCGATGCCCTCCTCACCGTCGACCTGGATGGGGAGCCCCTCTGCCGTCGGGGCGCACTCGGTCCGCAGGTCGTTCTGCGTGGTGCACAGTCCGTCCAGATTGAATCCGATGGTGCGCCAAGGGGCGTCCGCGGCGCTACCGGCATCACCGCTCTGGTCGATCAAGATGTCTCGGAGAATCACGACGTAGGTCTGGTCGCCGGGGCTGTCCGGCTCGGAGACCCGCGACGGGGGGACCCTCCCCGCGCAGCCCGTCTCGCCCTCGACGAGCGAAGGGTCGAACACAGAGCAGGCGCTGGCGCCCAGGCACACCGCTCCCACCAATACCCCCATCACCCCCGATGAGAGGCGAGGTACGTTCCGCCGATACATTCCCGAAGTATAACGAACGTTGGTCAATAACGAACAGGGAATATCAGGGCCGTGGACGCCTTGGCCGCGGCGCGTGAGCGGCACGGCGGGGGATGCGATGGAGGCTCACCCCTGGTAACGTCCCGCGCCCGCCCGCGACCGACTGCGAGCGCGCCGCTCGACGAGCGACCTCCCAGCAGGACCAACGTGGACGACAAGAAGCAGAACAGCCCGCGGCTGAGTGGCCTCGACGACCTGGTGCGCCCCTTTCACGAGGCCGAGACGCCCCGCGCCGCCTTTCGTGTCGGCACGGAGGCAGAGAAGTTCGGTCTGGACCGGTCGCTCGCGCCCATCGGGTTCGACGGGGAGACCGGCGTGCTGCGGGTGCTCGAGGGGCTGGCCAGCGAATTCGGGTGGACCCCGAAGCGTGAGGTCCCGGGCGCTCCAGCCATCGCCCTCACCCGCGGGCACGCATCCATCACGCTCGAGCCCGCTGGGCAGCTCGAGCTGTCGGGCGCTCCGCTGCCGGACATCCACGCGACGCGCGCCGAGATGGACGACCACCTGAGCGAGCTGCAGAAGGTGTCGGAGCCCCTGGGCATCACCTGGCTCGGGGTGGGCTTCCACCCGCTGGCCACACTCGACGCGCTCCCGCGCGTACCGAAGCTGCGCTACCCCATCATGGAGCGCTACCTCCCCACGGTGGGCGCGCGCGGGCTGGACATGATGAAGCGCACCTGCACGGTGCAGGCAAACCTCGACTTTGCTTCGGAGGCGGACGCCATGCGCAAGCTGCGCGTCTCGCTCCGAGCCCAGCCGCTGGTCTCGGCCATGTTCGCGAACAGCCCGTGGTACGAGGGGCGCCATCGCGGTCGGGTGGGCGAGCGCCCGGATGTGTGGCTTCACATGGACCCGGCGCGCACGGGGCTCTTGCCCTTCGCGTGGCGCGAGGGCGCGAGCTACGCGGACTACGTCGAGTGGGCGCTCGACGCGCCGATGTTCTTGATCGTCCGCGACGGTCGCGTGGTGGAGAACACGGGCCAACGCTTCCGGGAGTTCCTGGCCGACGGGTGGGAGGGAACGTACGCCACCGCCGCCGACTGGGAGACCCACCTGAACACACTCTTCCCCGAGGTGCGGCTGAAGCGCACGCTCGAGTGGCGGGGCGCGGACAACCAGCGACGCGACCTGGTGTGCGCCCTCCCCGCCCTTGCCCGCGGACTGCTGTACGACGACGTGGCCCTCGAGCAGGCCGAGGCCCTGGTCTCGCGCTTCACCTACGAGGACGCAGTCGCGGCTCGCGTGGACATCACGGTGCACGGCTTGCGGGCGACCCTCGGCGGCCGCGAGGTGGCGGAGTGGGCCGACGAGCTGCTGTCCATCGCGGAGGGGGGTCTCGACCGCCTCGACGTGCGGGACGCTCACGGGCGTTCGGAGCGCGTGCACCTAGTCCCGGTACGGGCCCTGGTCGACGCCGGCGCCTGCCCAGCCGACTTCCTGCGCAGCGCGCTGCCCGAGGATCAGCCGAACCCGCACGCCGTCGTCGAGCTCACGCGCGTCTGACACGCGCGTCGTCGAGCGAAGGCAGATGGCGACGCGCTGGTGCCGCGGGCGTGAGCGAGCGCGAACCCGTAGCACGTCAGCGCACGGACACACGAGCCCAGGCGCGCTTGCCCGCCTTGATCACGTAGATACCACCGGCCGCGAGCGAGGCCTTCACGTCACTGACCTTGTGCCCGTCCACCTGGACGGCACCCGCGTCGATGAGCCGCCGTCCATCGCTGTTGCTCTTGCACAGGGAGGCGAGCGCCATCGCCTTGGGCAGCCAGAGTCCACCGTCCTCGGCCGCGAGCGTGAACTCCGGCATGTCGTCCGGCACCTCCTTCTGTGAGAACTGGGCCTCCCAGCGCGCCTCGGCCTCGCGGGCGTCGTGAGCGGAGTGAAAGCGCGCGACGATCTCGGCCGCGAAGCGCACCTTGGCCACCTTCGGGTTGAGCGCGCCGCTGTCGCAGTCCGCGCGCAGCCGCGCGATCTCGGCGGTGGGCTGCTCGGACAGCAGCTCGTAGTAGCGCCACATGAGCGGGTCGCTGATGCTCATGAGCTTGCCGAACTGCTCGTCGGGCTTCTCGGCGACGCCGACGTAGTTGTCGAGCGACTTGCTCATCTTGTCGCCCACGATGTGTCCGTCTTCGAAGCGCGCGCTGAGCCCCTCCAGGATGGGCGTGGTCATGACCACCTGCGGGCGCTTGCCGAACTCCTTCATGAGGTCGCGGCCCACCATCAGGTTGAACAGCTGGTCGGTCCCGCCGAGCTCCACGTCGCACGCGAGGTGGACCGAGTCGTAACCCTGCACCAGCGGGTACAGCAGCTCGTGGATGGAGATGCTCTCGTGTTGCTGGTAGCGGCGCTTGAAGTCGTCACGCTCCATCATGCGCGCCAGCGTGTACTTGCCCGCCAGCCGGATGACGTCGTCGAAGCGCATCGGCATCAGCCACTCGCTGTTGAACACCACCCTGGTCTTGTCCGGGTCCAGAATTCGGAAGGCCTGCTCGGCGTAGCTCTTCGCCCCCTCGGCGATGTCCTCCGCGGTGGGCACCTGGCGCGTCTTGCTCTTGCCCGACGGATCCCCGATCTGGGCCGTGAAGTCCCCCACGATGAACACCACCTCGTGCCCGAAGGACTGGAACTGGCGCATCTTGTTCATGAGCACCACGTGCCCCAAGTGCAGGTCGGGGCGCGTAGGATCGAAGCCGGCCTTCACGCGCAGCGGGCGCCCCTCGGCGAGCCGCTTCTCGAGGTCCGCCTCGACGTGCAGGTCGACGACGCCGCGCTTGAGCTCGGTCAGCTGTTCGGACGGGGTGGGCATGTGGCTCTCCGGCATGGCTCCCGAACCTGACCCAGAACGCGCGACCGTCAACCGCCAAACGGGCCCTGGGCGGACGCGCGGGGGCCGCAGGCCCGGCGATCAGTCGTCGTCGTCGTCGTCGCTCGAGTCGTCGCTGGGGGCCGCACTAGCACGTGGCTGGTTCACCAGCTCCTTCAGCTCCTTGCCGACCTTGAAGAATGGGAGGCGCTTGGCCGCCACGTGCACCGGCTTGCCCGTCCGCGGGTTCCGCCCGCTGTACGGTGGATACTCACGCACGCTGAAGCTTCCGAATCCGCGGATCTCGATGCCCTCGCTGCGCTCCATGGCCTGGGTCATCGAGTCGAACACGCAGTTGACCACCTGCTCGGCGCGGCTCTTCGTGATCTTGGTTCGCTGCGCGACAGCGTCGATGAGTTCAGACTTGGTCATCGTGTTGCACCCGGTCGCGTGACTTCGAACTACGCGTAACCATGGCGAGAATAAGAAAGGACGATCACGGGGTCAACCGACTTCCGCGCCCACCAGCCGTCAATGGTTCGTCTCCGCTCGCAGTTCGGCAGCCAGCTCTTCACGGGCTGTCTCGGCCGCGACGCCGTCCGAGTCGCGAGCCCGGAGGAGCAGGCCTCGCTCCGGCAGGTCGCGCATGGCGCGCGCCGCGAGGCTACGGGTGACGGTGTCCTCGCTCTGGATGGCGTTCCAGAGCTGGCCGCGGATGTACGCCCGGCTGGCGCCTCCAGGCCCGCTCCAGCCGTTCCGCATCACATCCAGCACCTTGTTCCAAGCGTAGCTGTAGCTCTCCGACGAGCCCGAGAGGCCCTCACGCAGCTGCGCCGCCGTGCGCAGGCGACGCCAGAGGGCGTTCTGGGCCATGTCCTCGGTCACGAGGCTGAACCAGCCGCGCTCCTCGCTCAGCACCGCGTCCTGCAGGATCTGCGCGAGCTCGCGATTCTCCGCCAATGCCTCCATCAGGGCCGTCACCGCGTCGCGGCCACCCCCGAGCGCGATGGCCATGGCAGCCCCCCGCTCCGTCTCACGGTTGCCGAGCATGCGCACCAACGCTGCATCCGAATCTGGGTTGGCCGCATAGCCCACGGCGAGCGACGCCGCTCGGCGAATCTCGTACGGCACCTGCATGTTGCCGGCCAGGTCGAGCATCCGCGTGTTGAGCCCGGGGCGCGCGCGCTGCCACAGCGCGGCCGCGTAGTTCTTGCGGGACTGCAGCGACAGCGACCCATCCAGGATCTTCGCGAAGATGGGCGCCATCTGCTCGTCCGATGCCACCATCCCGATGTTCGCTGCGGCGATCTCGCGCAGCTCGTAGTCGTCCTGGCCGTCTTCGACGATGACGATCATCTCGTCGACGATGTCTGGGCGGCCGAACGCGCCGAGACCCATCAGGGCGGAGCGACGGGCGTCCAGTACGGCCTGCGTCGCGAGCGAGCGGTCGCTGGGCCCGGTGGTCCCCATGTTCAGGTTGCGCGGGCGCGTAGCGATGCGCCGCAGGCGGTTGAAACCGGGGGTGTAGTCGAGGTCCGCGAGGGCCAGCGCCGCGGCCCCCGCATCCGTCTCCTCCAGCTGCTCCACCAAGAACGCACCGAACGAGCCGTCCCCCGAGCGTCCCATGGCGCGGAGGATGTCGGCGCGACGCGCCGGGCGGTGCTCCAGGAGCTCGCGCAGCGTGCTCGAGATCTCGGGGCTGGCGACGTAGCGCAGCGCCCCGAACGCGTCGTCCGCGCGTCCCTGGCCGGTGCGCGCGACCGCGGCCAGCACGGGCGCTGCGCGTGGGTCCTCGAGCTCGGCGAGCCCGAACGCGGCCTCCGTGCGAATCTCTTCGTCCTCGTTCGACAGGTAACCCGCCAGGTTGTCCGCCACCCGTGGATCGTGAGTGCGGGCCATCATCTTCACCAGCTCCAGCACGACCGCCCGGTCCCGCGCCTCGGCTGCGAGCACTGCCAGCTGTGTGCCGGACGCGCTCTGCCGCAGCGACTCGAGCACTCCGCCTCGCAGATCCGCGTGCGAGTTGAGAACGTTGAACAGCGGGCGGGCGGCGCGCGCGTCCCCCGTGCGGCCCAGGCCTGCCGTGACGGCGCGGATGACCTCGGGCGAGCGCGTGGGCGCTCCCTCGGCGGTGTCGCGTGTGGGCGCGGGGCGCTCCAACTCCGCCGTCAGCATGCGCGTCAGAGGTTCCACCACGTCGGAGCCGCGCCCCTCGGCCAGCGCGTGGGCCGTGAGCACGCGCACGCTCTCGCTCTCGTGGCGGATGAGGGCGTCCGAGCCGAGGCGCTCCGTCCCGAGCACGCCGACCACGACGTCTGGCGCGAAGCCGTCCAGCGTCTGCAGGCGGCCCTGCGTGAACATCTCGAGCACGGCGTCGGCGGCGCGCTCCTCGCGCAACAGCGCGAGCGTCCACACCACCTGGGCGCGGTCACGCTCGTCGGTGTTCGCCAGCTGGTCGTACAGAGGTCCGCGCGCGCTCTCGGCGGCGGGCAAGCCAATCTGCGCCAGCGCGCGGGCGGCGGCGCGACGCACGACGCCCGCGTGCTCCAGCTCGCCGATGATGGCCGGCACCGCCTCCGCGTCTCGGAAGTGACCGAGGTTCGCGAGGATGCGCTCCTTCACGTCTTCGTACGGCGCCTCGGGGAGATACTCCCGGAGCGCCGCCAACATCTGCGCGCGGTCCTCGATGCGGCCAATCTCCTCGAGACGCTCGAAGCGTGACTCGTGATGCTGACGGCTGACGAGCGCCCACGCACCCACGCCGATGATCGCGACGACGAACGCCGCAAAGATCATCCGGCCAGACTTGGTCGTGCGGGTCCCGATCTTCTCGAGCGACTGGTCATCTTCCTGACCGAGCGTCATGCCGCCGCCACCGCCGCCGAGCCCGACGCCCAGCAGTGGATTGAGGGGCGCATCGCTCCCGCCCGGAGGAGCCGCGAGCCCACCGATCCCGAACGGATCTGCGTCGGAGGCCGTCGGCGCAGGAGGGGCCTTGAGCGCCGCGGCTCCGAACGGATCGAGTGAGGCGTCCGCTTCGTCTGCCGCCGGAGGCACGGGCGGCAGACTGTCCAGCATCTCGAGTCCGAGCTCCTCGACGTCGTCGGACTCGGGGAGCGGAGGAGGAGGCGGCGGAATGTCGTTGCTCATGGCGGCGCAACGATACCGGGACCGTTTGGCGACATCAACCGTCACGAAGGCCGCTGTGGGCGGATTGACGGCGAAGCCCCGCGCGATCACTCGAGCGGGGCTTCGTCAGTTCATCAGGTGAGCGCGGCGGCGCTCACAACTCGGTCAGTAGCCGTTGGCGACGGTGACCTCACCGGAGGTGTAGTCCACGAAGAACCACCAGCCGTTGCCCAACGTCGGGTGGGCAGCCAGGCCCGGCGCATTGCCATCGTCGAGGCCGTCCGGTTGGCTCGGGCGGGCCGACGTTCCGTTGCAAGCGGCAGAGTTGACCCCATCGGGCAACACATCGTTGCGCAGGTTCACGGTCACGGCGATCGGGTCGGTGACCATGATGTCGATGTTGGCGTCCGCGAAGGTGAGGAATCCCGCGAGGACACCGTTCTGGATGCCCGTCGCCGGGTTCCCGTTGAACGTACCCGAGAACATCGCGTCCCTGAGCGGGATGACGACATCGGCGCCTTGAAGCGTGAGGGCGAGGTTGAACGTGCGTCCGTTCCCGGATGCAACGCTGTTCGTCGTCATGAAGCAGCCGCTGGCGCCCGCCACGCTGTCGTTGACCACCGAGAAGCGGTCCGTCGGACCCACCCACTGCTGTGGATCGACGAACGCGCGGTGCGGCACGTTGCAGTTGCCCGTCCGCCGGACGACGTAGTCGAACGCCAGAGACGTGCCCATCGCGTTCGTGCAGTTGGTCTGCGACGTGCAGTTGCTCTGGACCGCATTGACCACACCGGTCGCGTTGTTGACCTGGCTCAGGTTGTCGAAGTCGAAGACGTAGCTGAAGTCCAGGAACGAGTCGGCGTCGTCCCCGTCCGTGTCCAAGAGCTCTTGGAAGGTCGGGTTCAGCGCCGGGATGACGACATCGCCGAGGAGGAACACGTTGTTGACCTCGGGATCGTTCGTGATGTCACCGCACAGGTTGACCGTGACGATGAGCGACACGCGCTTGTCGAGGTGGAGGTGCGGATCCTCGATGCGCGCCGTGTTCAGGCGGTACACGCGCTGGTTCGACGTCTGGCACACCCCGCCGGAGCACGTGCCTCCGGTGCAGGGCGTGCCGTTCATCACGGGGGTGGACCCGCAACCCGTCGGCGGGTTGGTCGCGGTCGTACAGAAGTCCGCGGTGCACTCGTTGGAGTCGTTGCACATCCCGTTGTTGGGTGTGAACACGCAGCCCGTCATGGCGCTGCACGAGTCCGTGGTACAGGACGCGTTGTCGTTGCACATCCCGTTGTTGGGCGTGAACACACATCCCGTCGCCGGCGCGCAGGTGTCGACCGTGCAGCTGATGCCGTCGTTGCACGTCAACGCCGTTCCCGCCACGCACTGACCAGTCATGAGGTTGCAGGTCTCCGCGCCGTTGCACATGTTTGCGTCGTCGCACTGACCATTGCTCGTGCACTGCACGGAGCAGCTGCCCGCCTGACACAGCCCGTTGTTGCCCATGCCGTTCTGGCATGGCGTCCCGTTCACGACGTTGTTCGACGTACAGCCTCCCATCTGGCTGCAGCTGTCCGCCGTGCACGGGTTCATGTCGTTGCATGCGCCGTTGTTCGGCGTGTTGGTGCAGCCCGTCGCGGTGCACACGTCGGTGGTGCAGGACACCATGTCGTTGCACGCCGAGTTCACCGTCGTGAACACGCACCCCGTGGCCGGGCTGCAGGAGTCGGTGGTACAGGCGACACCGTCGTTGCAGACCAGCGGTGTGCCGGCCACGCACTGACCGTTCATGAGGTTGCACGTCTCCGTGCCTGTGCACATGTCGTTGTCGTTGCACTGCGCGTTGGTCGTGCACTGCACGGTGCAGGTGCCCGCCTGACAGAGACCGTTGTTGCCCATGCCGTTCTGACAGGGCGTGTTGTTGGCGACGTTCGTCGCTTGGCAGCCCGTCGCGGTGCACATGTCGGCGGTGCACGGGTTCATGTCGTTGCACGACCCGTTCACCGGCGTGTTGGTGCAGCCCGCCAGCGTGCAGGTGTCAGTCGTACAGGCGACGTTGTCGTTGCAAGCGGAGTTGACCGTCACGTTCTGACACTGGCCCGTCCCGAGGTTGCAGCTGTCCGTGGTGCAAGCGACGTTGTCGTTGCACTGCGCGTTGGTGGTGCAGCCGATCACGCAGGTGCCCGACTGACACTGACCCGACCCGGCTCCCGTCATGCAGGGGGTGGTGTTCGCCACGTTCGTCTGGGAGCAGCCACCTGCGCCACAGGTCCCCGCCGTGCACGGGTTGCTGTCGTCGCAGTTCGCGTCGCTCGCGACGTTCGAGCAGCCCGTGGCAGGCGCGCACGAGTCGTTCGTGCACGCCACGTTGTCGTCGCAGTCGAGCGCCGTACCGGGCACGCAGACGCCGATGCTGGTGTTGCAGGTCTCGACGCCGTTGCACGCGTCCGAGTCGTCGCACTGGCCGTTGGTCGTGCAGCCCACGGTGCATGTGCCTGCTTGGCACAACCCGTTGTTGCCCGCGCCATTCATGCACGGCGTGCCGTTCATGACGTTGGCCGACTGACAGCCCCCGGACTGGTCGCAGGTATTGACCGTGCAGGGGTTCGAGTCGTCACAGCTCGCGGAGCTCGGCATGTTCACGCAACCGGTCGCCAGCGAGCATGAGTCGTTCGTGCATCCGACGCTGTCGTCGCACGCCGAGTTCACCGCGACGTGTCCGCAGCCCGCGGTCGCGTCGCAGGAGTCCGTGGTGCACGCGAAGCCATCGTCGCAGTCGAGCGGGGACCCGCTGACACACACGCCCTGCGAGAGGTCGCAGGTCTCGCTGCCGTTGCAGACATCGCTGTCGTCGCACTCCGAGTTCATGGTGCAGCCGACCTCGCACACGCCGCTCTGGCACAGGCCGTTGTTGCCGGCGCCGTTGGTACAGGTCGAACCGTCCACCACGTTGGTGCTCCCGCAGCCGCCCGTCGCGTCACAGGAGTCGGCCGTGCACGGGTTGCTGTCGTCGCAGCTGGCCTGGTTGGGCGTGAACACACAGGCCGTTCCGTCGCAGGAGTTGGCCGTGCAGGCGACGCCGTCGTCACAGCGCGCGTCCAGCGGCTGGAACTGGCAGTCCATCGTCGCATCGCACACGTCCAGCGTGCAGGGCACGTTGTCGTTGCACGCCGTGTCGACCGGCATCGACGTGCAGCCGACGCCGGGCTGGCAGACGTCGGTGGTGCAGCCGACCCCATCGTCGCACTGCGTGTTGTCCGCCAAGTTGCTGCAGACCCCGTTCGAGGTATTGCACGTGTCCGTCGTGCAGGAGACGCCGTCGGAGCAGTCGCTGTCCTGCGTGCAACCCGTGCTGCACTCCCCCCCGTTGCACATGCCCGCGCTGCCAGCTCCGTCCGTGCAGGACGTACCGTCCGTCGCTGTAGTGGCGGAGCAGCCGCCCAGCGTACAGACGTCCACCGTACACTCGTTGCCATCTTCGCACGCCGCATCGTCGAGCACCTGAGCGCCACAGATGCCGGTCGACACGTCGCACGTGCTCGTGGTGCAGCTGAATTCGTCCGCGCAGTCTTGATCAGCCACGCACCCACTCGAGCACACACCCGCCGTGCAGGTGCCGCTCGCGCCGCCAGCGTCCGTGCACGCGGTGCCATCAGCCAGGTTGGAGTTGTCGCAGCCGGTGGCCGTGCAGCTCGACGCATGGCACGAGTTGCCATCGTCGCACTGCGTGTCGCGACCCGCGTGGGCACACATCCGGTTCCCTCGGCGGTCTTCTTCGCATGTGTCCTCGGTGCAGGGCACACCGTCGTCACAGTCGGACTCGGTGTCGCACGAGATCATGAGGCCCATGTCGCCCATGCCCTCGCCCATGTCCACGTCGGGGCCGAGATCCACCTCGACGTGGGGGCCATCGCCGCATCCGCTGATACCAATGACGGCCGCCAATATGGCTACCGGACCAAGATGCTTGAGTCTAGACATCGCTCCACACCCTTCATGTGCGTCGTTCCACTTGTTTCGACGCCCGACAGCGTCGCCCAAGCCACGTAGACATGAGGTGTGGAGAAATTATACAGCCGGAAAACGATTAAATGACACGACGTGCCGAAATCGTGAATCCAAAACGGATTATTCTCCTATCGGTGTGTCAGGAGCCCACCTTCGCGAGCGCCTGGGCCAGATCGGCGATCAGATCGTCCGCCTCCTCGATGCCGACGGCATAGCGCACGAGGCTGTCTCGAATCCCGATGGCCTCGCGCTGCTCCGTGCTCAGCTCGAAGTAGCTCATCAGCGCCGGCTGCTCGATGAGGCTCTCGACGCCGCCCAGGCTGGGTGCGATACGGGGGATGGCGCAGGCATCGATGAAAGCGCTGGTCCCAGCGAGGTCGGAGTGGAGGTCGAACGTCACCACGCCTCCGAAGCCCGTCATGAAGCGCGACGCGACCTCGTGGTTCTTGTGCGATGCGAGCCCGGCGTACCACACCTGCTTGACCTGCGGCTGCTGCTCGAGCCAGCGGGCGACGGCCAGCGCGCTCGCGTTCTGCTGGGCCACACGCAGGGCCAGCGTCTTCATGCCGCGGTGGATGAGGTACGCCGCGTGGGGGTCCAGGTTGGCGCCGAAGACATGACGCTGGTCGCGCACGAGCGACACCAGGGCCTCGCTGCCCGCCACGACGCCGCCGAGTACGTCGTTGTGTCCCGCGAGGTACTTGGTGGCCGAGTGCACCACCAGATCGATCCCGTGTTCGCACGGGCGCAGGTTGATCGGCGTCGCGAACGTCGAGTCGATCATCGAGTAGATCTTCTGACGCTCCTTGCGCCGTGCCCGCACGAGGTCTGCGATGACCGCCAGGTCGGGGACGGTCTGGTACGGGTTTGTCGGGGCCTCGGAGATGACCAGGCGCGTCTCCGGGCGGATGGCGTCGGCGAGCGCCTTCACGTCCGCTGGCGGGACGAGCGTGCACGTGACGCCGAACTTACTCAGGAAGGTGGTGACGAACTGGCGCGTCCGCCTGTAGCAGTCCGCGAACAGGATGACGTGTGAACCATGCTCCACCAGCGACAGGATCGTGAGCGTCACGGCGGCCATGCCGCTCGCGAACGCGGCGGCGTCCTCGACGCCCTCGAGCGCCGCCACCTTCTTCTCCACGAGCGCGACGGTCGGGTTGCCGTAGCGCCCGTACTCCATGCGCTCGATGCGCCCTTCGAAGTAGTGGATGAGCTCCTCCGTGTTGGCGAAGGAGTAGGTGGCGGTCTGCGCGATGGGCGCGGCGAGCGCGTCATACGGGTAGGAGCGCGGCTCGCCGCCATGTACTGCGGTGGTGAGTGCGGAGCGCTTGGTCGACTCGGACATGATCGAGCGAGCCTAGCAGCGCGCCTCGGTGGAGGCACGTAGGCGCGTCCGCACACCACACGCGCGCACGAGCCCGAGCCGACGCGAAGAAGGCCCGGGGTCCGCACCCCGAGCCTTCCTCATCTGGAGCGGCGCCACCCAGCGCAGCTCATCGCGTCGGAGCTGTCAGTGTCCGCGTTCGCGGTCCACGCCGGGGTGCGTCGCGTCGCCCGGCTCGTGGCGCGGGTTGGCCGTGAGGTAGCTCCCGTCGCGCCCGGGGAGCGACAGCAGCGTCTCCTTGTCGTAGAGGAAGTGCTCGCGCGAGGTGCTGGGCGGCATGTGGGCGCCGGTGTCCATGCGGATGGCGTCGCACGGGCACGCCTCGACGCAGTACCCGCAGAAGATGCAGCGCAGCTCGTCGATCACGAACGTGACGGGGTAGCGCTCGTACCCGTGGCGCGGGTCCTCCTCGTCGTACTCGCCGGCCTCGATGTGGATGCACTGCGCGGGACACGCCGTGCTGCAGCACAGGCAGGCCACGCAGCGCGGAGACCCGTCGGCCCGCTGCGTCAGGCGGTGGATGCCGCGGAAGCGCTCGGGGTAGGCCTCGGTCTCCTCCGGGTACATGAGGGTGACGATCTCGCCCTCTTCCCGGCTGCTGAACGTGTTCTTGAAGAAGCGCCCCATGGTGAGGCGCAGACCCGACGCGATAGCGGGCACATAGGCCTGTTCGGCGACGGTGCGGGCGGGCTTGGTGATGACCTTGACGGTGGCAGCCATGAGAACTCCAGAGTCAGGACGCGGCCGGCTGGGCGGTGCCAACCGTGCGCGGGTCGCGCTTGAACGCAGGGAGGAAGAAGAAGACCAGGCTGCCGACGGTGACGGCGGTGCCGCTCCACACGGCCACCCTGAGCGCGCCCTCGCCGAGCAGCACGACCACACCCGTGAACAGGATGTTGCCCAGCGCGGCGGGGAGCAGGCCCTTCCAGCACAGCTGCATCATCTGGTCGTAGCGGAAGCGGGGCAGCGACCAACGCGTGAGCAGCTGGAACCAGATGAGCGCGACGATCTTGCCGAGGAAGCCTGCGACGCCGATGGCGAGCACGCCCCAGTGCGCGAGCGCGATGCCCGTGGCGTCGATGCCGGGTGCGGCCGCGTTGTACGGGACGCCCATGATGAACGACGCCAGCTGCGCGTCCCACACGCCCGGGAGGTCGATTCCGTCGCGGTACACGAAGGGCAGGTCCCAGCCGCCGAAGAAGATGACCGCGGCGACGGCCGCCAAGCCCACCACCTCGATGAACTCGCTCATGAAGAACATGCCGAACTTCATGCCGGAGTACTCGGTGAGGTAGCCCCCCACCAGCTCGGACTCACCCTCGGGGAGGTCGAACGGGATGCGCTTGGTCTCGGCGATGGCTGCCGTGAAGAAGAGCACGAAGGCGATGGTGATGGGGAGCACGCACACGCCCCACACGCCGTTGTCGTGCTGCCAGGTCGCCATGGCCTCGAGCCGCAGCGAGTCGTAGATCATGAAGCACGGCACGATGGTGAGGCCGAGGGCGACCTCGTAGCTGACCATCTGGCTCGCCGCGCGGATGCCGCCGATGAGCGAGTACTTGTTGTCCGAGGCGTAGCCGCCGATGGCCGCGCCGATGATGCCCGTGCCCGCGATGGCGAACAGGAAGAGCACGCCGACGTTCAGGTTGGCCACCTGCATGGGGATGGCGGTGGCGTCCGCGACCACACCGTTGCGCGGAACGACCGCGTCCCAGTGCTCGAGGTAGAGCACGTCGGTGAAGGGGATGACCGCGAACACCGCGATGGCCGGCATGAGCGTGACGATGGGCGCCAGGGAGTGCAGCAGCTTGTCGGCCTTGGGCGGGACGAAGTCCTCCTTGAAGATGAACTTCAGGGCGTCTGCGAGTGGGTGCAGCAGACCCGCGAGCGAGATGTTGCCGCCGTTGTCGGCCAGCATCTGGTGAATCTTGGCGCCGACGTCGAGCAGGCCACCGAGCGCCAAGAGGCCGACACCCATCGCCGCCAACTCCGCAGGGGACGCCGGCAGCATCGCCGGTTGATCACTGGCCCACATGTACGCGAGCAGGAGCAGGGTCAGCGCGCCCAGCCCCCCCGCCCCCAGCGCCCCGAGCCGCATGGGCGCGACGGAGGCGCGGAACGCATCTGCCGCGCCGGACGGGAGCCGGATGCCTGCGCGGTGCGGGCCGATGCGGTCTTGCATCATGGCGCTCTGGCGGCGCTCGGCCCACACCAGCATGGGCGCGAAGGCCCCCACGGTGACCAGCAGGATGAAGAGGATCTTCAGCGCCGTGGTGATCAGCAGGAGTCCGGTGGTCATGCGCGTGCCTCCGCGCCGCTGGCGGCGACGCTCTCCGCGGCCGTCTTGGCCAGCTTGCTACGGATGTCTTGCAGCCCGCCGAGCGCCAGGTCGTGACCCATGGCGCGCGCCAGGTCGGCGACCGTCTTCCAGCCCGGCTCGATGCCCGCCTGTGCGGTGACGGCGCGGCGGAAGGCCTGGCTCATGCCCTTCGCGTTCACGAAGGTGCCGTGCGTCTCGAACACGCTGGCGACGGGCAGCACCACGCTCGCCGTCGCGGGCAACGCGCCCACGTGGCTGGTGAGGCTGACGACGGCGTCCAGCTTGGTCAGGGCCTCGAGCTCGGCCAGGTTCTCGAGGCTGGCCGCGCCGAGCGCGATGACCGCCTCGACCTCGCCGCCCAGGATGTCCTGCAAGAGATCCTCGGTGGTCTCGTCGAGAGCGCCGCCCGCCGCGAGCCGCGCGCCCGCCGTGTTGGGGTTGGGGTCGGCGCTGCGCAAGATGGCGTCCGCCACCCAGCCCTCGCGCTCGGCGTCCAGGCCGGCAAGGTAGAGCTTGGTGGTGCCCAGCTTCTTGGCCAGCTGCGCCAGCGCGTAGTTGTCCTCGTTGCTGTGCTGGGCGCTGAGGACCACGCCGATCTTGTTCGACGTGACGGCGCCGAGCTGCTGCGCCGCGCGCGCGACGGGTTCATCGCCGAACGCGGGCACCCGCGCCTCGCCACGACCAATGGTGGCGGCCAGCACGCGATCCTCGCTCTGGCGGCGGTACGTCATCATGCCGTCGTCGCACATCCAGAACTTGTTCACGTCCATGTTGTCGCGCGGGCGCAGGCGGTAGACCTTGCCGTAGCGCGGGTCGAAGTCCACGTGCGTGTTGCAGCCCGTGGCGCAGCCCGAGCACACGCCCTCCTGGCTCTTGAGGAACCAGACGCGCGCCTTGAAGCGGAAGTCCTTGCTGGTGAGCGCGCCGACCGGGCAGACGTGCTCGGTCATGAGCGTGTAGCGGTGGTCGAGCTCGCGCCCCTGGGCCACCGTGATCTCGTTGCGGTTGCCGCGCTCGCGCATGTCGAGCACCGGGTCGCCCGCCAGTTCGTCACACACGCGGATGCAGCGGGTGCACATGATGCAGCGCTCGGCGTCGTACACGATGGTGGGTCCGAAGCGCACGCCCTTGGGCTTGTGCACGGGCTCGGTGAGCTTGCGCTTCGCCGTGCTCTGGTGCTCGTAGTAGTAGTCCTGCAGCTTGCACTCACCCGCTTGGTCGCAGATGGGGCAGTCCACCGGGTGGTTGAGCAGCAGCAGCTCCTGGACGGCGCTCTGGGCCTGCTTGACCTCCGCGCTCTCGCTGCTGATGACCATGCCCTCGGCCGCCGTCTGCTGGCACGCGGGCGTCAGCTTGGGCTTGGTGTCGGGGACATAGGCCTTCTTCTTCTCGTCCCACTTGACGATGGGCATCGCCATCTGACGGCCGCTCTCGATGTGCACCAGGCACATGCGGCAGTTGGCGGCGATGCTGAGCCCCGGGTGCCAGCAGTAGTGCGGGATCTCGATGCCGGCGCGCCACGCGGCCTGCATGATCGTCTCGCCCGCTTCGAAGGGGACTTCTTTCCCGTTCAGGGTAAACGTCGACATAGTTGAATAGACCTCAGCGATCGCACTCGCCGCCGATCATGTTGATCGACCCGAACGTTGGGATGATGTCCGCGATCATGTCGCCCATGATCATCTCGCGCACCGCCTGCAGGTTGTACCAGCAGGGGGGCCTCACGCGGATGCGGTAGGGGGTGCCGCTGCCGTCGCTGACGATGAAGAAGCCGAGCTCGCCGTTGCCGGCCTCGGTGAAGCTGTAGACCTCGCCCTTGGGGGGCTTGAGGCCCTCCATGATGAGCTTGAAGTGCGCGATGGTGCCCTCGATGGTCGAGTACACCGCGCTCTTCGGCGGCAGCGTGATGCGCGGGTCGGACACGGACACAGGCCCCTCGTCCGGCATCTTGTCCAGGCACTGCTCGAGGATGCGGAGCGACTGGTGCACCTCTTCGAAGCGCACGCTGAAGCGGTCCCAGTTGTCGCCGTCCTGCCCGATGGGCACCTCGAAGTCGAGGTCGCCGTAGACCAGGTAGGGGTTGTCCTTGCGCACGTCGTACGGGATGCCCGCCGCGCGGCCGATGACGCCCGTGCATCCGAGCGCGATGGCCCGCTCCTTGGTGAGGATGCCGACGCCCTGCGTGCGGTCGAGGAAGATGCGGTTCTTGGCCAGCATCGTCTCGGTCTCGGCGATGACCTTGCGCACCTCGGGGATGCGGTGCCGCACAGCCGCCTTGAAGCCGGGGGTGGGCGCCGCCGCCATGCCGCCGATGCGCGCGAAGCTGTGCGTCATGCGCGCGCCCGTCTCGGCCTCGAGGATGTGCCAGAGCCACTCGCGCACCTTGAGGATCCACAGGAACGGCGTGAACGCGCCGAGCTCCATGGCCGCGGCGCCGTTGCACGTGAAGTGGTCGCAGATGCGCGCGATCTCGGAGAGCATCACGCGGTAGTACTGCGCGCGCTCGGGCACCTCGATGTCGAGCAGCTTCTCCACCGCCAGCGCGTAGCCCACGTTGTTGCACATGGGCGAGACGTAGTTGAGGCGGTCGGTGTACGGGAAGACCTGCGCCCAGGTGCCCCGCTCGCAGCTCTTCTCGAAGCCGCGGTGCAGGTAGCCCGGCTGCACGTCCACGTTCTGGACGATCTCACCGTCCAGGTCGAGCACCATGCGGATGGTGCCGTGCATGGCCGGGTGCGAGGGACCCATGTTGAGGCGCATCGGCTCCGAGGGGAGCTCGAGGGCAGCGTCGTCGTCGAGCAGGATGTCGTCGGCTGGCTCCACGTTCTACTCCTATTCCTGCGGGGCTTCTGCGCTCTCGGCGGCGCGCTTGGCGGCGAGCTTCTCCATCAACAGCTGCGCGGCGGCGCTGTCGCTGAGCGTGCGCGTCTGGCCCTGCTGCTGGGCGATGGCGGGGCTCACCTGCGTGGGCTTGTCCGCACCGAGGCGCGCCTCCCAGTCGATGCGCGCGAAGGGCTGACCCTCTTCGATGCCGAAGGGCGCGAGCTTGGCCATGTCGGTCGCGTCGCGGTACTCGACGATGGGCTGCACACGGTCGATGGGGTAGTCCTTGCGCAGCGGGTGCCCGACGAACTCGTCGTACATCAGGATGCGGCGCATGTCGGGGTGATCCTTGAAGCGGATGCCGAACATGTCGAAGACCTCGCGCTCACCCCAGTTGGCGCCCGCCCAGACGCCAGTGAGCGTGGGTGGCGTGGCGCCGTCGGCCACCTTGGTCTTCAGGATGGCGCGGTGGTTCTTCTCGAGCGAACGGACCATGAGCACCAGCTCGAAGCGCGGCTCGTCCGGCTCGCGCTCGGGGTAGTCCACGGCCGTGATGTCCGTGAACATGTCCATCTTCAGCTGCGCGTCGTCGCGCAGGAAGGTGGCCACCGCGACCCAGTCGCCCATCGCGACGGTCGCGCTGTCGTCGCCGCGGAAGTCGCTGCTGGCGAGGACCTTGTCACCGAACTGCGTCTTCAGGCGTGCAATCACTGCCTTGCTCATCCGTGGCCTCCCGTCTTGGTGGCGCTGGCCACCGGGATCTCACCCACGCGCTCCTTGAGCTGCCGGGGCACCTCGGCCGGGAGCACGACGGCGGGCTCGCGGTTGCCGTTGGTGATCTTCTCCTGCAGGAGCATGAGCCCGTCGAGCACGGCCTCGGGGCGCGGGGGACAGCCGGGGATGAACACGTCCACCGGGATGACCTTGTCGGCGCCGGGGATGGTCGTGTAGTTGTCGTAGAACCCGCCGCAGCTGGCGCAAGTGCCGAACGCGATGACCCACTTGGGGTCGGCCATCTGCTCGTAGATGCGCTTGAGCACGGGGCCCTGGCGCTGGCTGATGGTGCCGACCACCCAGAGCACGTCCGACTGGCGGGGGCTGAAGCGCGGAGCCTCGGCGCCGAAGCGCGCGACGTCGTAGCGCGGGCCGGCCACCTGGAAGAACTCCATGCCACAGCAGGCCGTGGCGAACGGGTACTGGAAGAGGGACCACTTGCGCGACCACGCGAGTAGCGCGTCGAACTTGGTGGTGAAGAAGCTCTCGCCGCTCGCGCCACCGATGACCTTGAGTTGGTTCAGCTCTCCCATTCGAGGGCTCCCTTCTTCCAGGCGTAGATGAGGGTGACGCCCAGGATGACGATGAACAGCAGCATCTCGACGAAGCCGAGCCACCCGAGGCTGCGGAACATGGCCGCCCACGGGTAGAGGAAGACCGCTTCGATGTCGAAGACCACGAACAGGATGGCCGTCAGGTAGAACTTGATGCTCATCCTGATGTGGTTGGCACCCGTGGTTTCGGACCCTGACTCGTACGGAATGGCCTTTTCCGCGGTCATGTTCTTGGGCCCGGCCAGCGAGGTGGCCGTGAACATGCCGACGGCGACCAAGGTGGCCACGCCCAGCATGATGAACACGGGGAGATAGACGGCGAACATGAAGCGTAGCGCTCCGGTTGAGGGGTGGTTTCGGCCTTCGACCGGGGCGTCGCGGCACGTTTTCACGCACTTCGCGAGGGGGCCCAGGTTCGAGCGGCATGGTGATAGTACCCTGGCTTCCGGGTGTCAATGAAGGTCTCTTCGGGGCCGGCGCTTCGCTCCCGGGCCCCCCTCTCGGGCCCCTCCCCTATTCGGCCGCCGCGACCGCCGCGCCGGCCTCGAGGGCGGTCGCCAGGCTCGCTTCCAGGACCCTCACGCGCTGACGAGCGCGTGTCACGACCACGAGCAGGACCAAGGCCAGGGCGGCGTAGCCCGCCAACCCAGCGATCCCGATCGCTCGCAGCGCGGACGCGGACCCCCGCGTCACCGACACGGGACCGAAAGAGACCAGCGCTTGCCGCGAATCAGACGGCGGCGGGGCGATGACGGCCATGACGGACACGTCCTCGGGCAGCATCCCGTCCACCGCCCCCGCCACGAGGGACCGCACGGATGCCTCCTCATAGGGTGTGTCGCCCCGATGGTGCTTCAGGAGCACCGAAGCCCGGGGCCGCTGGGGGGCGTCATCCATGAGCCCCAGCCGCCGGTCCGGCAGGGCAACGTGCACCCTGGCGTCCAGCACCCCGTCGATGCGCTCGAGGGTGGCCGCCAGCTCTCCGGCCAGCGCCATGGCCAGACGCGCGCGCTCTTCGGTGGCGGTGGGGATGAGGCCACCGGCGCCAAAGACTTCGTGGATGCCCGGCTCACGAGCGGCTGGCAGCCCGGCCTCCCGCAGAACACGCAGCGCCGGCCCCACGTCCTCCGTGCTGACCTGGATCTCGAAGCCAGCGTCGTTGCCCGCGCCGGCCACCTTCTCCGCGCCGATCCCCTGGGTGTGCAACGCGACGACCACGGCGTCCGCCTGACCTTCGTCCAGCCCGCTCTCCAGGGTTGCCTGACACCCCGACCCACACAGCGTCGCCCACACCACCCCGAACATGGCGCCCACGCGCCCCCCTCGACCAACCTCCGACCATGTACGCATGAGTGCGTGAATGGCCTACACGTGCGTGACGCGCAAGCGGACCGTGTCAGCGCGCGTTGAACCGATAGCGTGAACCCATCCGGGGAGCCCCGAAGGTGGGGAAGCGGATGCCACGCACCACACGGTTGACGCACGCCTTGAACTCCGAGCTGCCCTGCGGAGTGCTCGCGCCCTGCACCTGGCCGCTGCCCAGGATGGCGATGTCGATGGTGACCGCGTTGAGGTTGCCGCCGCGCCCCTGCTCGGGCACCACGCACGCGCCATAGATGCGGTTGACGTGCTGATTCATGGTGGCCGCGACCTGGGCAGACGTGAGCTGTCCACCGCCAGAGCCGCCGCCGCTGATGTCCCCCATCTCGACGGCGCGGTTCATGGCCTCCTCGTAGGTCAGGCCACCACCGCCGCCCCCGCCAGACTCGCCGCCGCCAGCCCCTCCGCCGCTGCCACCGGCTCCGCCGTGCCCGCCACCGCCGTGCCCGCCGCCGCCGCGACGGTGCCCCCCCGCGTGCGGATCGGTCAGGGTCTCGGCCGTGCCCTCGATCTCGATCTCGCCCATCTCGTAGAGTCCGTCGAGATCGGCCTGGGCCAAGCGCTCGGACTCGCTCGCGTCGCGCGTCAGCGCGAAGGCGACGCCCCCGCCGACCACGGCCAGGATGAGCCCGCCCGCCACCAGGACCTTGGTGCGGCCTGCGCGCTTCTCGGAGCTCGCCACCTTCTCCACGGCCACCGCGGTGGCCTCCTGCTTGACCTTGGCCTCGCGCTGCGACGCGAAGTCCGCAAACTCGGGCCACGCAGTGACGGGCTTCCGCTCGCCCGTGTCCATGTTCATGACGCTGTGGGCCGAGGTGACCTCACCCGCCGCCAGCATGCGCACCAGCTCACGGCCCGAGAACGGCCCGTGGTCGAGCCCGTCCTTCACCACGATCCAGCGCTGCGAGTCGTTCTCCGTGACCTGCGCCAGCAGCGCGCCGAGGTCCACGATCGCGGAAGGTGCCGCGCCACCTGGCGCCGCGTCCGGCCGAAAGCCCTGGTCCAACGAGACGCGAGCGCCAACCTGCGGGCGATCGCCAGCAGGCGGCTCGGGCGCGACGAGCGATGTGCGACCCGCGACGCCGGCCTCACGCAGCGCCACGCCGAAGTCGTCCGTGGGTCCCGGAGGCGGCGCGTGCTGGACCAGCTCGTCCAGCGTCTCGCGCACCACGTCGAAGATCGCGTAGCGGTTGGCCGGGTCGGGCGCGAGGCACTTCAGCAGCCACGCGTCGATCTCGGCCGTGGCGTCTGGATGCGCCTTCGACGGCGGCACGAAGCCCTGCGCGGTGGAGCGCCCGGTGAGCAGCTGGTAGGTGATGGCCCCGACGGAGAACACGTCCGACTGCAGCGTCGCCGTGCCGCCAGCCTTCACCTCCGGCGCCATGCAGGTCTGCTCGGCGGGGGGGAGGACCGCGATGCCGAGCGAGCGCACGAGCGCGTCCGCCACGCCGAACTCCGTCACCTTCACGACGCCGTTCTGTCCGATCCACACCGCGTCTGGACGCAGCGCGCCATGAGGAGCCCCGTCACCGTGCTCCTCGGCCGCCTCGAGCGCCTCGCACACCGCATGGATGACCTGCGCGGCGCCATGCAGCGACACGGGCTTTCCGTCGCGCCCAGCGAGGCACGCCGCCAGCGTCTGCCCTTCGACCCACTCGAACGCCAGCACGTGCGCGCCCAGCGCCAGCCCGAGGCCGAAGGTGCTGGCCACGTTGGGGTGGCGGATCTTGGTGGCCGCTCGCACGGCGCTCTTGAGGGCTGCCACGACCGGTTCCGTCATGTACGCGGGCCGGAACACGCGCAGCGCGATCGGTCGCTGGGTCTTCGTGTCCTTGGCGCGGTACAGCGCCCCGAGCGAGTCGGCGTGCGCGAACGCCACGACCTCGAAGCGGTTCAGGACGAGGGTACCCGCTGGCAGCGATGGGATGGAGGGGTCGGTCATGGCCACGCACAGGGTACGACGTCGGAGCTATCTTTTTGAAACGAAACTTGTACACTCCGCTTCCGCCGCGCGCGTCCTGATACGGTGATCAAGGTCCACGACATCCATCTACGCTTCAAAACCCCTGTATTGCGCGGGGTTTCCCTCGAAGTTCCCCATGAGTGCATCTACGCGCTCATCGGCCCTGGTGCGGCGGGCAAGAGCGTCCTGTTCAAGACCATCGCGGGCCTGCTCACGCCCGAGACGGGGCAGGTGTGGATCGACGGGGAAGAGGTCACCTTCCACGACGAGCTGAAGCTCGCGCAGCTGCGCAAGAAGATCGGCTATCTCTTCCAGAATTACGCGTTGTTCGATAAAAGCGTGGGGGACAACATCGCGTTCCCGCTGCGCCGCCTGTTCGACAACATCAGCGAGGAAGAGATCAAGGAGCGCGTGGCCGAGCGGCTCATGCGCATGTCCCTCCCCGGCTTCGAAGATCGCAACCCGAACAGCTTGTCCGGCGGGCAGAAGAAGCGCATCGGCGTGGCCAGGGCCACCATCATCCGCGCGCCCTACATCCTGTACGACGAGCCCACCGCAGGGCTCGACCCGGTCACCAGCCAGCGCATCTGCAACCTCATCCGCGACGAGGCGCGGGAGCAGCGCAGCACCGTCATGGTCGTCTCCAGCGACATCCAGCGGGTCTTGAGTATCGCCGACCGTGTCGGCATGCTGCTCAACGGCGAGCTCATCTTCGACGGGACGCTCGAAGAAGCGTGGGCCTCGCGCAACCCCTACGTGCATCAGTTCATCCGCGGCGAGACAGAGGGCCCCCTATGAGCAACGGAACGTCGGCTACGTTGGCCATCCCCGAGCGGGTGGGCGCCACGCTGCTCGGGATCGCCGGGCAGGCGGGTGGCATCGCCATCATGGCGGGTCAGATCCTGCGTCGCTCGCTGCCGTGGAAGATCGACCGCTACGAGTTCTTCCGGAACATGTACCGCATGGGCGTCAAGTCGCTGCCCATCCTCGCCGCCACCGCCTTCTTCGTCGGCGCCATCATGGTCATCCAGGCCGCGCCGCTGGTCATCCGCTACAACGCGCGCAGCTTCGTCGGCTGGTCGGCCATCTACACCACCTTCCGCGAGATCGGCCCGCTGCTCATGGCGCTGATGTTCAACGGGCGCGTGGGGGCCAACAACACGGCCGAGCTCGGCACCATGGCGGTCACCGAGCAGCTCGACGCCCTGCGGGCCCTGGCCATCGACCCCATCGGCTACCTGGTCGTCCCGCGGGCCATCAGCATCGTCATCATCCTCACCCTGCTGTGCGTCATCGGCGACTTCCTCGCCATCGTGGGCGCCATGGGCATGGCCAGCTTCATGCTGGACGTGAACTGGATGCTGTTCCTCAACTCGTCGCTCCCGCGGCTCGAGATCTGGGACTTCGCCGTGGGTGTCATCAAGGCCTTCCTGTTCGGCATCATGATCGCGCTGAACTCCTGCTACTACGGCCTGTCCACCAGCGGTGGCGCGCCCGGCGTCGGCCGCTCCGTCAACGCGTCGGTCGTGGCGGCCGCCAGCGGCGTCTTCATCGCGGACTACCTGTCCACCTTCATCATGGACTGACGCGCGCATGAGCACTGCCACCGCCGAGACCCAAGCGCACGAACCGCACGACCACGACGACGACGTCGAGGACAGCCAGCTCGAGTTCTACGCGCGCGAGATCAAAGACCTGGTGGGTGTCTTCAGCCGCACCCTCTACTACTGCGTGCGCGGCAAGCGCGAGAAGGGCGACATCGCCGCGCAGATGTTCGCCATCGGCAACGGCTCGATGTTCTTCATGTGCGTCACCATGGCGTTCATCGGCGCCATCGTGGCCTACCAGATGGGCCTGCAGACCAAGAAGATCATCCCGGACATGTCGCTCCTGGGCGCCACGTTCCTCAAGCTGCAGGTCCGCGACCTGATCGCCTCGGTGGGCGCCATGCCGCTCGCCACGCGTGTGGGCGCAGGCATCGCGGCCGAGATCGGCAGCATGGTGGTCACCGAGCAGACCGACGCGTTGCGCATGAGCGCGGCGGACCCCGTCGACTTCCTGGTCGTGCCACGCTTCATCGCGGCCGTCGTGATGGGCACGGTGGTGCTCTGCATCGGGGGCGCGGTCGGCATCGGCTCGGGGATGCTCGTGGCCATGGTCAGCTTCGATGTGAACCCCAACACCTTCTTCAACCTCAGCATGCTCACCTCGGGTGACGTCATCCTGGGGTTGCTCAAGATGGTGACCTACGGCGGCACCATCGCCATCGTCAGCTCCCAGCGCGGGCTGCGCACCTTCGGTGGCTCCGAGGGCGTGGGCATCGCCACCACGGAGGCGGTCGTCGGCTCCCTGTTCGGCATCATCGTCTGGCAGTTCATCCTCAGCGCCGTCGGCTACGTCCTGCTCCCCGCCTGATCATGTCCATCATCTTCGAGAACATCCACAAGGCGTTCGGCCCGAAGGTCATCCTGAAAGGGGTGGACCTCGAGATCGGCACGGGGGAGTGCTTCTTCATCATCGGCGGGTCGGGCGTGGGCAAGAGCGTGCTCATCAAGCACCTCATCGGCCTGCTCTACCCGGACGAGGGCAACATCTACCTGGGTGAGAAGAAGCCGGAGAACGAGGTCAGCCGCAAGTCGGAGACCGAGATGTACCCGGTCCGCATGCGCTGCGCGATGGTGTTCCAGAACTCGACGCTGTTCGACTCCATGAACGCGGTCGAAAACGTCGCGCTGCCCCTGCGCAAGCACAAAGGGCTCAGCATGAACGAGGCCCTCGAGCAGGCCATGGTGCAGCTCGAGAAGGTCCACATGCAGGACTTCGCCAAGGCCTACCCGGCCGAGCTCGGGGACGGCATGCGCAAGCGCGTGGCCATCGCCCGCGCGCTCACGCTGGACCCGGAGTACGTGCTCTTCGACGAGCCGACCACCTCGCTCGACCCCATCAGCGCGCGCCGCGTGGACCAGATGATCCGCGAGCTGTGCGACGTGGTGGGCGTGACGAGCATCGTCGTCAGTCACGACCTGGTGTCGATCGAGTCGATCTCGGATCGCATCGCGATGCTGTATAAGGGAACCGTTCGCCTGCTCGGTACGTGGGCGGACTTCGAAAACACCGACGACCCCGTGGTGAGGCAGTTCATCAGGGGAGAGGCGGAAGGGCCGATAGAGCTATGAGTAAAGGTGGAATGTCCCTCGAGGTGCGCGTCGGCCTGCTGATCCTGGTCGCAGTGGCGCTGCTCGGCGTGTTCGTGATCGCGCTCCGCGGGGGCCCTGGCGGCGACGTCAAGACGCTCTACATCGACTTCGACAACCCCGGAAACGTGCTGGGCGGCGCCCCCGTCAACATCGGCAACATCCGCGTGGGTCGCGTCGAGGAGATCGAGTACCGCGGTGGCCAGCTCGACCCGGCCACCGGTCGGAGCCCGCTCATCCGCATCCGCCTGCAAATCCAAGACGAGTACTTCAGCAGCATCCACGAAGACGCGCGTGTGTACGTCACTTCCACCAGCATCGTGGGTGAGAGCCTGATCGCCATCGACCCCGGCAGCCAGGACCGCCCAGTGGTCGCCGACGGGCACATCCTCGTGGGCATCGACCCCCCGCGCATGGACCAGGCGTTCGCGATGATGTTCGAGCTGCTCGAGAACATCCACGGTCTGTTGCGCGACAACCGCGAGGAGCTCGACTCACTGCTCTCCGCGGCCGCCAACATGGTGCGCTCGCTGGACGGCATCTTCACGCGCCACGGCGACCGTATCGACCGCATCATGCAGAACATCGAGACGGCCACCGACCAGACCAACGATCTGCTCGGGAACGCCAACGAGCTCATCACGGGCCCGCGTGTGCAGCGCACCCTGCGCAACGTGGATGGCATCACCAGCAGCATCAACCGCGACATCGACCCACTCTTGGCCGATGCGCGCAGCATCGCCGGCAAGGTGGACGACCTGCTGGACATGCTCGGCGAGGAGCAGCAGGCCCAGATCCGCAGCACCATCGCGGATGTGTCGGACATCTCGCACCGGGCCACCGGCATCACGGAAGACGCCGAGCAGATCGTCACCCACATCCGCCAGGGGCGTGGCACCGTCGGCGCCATGCTCATGGACGAGGAGATCTACGACGACGTCCAGGAGATGCTGCGGGACCTCAAGCACAACCCGTGGAAGCTGTTCTGGCGTGAGTGAAATTCGGCCCGAAAGGGCCGACGCCTGGCGCCGCGAAGGCGTTGACACGAAGCATCCCCCCCTGCAAACTAGTTGACGGGTCGCCGCGTTTTTCGACCCACGGAGCAGCGTTACCGATGTCCGATCAGAAGGAATCCTCCGTCCTATTCAACCTCAAGGAGCTGATGAACCTCGAGGAGGACCGCATCCAGTCGGAGGCGGAAGCCGCCGCGGCGGCCGCACAGGCGGAGCGGGAGCGGATCGCGGCGGAGGCCGCCGCGAAGAAGGCGGCCGAAGAGGCACGCATCCGGGCGGAAGAGGAGGCTCGCGCCGCGGCTGAGCGGGCCGCGCGTGAAGAGGAAGAGCGCCTGCGCCGGGAGGCCGAAGAGGGTGCGCTGCGTGTGCGCCTCGAGGCTGAAGCCGCGGCGCGCGCCGAGGAACAGGCCCGCCTGCTGGCTCACGAGCAGAAGCTCGCCACCATCGAGGCCGAGAAGAAGAAGGGCGTCCACCCGGGCATCATCGTCGGCATCATCCTGCTGGTGGTGGGCGGCGGCGTCGGCGCCTACTTCGGCGTGGTCAAGCCGCAGCTGGAGGAGCGTGAGCGGGCGGCCCGCGTGGCGGCGGAGCAGGCCGAGCACGAACGTGCGGCGCGTGAGGCCGAACGTACCCGTCTGAACGCGGAGGCAGAGCGTGCCCAAGCGGACGCCCAGGCTGCACGCGAGGCGGCGGCCCAGGCGCAGGCCGCGGCGGCGGCAGCGGCGGCCAACATGAGCGGCTCGTCGGGCGGCAGCAGCGGCGGTGGGCGCCGGAGCCGCGGCAGCAGCTCGTCCTCCTCCTCGTCGGGCATGACGAGCAGCGGGATGAGCGGCTCCAACAACCCGCTGAGCGGCCTCGACTTCTGATCCCCCTCGGGGTAAGCCCCCTGGCATGAGCCGAGACCTCGAACGAGCGCCCACGACCTCCCCTCGTGGGCGTTTGGTTTTTCCGCTGGATGTCGCCGACCTAGTCACCGCGCGTGGGCTCATCGAGCAGCTGCGCGCCGAGGTCGGCGTGTTCAAGGTGGGGCTCGAGCTGTTCACTGCGGCCGGACCCGACGCCGTGCGTGCCGTCCACGACGCGGGAGCCGAGTGCTTCCTGGACCTCAAGCTGCACGACATCCCTGCAACCATGGCGAAAGCCACAGCATCTGCGGCGCGCATGGGGGTGCGCTTCCTCACGGTGCATGCGGCGGCGGGACCGACCGCTTTGCGCGCGGTGGCCGAGGAGGCCGGCGACACCACGCTGCTCGCCGTCACCGTGCTGACCAGCATGGACGACGCCGAGCTCGATCACATAGGCCTCCTAGGGCCCGCGGCGGCGGCGGTCGCGCGCCTGGGCGAGCTCAGCGTGACGGCCGGCGTCGGTGGGCTGGTGTGCTCCCCTCTGGAGGTGCCCGCGCTGCGGGCCGCGCTCGGGTCGGCCCCCACCCTCATGGTCCCCGGCGTGCGTCCGGCCGGCGCCGAGGTGGGCGACCAGAAGCGCGTGGCCACGCCAACCAGCGCCATCGCGGCTGGCGCGGACTACCTGGTGGTCGGCCGCCCCATCCGCGAAGCAAAAGACCCCGTCCAAGCAGCGCGCGCGGTCGTGGCGGAGATCGGGAGCGCGCTCGAGGCGCGAGGATGAAGCGCATCCTGACCGGCCCACGCTTCGTCGCCGAGGCGTTGCGCGGCGGGGCGCGCCAACAGGTGCACGTGGTCTACGTGCACGAGGCCGACTCGGACTCATTGCGGGAGCTGCGCGCCCTGGCCGAGAAGGCGAAGGTACGCGTCGAGGAGCGCTCGCGCGCGGTGCTCGACGAGCTGAGCAAGGGGGTGCGCCACCAGGGCGTGGTCGCCATCACCGGCGAGTACCCCTACGTCGAGCTCTCCGAGCTCCTCGCCCAAGCGGGGCCGTGCCCGCTGCTCGTCGCCCTCGACAACCTCACCGACCCGCACAACTTCGGTGCCATCGTGCGGAGCGCCGTCGCCTTCGGGGCTCATGGCCTCCTCGTCCCCAAGCACAACGCCGTGGGGGTCACGCCCGTGGTGGTCCGCGTCTCGGCCGGCGCCACGGAGCGCGCACGCATCACGCGCGTGACCAACCTGCAGCGCACGCTCATGACGCTGCGCGATCAGGGCCTCCAGATCGTCGGGCTGGACGGCGACGGGGACACGGACATCTACGCTCTACCCGAAGCCCCCGAGGGTCGCGTGGTGGTGATCGGCTCCGAGGGAGACGGGATGCGCCGGATGGTGCGAGAGCGCTGCGACGTCATCGCCAGCATCCCCATCAGCGGGGAGGCCGAGTCGCTGAACGCCTCGGTGGCGGCCGGCATCGCGCTGTCCGAAGCACGCCGTCAGATGAGCCCCGCGCGCACGAACGCTGCGGACACGGCAGTTCGCGGGTAGGCACGGCCCCCCTCGGCCGATAGACTGCGCGCCATGGAAGCATGGATGATCATTCAGGCTGTCGGCGGAGTCGGCGCCCTCGCGTGCGTGGCCGGAGCCGTCGTGGCCTTCAAGCGTGGCAAGAAGCCCTTGGGCGCGCTCGCCTTGGTGCTGGCGGCGGTGTGTGGGTTCTTCGTGCTGAACGCCACTGCGTTCGTTCCCACGCCGGTGGACAGCGAGGTGGCGCCCACCCCCGAGGACGACTTCGACGCGCCCTTGTGAGCGCAGCCCGCGCACGCTCGAGCTCGCGCAGCGGCCGCCGCCACGGTCCCAGCGCCAGACACCACAGCACGCCGACGCGGGCTCGGACCAGCGGCTACGCAGGGCTCGTGCGGCGCACGAGCTTCTCGGGCGGGATGGCTTCGACGAACGCGTCGGCGGCCGCAGCGCTCTTGTCTGCGTCCACGCTGTCGAAGGTGACGCGCACCCGGTAGGCCGGGTCGCTCCACACGAGGTAGCTCCCGATGGTCACGTCGGGGTGCGCGAAGGTCAGGGACGTGAGCAGCTCGGCGATCTCCCCCTCGTCGCAGCGGGTGTACACGGTGTGGTTGAAGAAGCGCTGCCCCTCGTCCAGCCGCTCGCGCAGGGCGTCCAGCTTGCGCTCGAAGATCTCGGGCACACCCGGCAGGATGTAGACGTTCTCGCAGACCACCGTGGGCCACCCGCTGCGCGCGCTGCGCACCAGCTCGGCCCCCTCGGGCATGTTCGCCATGCGCAGGTGGGCTGGCGTGACGGCAGCGCCGAAGTGCGCGCGAATCATCCCTGCGATCTCGGGGGACTCGACGACGGGACGACCGAAAGCCGCAGCCACGGCGTCGATGGTGATGTCGTCGTGGGTTGGCCCCACCCCGCCGCTGGTGAACACCATGTCGTGGGAGCTACGGAGCGCATTCAGTTCGCGGACGATGATGGGCTCTTCGTCGGGGCAGACCACGACTTGGCGCAGGGACACGCCGAGCTCGAACAGCAACCGCGCCAGATAGCGGGTGTTGGTATCTTCGATCTTGCCCGTTAGTATCTCGTTCCCGACCATCAGGGCGGCGGCGGTCTTCGGCACCGCGCGAGGATAGCGCGTCACGCCATCGCAAGGAACATCATGGACACCACGACCAACGGCTGGACAGTTCTGGATCGCGACGCGGGGGTGCTGTCGTACGAGTACATGTTCTCGAAGGCCGGGCGCGCCAACACCTTCGTCGCGCGCATGGCCAACGACAAGCTGCTCGTGGTCAGCCCGGCCACGCGCATCAGCGACGCCGCGTTGAGCGACCTCGCGGAGTTCGGCGAGGTGGGCGCCGTCATCGCCCCGAACGGCTTCCATCACCTGGGCGTGGCCGAGTGGCGCGCCAAGTTCCCCAAGGCGCGCTTCTTCGCCGCGCCCGAGACGGTGATGCGGGTGCGCGCCAAGAACCCAGAAGCCGGGGCCTTCGAGCCCATCAGCCTCGTGCCGCTCGTCGCGGGGCCGCGCATCGGCATCGGGGAGGTGGAGAACACCAAGTGCGGAGAGACGTGGGTGTGGGTGGAGGTCGAGGGAGGCCACATCTGGTTCGTGTCCGACATCTTGGCGAACATCCCCAAGCTCCCCAGCAACCCCCTGGCGTGGCTGGCGTTCAAGCTCAGCGGCAGCGGCCCCGGGTACAAGGTGTTCAACCTCGCGCTCAAGTTCATGGTCAAGGACAAGGTCGGTGCCCTGCGCGGGCTCGCCAGCGAGATGGAGAAGCACCCGCCCAGCATCGTCGTGCCGGCCCATGGCCCCCCGCTGGCCGACGCGGACATCGCACAGAAGACGCAGGCGCTCATCGCCGCTGCGGTCGGTTAGCCCACGCGCGAGCGGCTGGCGGCGTCGTGTCCGTGACCCCGCGACCTGCGCCCGTCATCGCGGTGGCGGTCTGCGGGCGCGCGCTCGCGGGTCGGGCCTCAGCGGGGGATGGGCCGCAGCTGCACGCGCAGCGTGGTGGTGCCGGGCGGCAGGTCCAGCTCCACGTCGTGCGGGAAGTAACCGTCGGCCTCGACGCTGACCTGATGTCGGCCGCGGGTCAGCCGCGGCGGCCTCGCCTGGAGCACGCGCGCGCTCCCGACGTCGCGGTCGTCGATACGCACCCGCGCGTTCTCCGGCTCGGTCACGACCGACAGCCGCGTCGGCTCGGTGGGGTGCTGCTGCGCACCACACGCGACGAGCACCACGCTCAGCAGCGTGCCGTAGAGCGCCCCACGCACCACCCTGCCCGCTTGGCGCACGCTCACTCCCACTCGATGGTGGAAGGCGGCTTGGACGAGATGTCGTAGCAGACGCGGTTGCAGCCGCGCACCTCGTTGATGATGCGCGTGCTGGTCTTGGCGAGGATGTCGTGGTCGATGCGGGCCCAGTCGGCCGTCATGCCGTCGCGCGACGTCACGGCGCGCAGCGCCACCACGTACTCGTAGGTGCGCTCGTCGCCCATCACGCCCACGGTCTTGACCGGCAGGATGACGGCGAAGCTCTGCCAGATCTCCTCGTACAGGCCCGCCGCGCGGATCTCCTGCTCGAAGATGGCGTCGGCTTCGCGGAGGATGTCGAGCTTCTCGCGCTCGATGACACCCGGGCAGCGCACCGCGAGCCCGGGACCGGGGAACGGCTGCCGCTGCAGCACCTCGCGCGGCATGCCCATGGCCTTGCCCACCTCGCGCACCTCGTCCTTGAACAGCAGCCGGAGCGGCTCCACCAACGAGAGGTTCATGCGCTCGGGCAAGCCGCCCACGTTGTGGTGGCTCTTGATGACCGCGCTCGGGCCCTTGAACGAGACGCTCTCGATCACGTCCGGGTAGAGCGTGCCCTGCACCAGGTGCTTGGCGTCGGTGATCTTTTTGGCCTCGCGGTCAAACACGTCGATGAAGACCTTGCCGATGATCTTGCGCTTGGTCTCCGGGTCGCTCACGCCAGCGAGCGCGCCGAGGAACTCTTCGGAGGCGTCCACGTGCACCACCTTCAGGTGCAGGTTGTCCGCGAACATCTCCATGACCTTCTTGCCCTCGTCCTTTCGGAGCAGGCCGTTGTCGACGAAGATGCAGGTCAGTCGGTCGCCGATGGCCTTGTGCACCAGCATGGCCGCCACGGAGGAGTCCACGCCGCCCGACAGGCCGCAGATGGCGGCGCCGTCCCCCACCTGCTGCTGGATGGTGGCCACGCTCTGCTCGACGAAGTTGCCCGGGGTCCAGTCGGCGGCCACGCCGGCCGTGTCTACGAGGAACGCACGCAGCATCTCGACGCCACGCGGCGTGTGCACCACCTCGGGGTGGAACTGCACGCCGTAGATGCGCCGCGACTCGTCTGCCACCGCGGCGAACGGGCTGTTGCCGGACTTCGCCACCACCTCGAAGCCCTCGGGCAGCGCCGCCACGCGGTCGCCGTGGCTCATCCACACGTTGACGTCGGCGCCGGCCTCGAAGGCGGCCAGCAGGCCCACGGCCTTGTCCACGTGGATGCTCGCCGGCCCGTACTCACGCTCGTTGGCGGCCTCGACGCGCCCGCCCAGCAGGTGACAGGTGAGCTGCATGCCGTAGCAGATGCCCAGTACGGGCACGCCCAGCTCGAACACCCCCTTGTCCACGCTCGGCGCGCCCTCGGCGAACACGCTGGCCGGGCCCCCGGAGAGGATGACCGCAGCCGGCGCGATGGCCCGCAGCGCGTCGATGTCCATGGTGCACGGCTGGATCTCGCAGAAGATCTGCAACTCACGCACGCGCCGCGCGATCAGCTGGGTGTACTGGGAGCCGAAGTCGAGGATGATGACGGGCGACGACATGAGGCCGCGTTTATCATGGGAGCGGGTCAGGGTCGACCGCTCCCGGACGGGCCCGTCCCCCGCCGTGGGCGGTCAGGCGTCGTCCCCGCAGAAGCGGTGCAGCAGCTGGGCGTAGAGGCCCGTGGCGTGCTCGAGGTCGGACACGCGCAGCGTCTCGTCGGGCTGGTGCGCCACGGAGATGTCGCCGGGCCCCATCACCACGGTCTCCATGCCGAGCTCGTTGAGGTAGGGCGCCTCGGTGCCGAACATGACGGCCATGGCCGCGTGCCCCGTGGTGGCCTCACAGGCGCGCACGAACTCCGAGTCGGCCGAGGTCTCGAAGGGGGGCACACCGTCGACCAGCGCGGCGCACTCGGCGCTGAGTCCCAGGTCGCGCACGGCCTCCTGCACGGCCCGGTTGAGCTCCGCGCGGATCTCCTCGGGGACCATGCCAGGCAGAGGCCGTACGTCGAGGTGCAGCTCGCAGCGCGCGCAGATGCGGTTGGGGCTGTCGCCGCCGAACACCTTGCCCAGGTTGAGCGTGGGTCCGGGCACGCTGAAGGCCTCGTCGTGGAAGCGCCCCGCGAGCTCCTCGCGCAGGCGACCGATGGCGGCGATGACCTGCCCGAGCCCCTCGATGGCGTTGCGCCCCAACGAAGGATCGCTGGAGTGCCCCGAGTCTCCCTCGATCAGGATGCGCTCCATCATGACGCCCTTGTGCTTGCGTACCGGGCGCATGCCCGTGGGCTCGCCGATGATGGCGTGTCGCCCCAGCCGGCGCCCCTCGCGCACCAGCTGCTGCGCGCCCCACATGGTGCTCTCCTCGTCCGCCGTGGCGACCAGCACCACGGGCTTCTTCAGGCGCCCTGCCCCCACCTCGCGGACCGCGTGCAGCATGCACGGGAAGAAGCCCTTCATGTCCGCCACCCCGAGCCCGAACAGGGACCCATCGGCGCGCTTGGTCAGCGTGAACGGGTCCGTCTGCCAGCTGCCGCGGTCGAAGGGCACGGTGTCCGAGTGCCCCGAGAACACCAGTCCCCCGGGCTGGTCCTCGGGCCCCAGTGTCGCGATCAGGTTGGCCTTGTGCGGCGCGTGCGTGAGCGGCACCACCTCCACGCGAAAGCCCAGCTGCTCGCACAGCTCGGCCAGGTGGTCGATGACCCCGACGTTGGTCTGGTCGAAGTCGGGATCGGGCGAGCTGACCGAGGGGGTCTCCACCAGGCTGCGCAGGATGTCCACGTGGGACGGCAGGGAACGCATGCGGGACATCGTACTTCGTGTTGGCACTGGTGTAGAGTGCGCGCCATGAGCGACGCGCCCTCGGTCTACAACTTGGCGGTTTTCTGCGACTACGAGAACGTGGCGCTGGGCGTGCGCGACGCGCGCTACGACGCGTTCGACATCCAGCTGGTGCTGGCCCGCGTGCTCGACAAGGGCAAGGTAGTGGTGAAGAAGGCCTACGCCGACTGGGACCGCTACAAGTCTGCCAAGCGCCCCATGCACGAGGCGGCCTTCGAGCTGATCGAGATCCCGCACGCGCGCATCAGCGGCAAGAACTCGGCGGACATCCGCATGGTCGTGGACGCGCTGGACCTGTCGTACACGAAGGCTCACGTGGACGGCTTCGTGCTCATCTCGGGCGACAGCGACTTCTCGCCGTTGGTGAGCAAGCTGCGCGAGAACGACAAGATGGTGATCGGCGTGGGCGTCAAAAACAGCACGAGCGACCTGCTGGTCGATAACTGCGACGAGTTCATCTACTACGACGACCTGGTGCGCGCGCAGCAGGGGCGCAGCAGCCGCAGCGCGGCCAGCCGACGCAAGAAGGGCGGCTCGCAGACGAGCGCATCGGGGGGCACGACTGGCGGTGCGGCAGGGTCTACGACGGGCAGCCCGGCAGCGAGCGCGACCGCCGGAGCCAAGAAGGACGCGTCCGCCCGCGACGCGACCAAGGACGCGAAAGACACGCGGGACGGGGGCGGAGCCGGGTCGAAGGACGCAGGCGCGTCCAAAGACGGCAAAGACGGCAAGGAAGCCAAGGACGCCAAGGACGCCAAGGACAGCCCGCGCAACAAGCCCACCGCCACGGAGGCCCTCGGCACGCCCGAGGAGGCGCTCGAGATCGTGCTCGAGACCGTGGAGTCGCTCTTCGCCGACCGCGACGGCAACCTGTTCGCTTCGATGGTCAAGCAGGTGCTCAAGCGCAAGCGCCCCAACTTCTCGGAGGCGTACTACGGCTACCGCACGTTCAACCAGCTCATCGAAGACGCGGGCGCGCGCGGGCTGCTGGTGATCCAGAAGGACGAGCGCTCGGGCGGCTACGTCATCTTGAGCTTCGGCCCCGAGGCCTGACGCCCAGCTCGTCGTGGCCGTGACACCGGAGGCGCGCGCCGGGGACGAGCGCTCGTGCTCGGGTCGCGCGCGACGCCCCCAAAGCCTCGTCGCGGGGGGTTGTTGAGGGGCTCGGGGAGCGTTACAAGCACGTCATGACCGCCACCTTCGACCCCTCGCTCCGCCCCCAGGCCATCGGGATCCCCTCCATCGTCGAGACGACGCACCGCGGCGAGCGCGTGTGGGACATCTGGAGCCGGCTGCTCAAGGACCGCATCATCTTTCTGGGCACGCCCATCGACGATCACGTGGCGAACCTGGTCATCGCCCAGCTGCTGTTCCTGGAGAGCGACGACCCGGACAAGGACATCACCATCTACATCAACAGCCCCGGCGGTGTGGTCACGGCAGGGCTCGCCATCTACGACACCATGCAGTACGTGCGCTGTCCGGTGTCGACGGTGTGCATTGGCCAGGCGGCGTCCATGGCAGCGCTGCTGCTCGCGGCGGGCAGCAAGGGCATGCGCCGCGGTCTGCCGCACAGCCGGGTGATGATCCACCAGCCCCTCGGCGGCTACCAGGGTCAGGCCACCGACATCGAGATCCATGCCAAGGAGATCCTCTCGCTGAAGCGGCGCCTGAACGAGATCATGTCGGCGCACACGGGGAAGACCTTCGACGAGGTCACGCGCGACACGGAGCGCGACAACTTCCTGAGCGCCGACGAGGCGCAGGCCTACGGCATCCTCGACGAGGTCATCAACATCCGTAAGCCCGGCCCGGAGAAAAAGAAGAAGAGCAAGTGAGCGAGCGCGCGCCCATCGAGCTGACCCTCGTCCGCCACGGCGAGTCCACGTTCAACGTCACGGGCCAGTGGCAGGGCCAGGGCGACGCGCCCCTCAGCCCGCTGGGTGAGCAGCAAGCGCTGCGGGTGGGCGCCCGCCTGGCCCGTGAGACGTTCGACCGGGTCGTCAGCTCGGACCTGCAGCGCGCGCACCGCACCGCGCTGGCCACGGGTCACCCCGTGGAGACGCGCGAGGAGTGGCGCGAGATCGACGTGGGGCGCTGGGAGGGCCTGACGCGCGCCGAGGTGGCGCAGCGCTACCCCGACGAGGTCAACGGTGCCATGCGCGGCGACGACGTGAAGATCGGCGGGGCGGAGTCGTGGTCGGACCTGAGCGCGCGGGTGGAGCGCGCCATGTTGACCCTGCTGCGCGAGGTGGAGCCTGGCGCGCGCGTGTGCGTCGTCGCGCACGGCGGTGTCATCGCCAGCTTGGTGTCGGGCGTGCTCGGGCTGCGCGAGCACCGCCCGCGGCCCATCGGGCGCATCTCCAACACGGCCATCAGCCGGCTGGCGGTGCAGCTGGACCCGACGGGACAAGCCCTCGCGCACGCGCGCCTGCTGGCGTTCAACGACGCGTCGCACGCGTTCGGGGTGCCGGCCTGGGCCAGCGAGATGTACGAGGCCGGGCAGCGGCTGGTCACCCTCTTGGCCGATGGGCCCACCCTCCCCATGCCGTGGGCGGGCACCGACGGGAACGTGCTGCCGGTGGCCCGGGTCAGCGGCCGCAGCGACGCGGCACGGGGGCTGGCAGATGCGCTGCGCGTGCCCTTCGAGGCGCTCGACGACGCCGCCCTCTCGCGCGTGTTCGAGGCGCCCGTCGTGGCCGCCCCGGAGACGGACGGTGAGGGGCCGAGCGAGGGACCCGCCGCGGCGCACCCCGCCTCGCGCGAAGGCCGGCACGTGGTCGTCCTGCCCCCAGCGGACATCGCGCGAGTCGTCACCGCGCGCATGCGCCACGCCCCGGAAGGGCCTGCGTCCGTCGCAGCGCCCACGGTCGGCAGCGTCACCAACGTGGTCATCACGCGCAAGGGGCACACCTTCGCGGACTACGCGAGCGTGCGCGGCGAGGCCTGAGCGGGCGGTGAGCCTCCCGCCCACGCCCCCTGCGGACCCCGCGACCGGACCCGTCGACGTGCCCCCCGTGACCGCGCCAACGCGGGTGGCGACCCCACCGCCTCCGCAGGCCACGAGCACACTGGGCGCGGCACCTGCGGGACCGTCTGCGGCGCGCACGCGTTGGCCCGCTTCGTGGTCCGCCCTCCTGACCGTGCTGGCCGTCGCCAGCCTGGCCTATGGTCTCAGCGTACTCGTCGGTGCACACGTGCCCACCAGTCCGCTCGTCGGCGCCGTGCTGGCTTTCGGTGCCGTGGCGGTCGCCATCAGCGGCGTGGCGGTGCTCAGCCCTACCGCGACGCCACGTGAGCTGGCCGTGCTGCTGCTGCCGCTCGGCGTGTTGGTCGCGGTCGCGCTGGCGCGCTCTTCGCTGCCCCTGGCGGTCGGCGCGGGGCTGATCAACGCCGCGCTCCTGGCCTTCGGCGCAGTGCTGGGCAGCGCCGTGGGGGGGCGCGTCGAGCACGCAGGGCACCTGGTGCTCTTGGCCTGGGTGGCGTCCGCGGTGGACATCCTGAGCGTGTTCGTGCCGGAGGGGCCCACCGCGCAGATCATCGCCAACCCAGAGACCGCCCTGCCCCTGGTCACCCTCAGCTGGCCCATCTACGGCACCGCGCGCATCGAGCCACTGATTGGCGTCGGCGACGTGGCCATCGCGGCCGTGTACGGGGCGGCCGCGCGCGCCACCAGCCTCCCGCGCCGACGGGTCGTTTGGGGGCTGATGGCCGGCTTCGCGCTGACGTTTGTGGCGTTGCTGGCGTTCGAGCAAGCGCTCCCGGCCCTCCCGATGCTGAGCCTGGGCGTGGTGGTCGCGCTGGCCCCCGCCTCGCTGCGCATCCCGGCAGCCGACCGTCGCAAGGGAGTCGGGTTCGCCGCGCTGATCACGGCGCTGGTCGCGGCCCGCCTCGGCACTTGGCTGCTCGCTCCCTAATCCGGAGGACGCACATCCCTGGGCAGGGCCTTCCGAGCGCCGCCGAGTGCGCGCCGAGTGGACCCTTTAAATCCGTAGACCGCCGGCCGGACCAGGGTCATAGTCGTGCGTGATGGGTTCACTGGACCGCACACAGCCCGAGGAGCTGACGCCGTTCGTGGTGGTCAGCTCGCCAGAGGGGCTCCGAGTGGTGGAGCTCGAAGCCGGGCGACCGCTCTCCGTGGGCAGCGCCGCCGACGCGAGCGTCATCGTGCGGGGCGCGGGTGTCCTGCCCCTGCATGCCACCCTCCTGTGGCAGGAAGACAGCGTCACGCTCGACTGCTTGCCAGGCGCGTCCGTTCACGTCGGGGGCAAGGCCGCGGAGCCGTCTCAGCTGCTCGAGCCAGGCGAGGACGTCGTCGTGGGCGACACGCAGCTGGTGCTGGGCATCCCCTCCACGCTGGACGCCGTGCGTCGCCGCACGCTCACGCACCAAGAGTTCCGCGAGCGGCTGTACGAAGAGCTGGCCCGCGCCGGCCGGCAGTCGCGGCCGACCACCCTGATCATGGTCAGCACGCCACCGGGTGGGGGGAACATCGTGGCCGAGCGCGCTCTCGAGAGCTTCCGCGCGGGCGACGTCGTAGGCATCTACGCCCAGGACGAGCTCGAGTTCCTGCTCCCGGACACGGCCCTCGGCACGGCCAGCACCGTGGTGGAGCGCCTGCTGGACGGCCTCGAGGGGGTCAGCGTGGGCCTGTCCGTAGCGCCGCTCGACGCCGACCAGCCCGAGCGGCTGTTCTGGTCCGCCCGCAGCGCGCTCGAGGCCGACGCCGCCCGTCAGCGGAGCGCGCGTGAGCGCCGCGAAGAGGACACCGGGGAGGTGACCGGCGACGTCTCGCTCGAAGAGGCGACGGACACGCTGCGCGCCGCGCTCGACGACGTCCCGAGCGACAGCACCTGGCTGCTGCTCACGGGCGAGATCAGCACGGGCAAGGGTCTGGCCGCGCGCATCGTCCACGAACGCGGCCCGAACCCGGACGGGCCCTTCGTCACGCTCTACTGCTCGGAGCTGTTCGACGCCGACAGGCTGCGCTTGGCGCTCGGAGACACCGAGAACCCGGACGCTGATCGGGACGGCGCCGACTCGACCGCCCGCATCGACGCCGCGCGTGGGGGCACGCTGCTGCTGGACGAGCTGGGCGACCTCCCGCGCGAGGCCCACGTGGCCATGCGCAAGGCCCTCTTGGCGCGACGCGACGCTTTCCGCGTCATCGGCACCACGCAGCGCGCCATCGCGGGCTTGGTGGCGCGGGGCGCATTCGACGCGGAGCTGTTCTCGCTGTTCGCCAGCCCACCCGTGGAGCTGCCGCCCCTGCGCACGCGCACCGCGGACATCCTGCCGCTGGCCACGCGCTTTGCGCTCGAGGCCGGCTCGCCCGCGCCCGTGCGTTGGTCGCCCGGCGCCGTCGCGCGGCTGCGTAGCTATCCCTGGCCGGGCAATGTGCTGGAGCTGAAGAACGCCATGCACCGGGCGGTGAAGCTGGCCGGCCATGGCGAGTTGCTGGGCGAGCACATGCCGGCCGAGCCCATGCCCATCGCGTCCAACCGCGGGCGCCTGCGCGAGCACGTAGACGGCATGGAGCGCGACGCCATCATCAAGACGCTGGCCGACTGCAACCACAACCAGACACACGCGGCCAAGGCCCTGGGCATCTCGCGCCGAGCGCTCATCTACAAGATGGAGAAGTTCGGGCTCAAGCCGCCGCCACGCAGCGGGCGGCGCACCACCACGCGGCCCGACCCGCTCCCCTGACGGCCCCGGAGGACGGTCCGCGTAGACGCTCGGCGCACGAGGGCCACGCACGCGGCCGACCAGGCCCCGGAGAGCGCTCGAGAGGTGCCCATCTCCCCTCCCCGGGTGGCCCGCGTGCAGCGTCTGAGGTAAGACCCCCGCTCAGATGTCGAAGGATTCGCCGCCCGACAAGCGTGAAGTCGCGCGCTCGCTCCTGTTGCGGGGCAGCATGTTCGTGCACCTCGACCCGCGGGTCGAGGGTGTGGTCGTGCCCCCCTGGCTGCGCAAGCAGCCGCAGCTCGTCCTGCAGCTGGGGCTGGACATGGTCGTACCCATCGTCGACCTGCGCATCGACAAGGACGGGGTGTACGGCACCCTGTCGTTCAACCGCTCCCCCTTCACGTGCATCGTCGGCTGGGACGCCATCTTCGCCCTCGCCGGCGACGACGGACGCGGCATGGTGTGGCCCGAGTCCATGCCCCCCGAGATCCTCGCCGAGGTCGAGCGTGAGGCTGGTCGTCGTGGCCCCGTGCCACTCAGCGCCGTGGCCGACCTCGAGGACGACTACGACGACTACGACGATGAGGACGACGACGCCGACGAGCGGCACGCCAAGGGGCGCCCCGGCAACGTCATCCGGCTGCAGCCCAAGCTGAGCGCGCTGCAAGGGGGGCTCAGCCCACAGGCGAAGCCCAGCCCGAGCACCGCGCCGCGGCCGGCGTCGGTGCCAGCGCCTCCCGCGCCGGGAACGGACGGTGGGGTGCGCGAGCGCGACACGCTCGAGCTGCTGGAGCTGGGCTCTCTGCCCGAGGATGACTCGCCGTCGTCCACCGACGAGGCGCCGTCCGCCCCCGAGCATGCGAGCAAGGCCGCTCGCTCCTCGAGAAAGGGTAAGCGCGACGCCGCGCCGCCAGAGCCGCCCTCGGCTCGGCCCAGCGCGCGCCCCGAGCCTGCCACGGCCGCGGCGCCCCCGAGCCGCGGAGACGGCGACGACGAGCCGGAGCCCCCCGGCCCGCGCGGGTCGCACCTGCGGCTCATCAAGTAGGCGCTGCGGAGGGGACGCGGCCAGCGGCAGGTCGACGGGCGACGCCCCACGGCTCGGCCCCGTGGTGTGCGTACGCATCGCCACGCTCGCGCGGCCGACACACCTGCCCCTTGCGCCGGGCCCCAGCGGTCCCCATAGTCCGCAAGCCTTTGACAACACGAGTCTCTCTCGCGCCGGTCGCACCAACCGGCCGAGCGCTCGTACCTTGGGCGAACCCAGGGGGCGATCGGTTTCGACGGGGATGCAGAAGGATTGGTTGCGTGACCGTCGGCCTGAGCACGACGTAAATACGTTCAGGAACCCATAACTGCCAACGATAACGCAGTTGCTCTTGCGGCCTGAAAACCCATGAGCCGTCGAACCCGCGAGCCCGTCAGCGCTCTCGGGCAAGACGTCATTCGAGCTGACTGGCTCTCTCGGGCGTGACCCGACGAGAGAGTGAGACAAAGGGACACTAGCGGTAAGGCGAGCCTGTTCGTGGGCGCAAGCTGCTGCGAAATCTCAAAACACGAAATACGCACGTAGACGCCTCTCTGGAACGTTCTCGGACGCGGGTTCGATTCCCGCCGCCTCCACCATAATTTCAACAACTTACGCTCGCTGGTGACAAAACCGGTGACAAAAGTGTCCTGACAACCGCCGGTCCACTCCATCGGCAAAGAGTCGGGCCCTCGGTTCCCACGCCGCAACGAACCGGGCCGTTCGTTCGTCTTCGACCTTCCGCCTTCGGACGACGCCACGTTGCGGCTGTGGACAGCCGTACATGTTGCGGAGGTAGCGTTCCTCCACGGCGAAGACAGCCTGTGCGTCCCGGCGCTCGAGGGCTCGGTGAAGCGCCAGGTGCACGGGAGTTGGCAGCAACACCAGGTTCACGAGTGCGTTGTTGGCGCAGTCGAGGTCGCGATGATGGACGTCCTCCTCGTCAGCCAGCGGACGCCCCAGCAGTTGCTGAACGACCAGGCGGTGCTCCCAAACCCAGACGGGAGCCCGCTGGCTCCCAGCAAAGTGCCCCCATGCCCGAACGTACCCTTGTTCGGTCTGCTTGCGCGCGAGGACCTCGGCGTCGGGGTCGATCACCTGCGGGTTGCGTTTCGCTCCAGATTCCATGAGTGCTCCACCTCCATGGACGCGCCTTCATGGCTCCGTCCGCCGCAGACTCCGTCTCTACCACGCTTGTGGAGCAATCGAGGACAACGATCACGCTTCCGTTGGCTGATGAGCAGGCCCTCGCAGACAACTCCGAGCGCACGCTCTGCCTTCGCCATCGCCAAGAGGCCCCGTCGTTCCGTGGGCTTAGCCGACGACACGCGCCTAGGGCTGGGAGCGATGTGGCTCCGAGACACGCGCCGCCCGATGACGGCGAGAGACGCACCGGCCGCTCAGCAACGGCGAACGGACGCTGTCGGCGCCTCGACGCTCACGAGAATTGACCCGGGTCTGCTCACGAGAAATGACCCACCCCGCGTGAGCGACCTCGACGTCGGCTGACCACAAACGCGGCGGAGCGCGGCGGGTACCGGACGCTGCGGGATGGCTCGCAAGCGTCCCTGCCAGATCTGCCGCTGCTGGTTCCTGCCGCATCCCCGCGCTGGGGACCGACAGCGCGTGTGCGGCAAGCCCGAGTGCCAGCGTGAGCGTCACCGGCGTTCTTGCGCGGAGTGGCACTCGCGGCACCCGGGGTACGACCGCGAGGAGCGGCTGAGGAAGAAGGTGCGACCGGCACGGGAGGGGTCGCGGCGGGACCCGGAGGTGGACCCGCTGACGGAAATTGACTGGGAGGCGGCGCGAGACGCAGTGGGCGCGGAAACCACTATTTTCATGGAGGAAACTCAGAAAGTAGTGGTCGCGTGGGCGCGAGACGTAGTGCGCGCGGAAACACCTAGAATCAAGGGCGAAATCGTCAAACAACTGAACAGACGTTCGCGAGACGCGATAGGTGAGCGGGCGCCGCCCGGATAGCCATGGGGCGTGCAGCTCGAGCTCCACCAGCTCCATCTGAAGTACGCGGCCTTGCGGCTGACGGACCGCGCGCGGCGGGCGGCGCTGATGGCGAGCCTGTCGAGCGATGGGCAGCAGCTGCCGGTCGTCGTGGTGCGGACGGATCATGCGGACCGGTACGTCCTGATCGACGGGTACCAGCGGGTCGGCGCGCTTGCGGCGCTGGGGCGCGACGTGGTCGAGGCGGCGGTGATCGCGATGCCGGAGGACCTCGCGCTCGCGATGAGCCATCGGCTGCAGAAGAGCCGGGAGCCGAGCGCTCTCGAGGAGGGCTGGTTGCTCGCGGAGCTCGTGGTCGGTCACGGACACACGCAGGGGTCGCTGCCGACGCTGCTCGGTCGAGACAAGAGCTGGGTGAGCCGCCGACTCGCGCTGGCAAACGCGCTGCCGGAGAGCGTGCAGGCCCGGGTCCGTGAGGGACGGGTCGGGCCGCGGGCGGCGACGCGCACGTTGGTGCCGTTGGCGCGCGCCAACGCCGAGCACTGCGCGCGCCTGGTCGAGAACCTACCGCGCCCGGCGCCGAGCGCGCGTGCGATCGAGCGGCTCTACGAGGCGTGGCGCAAGGGCGACCCGGACGTGAAGGCCCGCATCGTCGACAAGCCCGGCCTCTGGTTGCGCGCCAACGAGGAGCGGGATGGGGACGGCGAGGCGGAGCCGACGTTGCTGGGCGACCTGAGCATGCTCGCGTCGATCGCCGCGCGCGCGGGTCGACGGATCGACGGCGGCGCGATGGCGACGATGACGGCACGGGAGCGTCGACGGTTCGAACGGATCGCGCGCGAGGCGCGCCACGCGTTCGGCGGGCTGATGGCGCGCCTCGCCGAGAGCGACGAGGACGCCGACCACGAAGACGCGGCGGCGACGTCGCGAGCCGAGGAGATGAAGGATGCTCGATCGAGAGACCCGCATCGCGATCCTGCGACTGCAGCGTGAGGGCCATGGCCCGCGGATGATTGCCCGTGCCGTCGGCGCGAGCCGCAACGCCGTGCGCAAGGTGCTTCGAAGCGGCGAAGCCGACGTGCCGGGGATCGACCGGAAGATGACGCTCGACCCGCACCTCGAGACGGTCCGCGGGCTACACGAGTACTGCGGCGGGAACCTCGTCCGGGTGCACGAGACACTGCTCGACAAGAAGATCGAGGTCGCCTACGCGACGCTGACGCGCTTCTGCCGGGAGCACGGCATCGGGGTCAAGGAGCGGCTGCCCTTCGGTCGCTACGAGTTTGAGCCGGGCGAGGAGATGCAGCACGACACGTCGCCCCACGTGGTGCGGATCGGCGGGCGCCTCACGCCGGTGGACTGCGCGTCGCTCGTGCTCTGCTTCTCGCGGCTCCAGTACGCGCAGGTCTACCCGCGATGGTCGCGCTTCGAGTGCCGGGCGTTCTTCACCGAGGCGCTCGTCTACTTCGGCGGCGCCGCCGGCCGATGCGTAATCGACAACACGTCGGTCACGCGTCTTCGCGGCACGGGCAAGGACGCGGTGATCGCGCCCGAGATGGAGGCGCTCGGCAAGCGCTTCGGCTTCTTCTTCATGGCGCACGAGCTCGGCGACAAGAACCGCTCCTCGCGCGTCGAGGGGCCCTTCAACCACATCGAGAAGAACTTCTATGCCGGCCGCGACTTCGCAGATGTCGACGACCTCAATCGTCAGCTCCGCGACTGGTGCGTGCGCGTCGCGAACAAGCCGAAGCGCTCCCTCGGGTGTGCGCCGATCGACCTCATCCAGGTGGAGCGCCCGCGGCTGCGCCCGCTCCCCGTGCACGTCCCCGAGGTCTACGAGACGTACGCGCGCCGCGTCGACACCGAGGGCTACGTCAACCTCCACACCAACCGCTACTCCGTCCCGGCGCGCTCCGTCGGCCGGCGAGTTCAGGTGCGCGAGACGATGCACGCCGTCCGCATCTACGACGGCCACGACCTCATCGCCGAACACGACCGTAGGCAGCCCGGAGCGAGGCGGCGGATCCTGCTGGAGCAACACCGGGGCGAGCGCCGCGGCAGGTCACGCGACCGCAGCATGACCCCCGAGGAGCAGACGCTCCGCGCCGCGTCGCCCACGCTCGGTCGCCTCGCCGATGAACTTCGAAAGCGCCATGGAGGAAGGGCGATTCGAGCGATGAAGCAGCTCCACGCCATGTGGCTCGACTACCCGCTCGACCCGCTCGTGAGCGCGGTCGAGGACGCGCTTCGCTACGGCCTGGTCGACCTCATGCGCATCGACTCGATGGTGCTCGAGCGGGTGCGCGGCGACTTCTTCCGACTCCCCGCGAGCGACGACGTGGAGGTCGACGACGACGCTCCCGTGTCGCCCGCGTCCACCCCCGAAAGCGAACGAGACGATGCCACGAAGACAACCGCCGAAGCCGCCGAGCAAGGCGAGCAGACCGACGAAGCCGACCGAGACGACGGAGATCATCGAGACGAAGACTGAGCTCGACGACGACCTCGACCAGCTCCTCGAGAGCCTCAAATTCAAGCGGCTCCGCGAGGTCCTTTCCCGCGAACTCGCACGCGCCGAACGCGACGCGCCGAGCTACGCGGACTTCCTCCGGCGCATCCTCCGCGAGGAGCTCCAGGACCAGCAGATGCGCTTCCTCGAGCATCGGATCCGCCGCGCGAAGCTCCCCGAGCGATGGGTCCTCGACACCTTCCCGTGGAAGCGGCAGCCCGCGGTGAAGCGCGCCGCGATGGAGCAGATCGCGGAGCTCGACTTCGTGCCCCGCGCCGAGAACCTCGTCTTCGTCGGACCGACCGGCGTGGGCAAGACCGGCATCGCCAGCGCGATCCTCCTCCGCGCCCTCGAGCACGGATACCGCGGCCTCTTCATCAAGGCCCAGGACCTCTTCGACGAGATGTACCAGAGCCTCGCCGACCACTCGTCGCGACGCCTGCTCAACCGCCTCTCCCGCCTCGACCTCCTCCTGATCGACGAGATGGGCTACCTCAACCTCCGCCCCGAGCAGAGCAACATCTTCTTCAAGCTCATGGAGGAGCGCTACGGCCAGCGCGCTACGATCATCACCACCAACCTCGACTACGACGACTGGTACGACTTCCTCGGCAACAAGCCCATGGTCGCCGCCCTCCTCGACCGACTCCGCCACCACTGCCACACGATCCGCATCGACGGCCCTTCGCTCCGCGACCCGTCCGGCTGATCTCGACGAGCTGCCCGATGCACGACGGCCGCGCCCCGACGATGGGGTGCGGCCGTCCGTGATTTGACCGGCGCCGCTCCCGAGCCGCGGACGTCACGAAACGCGGATCGGAGGTGGGTCAGTCTTCGCGAGCAGGGGTGGGTCAGTTCTGGCGAGCGTCCAGGGTCGGCGGTCTTTCGGCTCCCGAACGTCACACCCCGGCGGTACCCTCCCCGCTCGAGCATGTCGGACCCCAGCACCGAGCCACCGTCGGACTCTCCCGCTGCGCACACGGAGCGCTGGCAGGAGGCCGTGACCCGCCGCGTCCGCGCGTTGCTGCGCACCGCCCCGCTCCACGCGCCGGAGCGTCTTCAGCGCCTGCGCGACGCGGATCTCGGCTCGGTGGACGTACGGTCGCTCGTGCTGCGCGCGTTGGACGTCACCATCGAGGAGATGGGCCTCGGTGCCGGAGCTCGTCGTCTCGATGTACACCGCGCGTTCGGCGAGATGCTGGCGGCCGGAGGGTCGCCCCTCACGCGTGAAGAAGCCGCTGGCATCGCGGATGTGGTGGTGGACGCGCTCCTGAACGAGCCGCGACGCACCGCGTTCTCCGAGCCGTACATGGACTGGTCGGGTGACACGCCCACGCAGCGTCAGCTCGAGTGGAAGCTGCTCCAGGAACAGGAACTGTCTGACGGCCGCTTCGTGCTGCAAGCCACCACGGAGGGCATCAACGTCTACACGGGCATGCTGGAGTACGACGTGCGGGACGCGCAGGTGGCCGAGGAGGCGGTTCTGCACGCGCAGGTTCGCCGTGGTCGCATCCGGGACGCGGTGCAGACCGCCCGCAATGCGCGGCTGCGTAGCATCGAGCTGCAAGAGCAGCTGGTGCGGCTGCTGAAGGTCGTGGAGCGTGACGTGGCGCAGCTGCGCTGGGAGGTCGACATCGGCCAGCATCTCGAGGCGTCGCGGGAGCACCTGGGCGAACGCATGGACGCCGAGCGCAAGCTGCGCGCGATGGTCAGCGAGCGCCGCATCACCGCGTCGGATGCGGATGCGCCCCGTCTGGCCGAACTGGAAGACATCATCGAGGACTGCTTGGGCCGGCACATGCGCTTGCAGGGGCACGTCATGCGCGCGGTGCCCGCCTTCTTGGCGGAGCAGGAGCGGCAGATCTTCCGGCCGCGGGCGCTGGTGGCGCTGCCGGACCTCGAGGCCGACGTGCTGCGCCCAGCGCTCGGTCTCCCGGGAGGTCTGCTCAGTGACCTGACGCCAGACCTGTTGCGTGCGTTCTTGCCCGCCGCCGCTCCGGCTTGCCTCTATGTCCCACAGCTGCTGGACCGGCTGCTGGCCCCGCCTCGACAGCCTGTCCCCGAAGCGGTGACGGTAGAGGACGAGGTGCTCGAGCTGCTCGAGGACGTAGCGCCGTACTACAGCGCGGAGGACGAGCGGCTGGTGGCCGAGCTGCTGAGCGAGGTCGACGAACGCGGTCTCGCGATGACGGCCGCACTCGAGCGCATCCGGGCACGCGGGGCCGGGCCACGTGCTTCCGGCCTGCTGGTGCTGAAGGCGCTGCACGCGTTCTCCCCCGAAGGCGACACCGAGGGGCTCGAGACAATACGCAGCGGCGGCACGCTCCACGACGAGGACTATGTCGGCGACGAGCTCACGCTCTACCGAGGCACCGCGTGAAGGCAGACGACGCGCACGACCTCGGGCTGCTGCTGCGCTTCGCCCTCACGCCGCGCAGACGCCCCTCGCAGGACCCGCAGTACCATCAGCTGGTGCAGCGCATGCAGCGGGACAGCGCGTTCGCGGACGCGTTCGGTCGCTTGGCGGAGGGCGCCGGGCTCATCGTGCTCTCCGCAGACGACTACGGGGTGACCTTGGGGTGCACGGACGACAGCCCCTTCGCCATGCGCCTCGCCGACTTTCGGGGCGGGATGAGCGCGGCCGACCGCGCGGTGTACGGGCTGGTGTTGCTCGCCATCGCTGCGTGGTGCTTTCCGAAGGGCAGCGACCTGGACGACGTGAGCGCCGGTGCACGTCGGATCGACGTCGTGGAGCTGACGGAGTTCTTGGTGGAGCTTTGCGAGCGGCTTCGAGACGAGCACAAAGAGGACGCCGAGGTCGTGGAGGGCGACGAGGAGTTTCGCGAGGCGTGGCGCCTGGTACTCGAGGGCGTGGCCAGCAAGCCGAGCGCGAGCGGGCGACGCGGGTCCACGACACTGGCGGGCAAGGTCAAGCACACCCTCGAGAAGCTGCATGACGCGGGGCTGGTGGTGCGCGATGGTGAGGCGTCGAGCGAGCGCTACCGCAGCACGCGTGCGCTCCGCACACAGCTTCGCGAGCTGGCCGCTCACGAGGGCTTTCAGCGGGTGCAGAACGCAGGTGAACGGTCCGTGCCAACGGGTGGAGCAACCGCCTGATGCCCAAGCTGCGCCGCGTTCACTTCGCCTCCATCGGCTGGCCCGATGCACGCCTCGCGCCCCTGGGCTTGGACCTACGCGACGATCGTAGCGGGGCCACGGACTCGGTGCTGTGGCTGCGCAATGGCGGCGGCAAGTCGTCCATCCTGAACCTGTTCTTCAGCACGTTTCGTCCGGGGTTGAGCGACTTTCTGGGACGCGCGGTGGAGGGGCAGCGCCGCCACCTGGCGGACTACGTAGCTGCCGATGACAGCGCCTTCGTCCTCACCGAGTGGGAGCTGGACGCCCCCGTGGCCGCACCGCGAACGCTGATTGTGGGCCAGTCGCTCGAGTGGCGCGACGGCGCGAAGTCGGCGGACCCTTCGCGACTCCAGCGTCGCTTCTTCAGCTTCTTCACGGACGACGAGCTCGGTTGGCCCAGCATCCCGGTGCAGGGGCTCGGGGATCCGCCGTGCACGACGCAAGAGGCATTCGTAGGCTGGCTGCGCGCACAGCACGCAGAGCGCCCAGCGCGCGAGGTGGTGGTGGAGGACAGCCAACGCAAGTGGGGTGAACACTTGCTGGCGCTCGGCTTGGACCCCGAGCTGTTTCACTACCAGCTCAAGATGAACCGGCGCGAGGGCGCCGCGGACGAGCTCTTTCGGTTCCCCACGGCCACGGCGTTTGTGGAGTTCTTCATCGAGCTGACGCTGGACACCTCGCGCGCGGCGGTCATCTCGTCGCACCTGGGAGACCAGCGTGACCGCCTGGCGCAGTTGCCCGCGCAACGGGCGGAGCAGGCGTTCATCCTCGAGGTAATCGCGGTGCTGGGTCCGTTCCGTGAGGCGTGCGCGCGCCTCAGCACCGCGGAAGGAGCGGCAGAGAAGGCCCGCGAGCAGGCGCACCGCGTGGCGGCCGGGCTGTTGCAGCTGCGCAGCGAGCTCGATGACGCGCACGCTGCTGGCATCGAACGTGTGGCCGCCGCCGCGGAGCAGAAGCGTCAGGCGGACAACGAGGCACGGCGCGTGGCCCGCTGGGCGGAAGGGCTCACCCGATCGGCGGAGCGGCACGATCTCAGCGAAGCTAAGGACCACCAGCAGCGCGCGGTGGAGTTCGAGCGCGCGAGGAGGCGGGATCTCGCCTTGCGCGAGGCGTGCCGGCCATTCCGCGCGCAGCTGGCACTGGAGGACGAGCGCCGCTTGCTCGTGGAGCAGCTGGCTGCCGAGGAGTCGGCGCGGGCGCCGCAACTGGATCAACTGAAACAGCGCGGCTCGGACTACGTCACGGTTCTGTCGCGCGAGCTGGACCACACCGACGGGCTCATCGCCAAGTACGAGGCCGAGCGCGAGAACGCCGTGATTGCGGAGCGCGCGCTGCAGACGCTGGTGAATGACCAGGCACGTATCGCCGCTCGCGCCGAGGCCGACGAAAAGCACGCGCGCGAAGCCATCGGTCGCCGGGACAGCGCTCGACAACGGCTGACCCAGGACGGCCTGTTGGAAGCCTACGAGGACGTGGCCGCGGCCGTGGCCCGTTGGGAAGCCAAGAAGGCTGCGGCAGAACGAGAGGCCGAGGAGGCGTGCAACGATCGCGATGCGCAGGCGCAGGCGCTGGAGGCGCTAAGCACCGAGAGGAGCGCCACCGTCGCGGACCAGGCCACCACCCGGGGGAGCGCGTCGCGGGCGCGCGAAGATGTGAGGGCGGCCCTAGCCGAAAAGGAAGTGCTGGATGCCGATCCACTCCTGTGTGAGGTCGAGGAGTGCGAGCGGGCCGACGGCTTCGCCGGTGGGGTGGAGGGGCGCCTCCGGGACGCAGCGGCGAACGCGGACAAGCAGCGCATGGACAGCCGCGTCGCTGGGCTCTACGACGAGCAGGCGCTCCGCACCTTCGAAGACACCGGGCTGTGGCCCGCGCCGCGCGACGTGGACCGCGTGGTGCAGCGACTGCGCACAGCCGGTGTGGACGCGTTCTCAGGCACCGAGTACCTGGCCCGCAACCTGCGCGACGACGCGGCGAAGAAGCGAGCACTCATCGAGGCGGCCCCTGACACGTTCTTCGGAGTCATGGTGCCGGCGGATGCCCTCGACCGGGCCCAGCTCGTGCCTGGGCTTTCGGATGAGCTGCTCGGGCCCGTCGCCGTGCGTTGCTACACGCTCGTCGCCCCGAGCCATACGCACGAGGGCTTCGTGGTGGGCCCAGGAGATGACGCGGCATTCCACCACGGCGCTGCCGCGAAGCTGCGTTCCTCGCTCGAGGAGCGCGTTGCCGCTCGGGCGCGGGCGCAGGCGCTTGCCCAAACCCGTGCAGACCGGCTGCGGGCGCTAGCCGACGATGTGCAACGCTTCGTGGCCCGCTGGGGCGACGGCAAACTCGACGCTGCGGTGGAACGCGCCGACGCCCTCGCGCGCGAGCTGTCGTTGCTGACGGCGCGCATCGAGCGGCAGGACGAAGAGATGCGGGTCTGCCGCCTGCGGAGGGACGCTGCAGAACGCATCGTGGGCGACGCCCGCTCCCGCCTCGGGGCCTCCGAGCTGGCTCTGGCGAGGCTCACGGAGCATGAGCGCACGCACGAGCGCGAGCTGATGCGTCATCGCGACGCGGTGGCTGCGGCCGCCAAGACACTCGCAGAAGTGGACGCCAAGCGGCGCCAACTTGACGCGGAGATCGCCGAGCAGGTGGCGCGCCGGGACACCGCCCGGGACCGCTGGAGCCACACGCGACAGCGCGCGAACGAACTCACGCGGACACGAGACGGCGTGGGGTACCGGCGCGAGGACACCAGCGATGCATCGGGCAGCGGGGAGCTGCCGAACCTGGATGTGGCGGCGCAGCGCTATCAGGTCGCGCTCGAGGTGTACGAAGGGCTGGTGAGCGACAGCCGGCTGCGTGGTCGCCTCGACGGGGTGGAGGCCAACCTCGAGACCCAGAGCCGTCAGTTCGCCCAGGCACTCGGCGCCGAGTTCACGCGTAGCGACGTCGAGTCGTTCTCGCAGCTTGCGGAGAGCCGGCTCGACGACCTGATCGTGGAGGCGAAGACCGCCGCGGAGCACGCGTCGGCGCGCCGTCTGCAAGCCGAGCAGCGCACGCGCGACGCCCACGCGGTGGTCCGGCGCCACGCCGACCGTGCCCGCGACGCTGACGACCTGCCCATCGGCGAAGACCCGCCCACTACGGCGGCTGCGAGCCGCGTACGGGCGGACGAGCTGCGCGAGCAGAGCCGCGCGCTGCAGGAGCAGGCGCAGACGTGGGACGCCCAGGGCAAGGAGGCCCAAGCCCTTCTATCGCGCATCGAGCTGCGCCAGCAGCGTGCCGCGAACGACCTCAAGCGCATCGCGGACAGCTGCGATGTCGCGCCCGCAGTGCCAGCTTCCCACGCCGCGATCGATCGCGACTCGGAGGACAACGCGTCCACCACGGTGGACGAGACGGTACAGACGTGGAAGGCGTGCCGCGCAAGCGTGGAGGCCTCCCTCGCCGAGGCAACACGGTTGCGGGAGGCGCTCCAAGCGCTGGCGACCGACCCCCGCTTCGCCGACCAGAAGCACAGCCTCAAGCAGCACCTCGGCGCTCCGCTGGATGCCTTGCGTACTGCAGCTGCGGGCTACCATGGCGGCCTGGTGGAGCGCGTGGCGGCGCTGGCCAACGAGATCGCAGGCGTGGAACGTGACCGGGACACGATCGTGACCGAGGTACTGACCGTGGCCGACGAGGCCGTGGCCATCCTCAAGAGCGCCGAGCGCGCCAGCCGCTTGCCGGAGTCGCTCGGAGCCTGGGGCGGTCAAGCGTTCTTGCGCGTGGACCTCGAAGTCCCCACCACGGACGACGAGCGGCGCGCGCGGCTGGGCCCGCTCGTGGACGAGCTGGTGCAGTCGGGCAAGATCCCCGGCGGACTCGAGCTGGCGCAACGCGCGGTGCTTCGCCTACACGGCAGCCGCAGCCTACGCGTGACCATCCTCAAACCTGAGCCGTCGCGCCGTCTGGAGCGGGTGGACGTGGTGTCCATGATGAACTTCAGCGGTGGCGAGCGCCTGACTGCGGCCGTGTTGCTCTACTGCACCCTGGTGCGGCTGCGAGCCGAACGACGGGGCACGCACCGGAGCCTGCGGGGCAACGTGCTGTTGTTGGACAACCCAATAGGCACTTGTTCGAGCGTGCCGCTGATCGAGCTCCAGAGGGAGGTGGCGCAGGCCATGGGGACTCAGCTGATCTACACCACGGGCGTGGACGACCTTGCCGCGCTGGCGCAGCTCCCCAACGTGGTGCGGCTGCGCAACGCGCATCGTAGCCAGCGGGGCAACCGGCACGTGACGCTCGGGGCGGACGACCAGGGCGAGGGGGTGGTCGCCGCGCGCGTTGTCCGACGGAGACGCGAGGCGTGAGCGCCTTCCTCGAGGCGTTGCTTCGACACGGCCACGGACGTGCGCGGGTCGCCCTCGACGATGTGTGGCGAGCCTTCGTGGAGGCGGACCCTGTGTCGGCAGCGAGCACGGACAAACGCGCGCTCTTGCGCAAGGCGCTGGGTGCCCTCGTGGACACGGGGGTGGTGCAGCTGCCCAGCACCGCGCGCCGCTGGGACCGCAGCGCGGAGCCACCGTTGCCCCTATGGGTGCAACACGTCCGCGAGGCGACACCCCGCGTAGCGCAGCCAGACACGGCGTGGGCTCCGGAGCTCGAGTTCGCGCGCAGCGTCACGAACCCTAAGCAGCTCGCGTCGCTCGCCCGTGTGCAGGCCTGGCTCGCGAGGGGAGGACGCGAGCGCCCTCTGGTCCCCGCGCGCGAGCGCGCCCTGGACATCTTTGGCCATGAGAAGGCCATCGACGGAATGGCGCGTAGCGCGCTCTTCGACCCGGGACGCCTAACGTACACCCTGCTGCGGTGCTTCCCGGTCTCGCCGCCCATGGTGCACCGCGCCGAGCCCCAAGCGCCGCCCGTCGCGCTCATCGTCGAGAACCACCACACCTACCACTCGTTCGTGCGCTGGAACGAGCGCGCCAAGCGCTACCGTGCGGTGGCGTACGGCTCCGGCAAGGCGGCCGTGCACGGCATCGGAGCGTTCGCCCAGGACCTGCACGCGCTCGGGGTCACGACCGTCGAGTACTTCGGTGACCTCGACCGCGCCGGCATCCAGATTCTTCGTGCGGTGGCTGAGGCTGCAGCGGAGTGTGGCTCACCGCCCATCCACCCAGCGGCAAGCTGGTACGAGCTGCTGGTGGAGCGCCGGGCGATGGTGGTCCCGCTGCGTGACGACACCGTGGAGGAACCGTTGAGCTCCGACCTGGTGACCTGGTTCACCGACTCGCTCAGCGCGGCCGGACGAGAGACCGTGGTGGAGCTCCTAGAGGCGGGGCTCCGGCTGCCACAGGAGCTGGTCGGGTGGGAGTGCCTCGCGGGGTTAGCGTTGGAAGGACGTTAGCGCCGAGAAGAGACCGAGGCGGCGCTGAACTAGGGATGCGGACACCAGGCGGGAGCACGCGACGAACCCACCAAATCGGTCGGATACCTTGTCCGCATCGGCCGGGGCGGCGCGTCCATCACCCGACATGCATGAACAGGAGCCGAGATGAGCCACGGTGGTGGTGGGCGTGTTCACGTGCGGGCTGCTCGGGTCCAAGTCCTCACTATCGTAGGCGATGGTGCGCAGGGGCTGGTAGTCTGCCCGCAGCAGGGGCGCCAGCCGTGCGACACTGTGCAGTCCACCGCACGCACCCTGCGCAAGCTCGTCAAGGCCGACCGCCTTCATCGCGGACCGCAAGCCGACGCCATTCCTCTGCTCGAAGTCCTAGTCACGAACGTGCCCGCGATACTGGGGGCCGATGGACGTCGTGCCAGGGACCCTCTTGAAAGGTCTCAGCCAACTCGCGGCATCGTCACTACCATCGCAGCGTCAGTGTTGGAGGCGCCTCATCCAATGCTTCGGCGAAGTCTGACCGGAGGTCACCGCGTCGGCGTGCCGGAATTATCGCCAGCAGCAGCACGACAACACCACTACCACACAAAGCGCCGAAAATTGTCTGCCGTCGCCCTGTTGGATGAGTATTTCCAACAAGCGCAAGCAATCCACTCCCCACGAGGAGACCACCCAACGTAGCCGCGGCACGAAGTCGAAGCGTGTACTCAGATTCACGGGCCATGAACGCGTCTTCGTCAACAACAACCTGCCCGAGCGCCGTGTTTCCATGAGAGATCAACACTGCTGCCATCAGAAGTGAAATAGTAGCGTTCTTCATACTCGCACTCCCATCGTCTAGAGTATTAGTTCACCCGTCCGCCGGTCGAACACTTCAACCTTTGAAGGCAACCCTTCCCCTCCGGACACGGATCGTTCATAGATCTCGAATAGCTGAAGCGATGCATCGACAGCGCGGCGAGCGCGGTCCGTTTGACCTCTCCCGAACGTCACCCACCCGTCACCGATATGCGCGTGTAGGAATGACTCGCCACCAGCATGATCGACCACGTTGGAACCGTCGCTCGGAGGCCATGGAACATCGAACCCGTGCTCGGGCGACTGCGAGTCCTGAACGGTATGCATTGCCGCTCCCAAGTGTCGCATTGCTTGCTCCCGGTCACCAGCGAGCCCAGCCTCGATCGCAGCGAGCAACTCTCTGTTCACAAACTCGTTCGCAAGCGAGATGCTCTCCTCACGAGTCCTACCACGATCACGCATTGCGTGTTTGTGCTGATGATCTGGCCTCTGATCGCGATCTACATCCAAATTTCCAGCAATGACGGCACCAATGTCTTGGCGAGACAAACTCGACACTCCACGAAGCGCTCTGCGCGTTATCTGTCGGTGCACCCACTTCGACCAGTTTCCGCTCTCATCGACCATGGACAAGGGTGATGAGTTCATGGGAACATAGCGGTTCGCGCCACCCAGGATGAACAGATGTGACTGTTGTGTAGTAACGATTTCAAACAACGGGTCTGCGGCGGTCCATCGGCCGAGCCTGGTGTCCAGGTACCGCGCGGAGTGGTAGCTGAGCCCGGTGCTTCCATCGCGCTCCTGCCCGGTGTAGCTGCGGTCGGGGAGGTGCGCGGACTGGGCCCTTGGATGCCCATAGGGGTAGTGCTCCATACGCTGGAGGACGTCGCCTGCTTCGTCGGTGGAGAGGACGACGCTTCCGAGGTGGTCGCCGTGCCAGTACTCGACGAGCGGCTCCTGTGCGATGAGGAGGGTACGGGCTGCGGCGCGGAGGGTGTCGTCGACGCTGCGCTGGCTGTCCACTCCAGGCACGCCACTCACGCCGGCTTCGTTGGCGCGTACGACCCATGCGTCGGCGGCGGTGACGCGGCCGTCGCCGCCTGCGGGGGCGCCGTCGGAGTGGGTGGTGGGCGCGAAGAGGGCGCTCTCGACCTTGGCGACGCGCTCGCCGTTGAGGCTGACGTAGACGGTGACGATGCCGTCGCGGACCTCGAGGTCGGGGCGCAGGTAGTGGGTGCGCTGGCCGTCGTCTTCCTTGAGGACGCGGTCGCGGGTGGCGCCGTAGGCGAAGCGGGCGACGGGCTCGCCGGAGTCGTCGTTGTCGACGGCGCTGAGCCGCCCCATGAAGTCCCAGGTGTTCCGCTGGCCTTCGCGGGTGAGCATGTTGCCGGCTTCGTCGTAGGTGTAGGTCTGTGCGCCACCTGCGGCTTGGCTCGAGATGCTGGAGACGGCGTGGGGGCCTGCGCCGGTGCCGTCTTGTCCGTAGCCGAGCTCACCGAGGTGCATGAGGCTCTCGCGACCGCGGTCGGAGCGCTTCTCCACCAGGTTGTCGATGGTGTCGTAGGCGTAGCTCAGGGACTCGGCGGTGAGACGGCCTTCGTCGAGGTGCGCGGCGGTGAGGCGGTAGAGGGCGTCGTACTCGAAGCGGCCTGCGCTGGTGGACTCTGTCGCCTCGGCCGGGCGCGCGTCGTTGAGGGTGACCAGGTGGTCGGCGCGGTTGAAGCGGTAGCTGTAGTCCTGGAGCGTGCCGCTCGGGCCGTTGGTCTCGAGGGTGTCGAGGCGTAGGCGCGCGTCGTAGGTGCGGACGGTGCTGGTGCCGTTGGCGAAGTTGACGCGTGCGGGGAGGTTCTGGGGGTTGAAGGCGACGGAGGTGACGATGCCTGTGACGGATCGCTCGCGGGAGAGACCGTCGTGGGTGCGTGCGAGGGAGTAGCCGCCCGGGTAGGTGGTGGCGGTGATGCGGTTGGCGTTGTCGAAGGTGTCGCTGACGGTGTAGCGGACGCCTTCACGCAGCGAGTGCGTGGTGACGAGGCGGCTGCGCGCGTCGCGCACCATGCGGTCGGCGCCGCGCTCGCCGTCGAGCAGCGGATACGACACGCTGGCGGCCATGCCCTCCGAGTATACGCACTCGGTGCAGGCGACGTCGCGGTCGTAGCGGGTCTCGACGACGGTGCGCATGGGGTCGCGTTCGTCCCAGAAGGCGGTCTGGCGGTTGGCCTCGTCGAAGCTCGAGCGGGTGGTGACGCCGCGCGCGTCGGTGCGGGTGAGGGGGTTGTTGGCGTCGTCGTAGGTGAAGCGCGTGATGCCGCTGTCGGGGTGGGTGACCTCGGCGATGCGGCCGGCGAGGTCGTACACCTGCCACTGCTCGTTGCCGTGGTCGTCGAGCAGGCTGCGGATGCGGCCGAGCGCGTCGTAGCGGAAGCCGATGACCACCGGCGGGCCCTCCGCCGCGAGCAGACGCTCGAGCCGCAGCGTGCGGCCGAGGCCGTCGGCCACGGTGGTGGTGGGCGTGTTCGCGTGCGGGCTGCTCGGGTCCAAGTCCTCGCCATCGTAGGCGATGGTGCGCAGGGGCTGGTAGTCCGTGCGCAGGGTCGTCGCCGTCCCGTAGACGCTCTCGTCGGGCTGCGTCACGTGCAGCACGCGGCCCGTGGCATCGAACTGCGAGCGCAAGACACGCACGCCCGTGGGCGCGCTGCGGTCGCATGCGGCGGAGGTGCCGAGGTAGGGCTGGTAGACGCGGCTGGGCTCGCCCTGGATGTTGAAGGTGACGTAGCCGGTGGCTTGGTACGTCCCGTCGCCGACGGCGGTGCGGTTCTGGACGGTGCGGCCCATGCCGTCGACGCAGTTCACGGCTTCGAGGTCGGGCGTGGGGCTGCCGGACACGCTCCGCGTGCGCGTGATGATGCGGCTCACCGGCTCGACCAGGTCGTAGGCGTACTCGGTGGTGGGCGTCGCGAGCGTGTCCCCCGGCTGCGCGATGCCTGTCACCCGCCCGTACTCGTCGTAGCCGTAGGCCGTCTCGCGGCGCTCGCTCATGTTGGTGGTGCCGACGACGCGCATCCACGCGGTGGAGCTCGTGATCTGCTCGAGCAGCGGCTCGTACGCCACCTCCATGCGGAGAGCATAGAAGTCGCTGCGCACGGCCGGGTCGTCGAAGAGGCGCAGCTCCGCGGTGGGCAGCACGCCGTCGGCGTCGTACTCCATCCGCACGTCGTGGCCGTTCGGGTCGCGCGCAACGGTGACGTTGCCGTGCGCGTCGTGCGCCAGGCGCGCGGTCTGGATGAAGTAGCTCCCGCCTGCGTCGCGACGTGCTTCGGTCCGCCGCGGGGTCCCGCGCGTGAGCGTCTGCCAGGGCAGGCCCACGAAGTCCGGCCCGTCGTAGTACGTGCGCTCGTCCGTGACCTCGGCACTCCCCTCCACGCCGTACATCTGCTTCTGGTACACGGCGCGCAAGATCCACCGGCCGCTCGTCGCGCTGCCTGGCGCGATGAAGCGCTGGATCTCGTGCATCTCGTCGCCGCGGCAGCTGGCGTCGCAGGGCTCACCCTGGACGTCGGGGCTGCGCCCGTTGCAGGCGGTGCACGCGCCCCCGCCCACCGCCGTCACGCCCAGCTGATGCTTCTCGGTCTGGTTGCCGTAGCCGTCGTGCGCGTAGGTCTCTTCGAGGGTGACCCACTCGCTCGCGGCGGCGCCCTCTTGGATCACGGTGGTCTTGCGCTCGGGGCACAGCCAGCGGATGGGGTACGTCACGCCCGCCGTCGCGATCTGCGCGAGCGGGCAGTCCGCGTACACGTAGGCCTCGGTCGACAGCACGCGCCCGTCGCTCTCCACCTGCTTGTCGGTCACGAGCCCGTGCCGGTAGCGGTCGGTCACGCCGAGGTCGAAGTGGTGCACGCTCCGGCCGTCCTCCATGGAGTCGTCGCCTTCCGCGAAGACCTCCACCTCGCCGAAGCCACGAAACTGGCTCTCCTCGCCGTCGTAGTAGCCGTCGCGGTAGTGCATGCGCTGGATCTGGCGCACCTGCGAGAGCGTGTCGTACGTCGTCAGCTGCTCGAGCACGAGCATCGCGTGCGGCAGCCGGTGCTCCCACGCGTCGGGCCCGCCGTCGCGGCCCATGTGCGCAACGGTCGTGCCGTAGGTCATCTCGATGACCTTGCCGATGCCGTTGTCGATGCGGTTGAGGAGGTTCGGGTGCTCGGGGAAGAGCTCCACGTACGTCACCATCCCCGACGCGTTGATGTACACGACGTCGTTGCTGCCCGAGCCGTTCATGTCGGCGAAGCGGATGCTGACCTCGCTCGTGCGCTCGGGCAGCGAGCCGTTCAAGTCCGCCGAGGACAGCGTCTCCATCGGCTCGAACTCGGTGCCGTCGCAGTTGAGGGCGAAGCGGATCTCGGTGCCCTGCACAACCACGACGTCGGTGAGGTTGTCGCCGTTGAGGTCCGTGAACTCCATCTCCGCGGGCGTCAGCGTGCCCGGCAGCCCGAACATCTCGCGCGCTGCAGAAGCGAAGTCGCCGTGGCCCAAGTTCATCCAGTAGAAGACCGCGCCCTGCACCGCTTGCACCACGTCCACCATGCCGTCGCCGTTCATGTCGACGAGGCGCAGGCCGTCCGTGCTGAAGCTGCGGCTCACGCCCGCGATCGGCGTCGCCGCTTGATACACGCCGTTGTCGTTGCGGTGGAACCACGCGCCGCCGCTCTCGAGGTGCACCACGTCGATGGCGCGGTCGTAGTCCACGTCCAGAAAGCGCTGGTTCGCGTCGGACGTGAAGCTCGGCAGGCCCGTGTCCATCAGCGCCTGCGCGTCCCAGTCGCCCGTGCCGCGCCCGAACAACACGCGGTCGTTCAGCCCGTCCACCATGTCCACGAACCCGTCTCCGTTCAGGTCCACCATCTGCACTTCCGGCGAAGACAGCGCCATCGCTCCGCTGCCCGCCGTCGCGCTGGTCCGTACCGGCGACAGCGACGTCTCTCCCGTCGCGCTCACCGTCTGCACGAACAGCTGGTGCACCCCGCCCGTCGTGTCCACCACGTCCGGCAGCGCGTCACCGTTGATGTCCAGCAGGTCCGCGTCACCCGTGCGGAAGTCCACGCCTACGCTCCCGATCGACCGCACGTACGCCCGCTCGCAGCCCGGCGCGCCGCTCGCGCACCCCGGGTCGAAGCCGCGCGTGTACGCGAAGCGAAAGAAGATCGGATACGGGTCCACGTCCCCCGTCCCGTACGTCGTCACCCGCGCCAGCCGCGTCAGCCCGCCCGTCAGCGTGTACGGCTCGTAGCTCAGCTGGTAGCGCCGCAGCTGCGTGCCCTCCACCAGCACGCGCACGTGCCGCAGCCGCCGGTTCAGCAGCACCTCCACGCCCGGCTTGCCGTCCGAAAGCACGTCCTCGCGTGCTTCGTACTCGAGCTCCACCTCGTAGCGCGGGTCGCTGCCACCACGGAACACCCAGCCGATGTGCACCACGTACGGGCGCCCGCCGTCGAGCTCGTAGTCGTACCGGATCCGGTGGTCGTACGTGTCCACCATCTCCACCAGCCCGTACGAGTACGTCCCGCGCGAGCCCGCCATCCGCGACTCCGGCACGAGCACGCCCGCCGCCGTCGCGCCGTAGTACCCCACGCGCCCGTCCGGGAACTCCGCCCGCCAGTAGCCCTCGCGCCCGTTGCCCATCGCCCCGTCCGCGCCCAGCCACGTGTAGCGCACGAACCCGCCCTCGAACCGCGCCCGGTACGTGCTCGACCCAGGCAGCCGCACCAGCTCCGTGCCCTCGTGCGCGAACAGGTCCGCCGCGTCGTAGTCCGGCACCCCGCGCGACGTCATCCGCTCGATGCTGTCCACGCCGCCCAGCGACCAGCCGAGCCCGACCGAAGACTGCCCGCCCGTGCTCGCGTAGCTCAGCCGCAGTGACGGCGCGAACCCGTTGTACCCACCCGGCACCGAGAACGGCACCCCGTACGACACCACGCCCATGTTGAAGTTGATGCTCGCGTCTTCGCCCACACCCTCCAGCGAGCCTGGCCCGCTCGGCAGCTTCAGCCGCGACGGCGAAAGGCCCCCGCCCTCATCCTGAGCTTGCGCGGCCGGCCCCTGGAAGAGTCCAAGCGCCGCCACCAAGCTCAGAAGACCGAGAACACGCTTCGCCATGGGCACCCTCGAAATCAACAAGTCATCTCCACGTGCGCGAGCTCGCATCGCTCTCGTCACAGCGTGACAAGCGCCCCGCCCAGGCTCCCGCCCTGCCGGTCGAAGCAGTTGGTCTGCTCGAGCGTAAGTGGCTCGTCGCCCTCCAGGTATCCAAGAGAGACGCCTGTACCAATCGGGCGGTCCTCGCTGGAGATGACTGTAACGGCTGTTCGTCGTCCTCGCCGCACTGAGGTGCCGCGCACAGAGTCGTCGAACCGCACGCTGGTCAACTGCGTGGCTCCATCGACCACCACGAACTCACAGGCCCGGGCGTCCGATGACAGTACCTGGACCGTCACCTCCCGGGGCCGGACACACATGTTCTGATGGCAGTCGAGTCCGTCGCGGCAAGCCCCCAGTGCAGTGCAGGCGCAGTCCCGTTGACCCGGAAGACACTGGTCACCCCCCCCACAACCGCTGAGGCAGACGAGCAGCAAGATGAACGCGCAACGGAATGACATCTTACGGACAGGTCAGGTAGCGACGGTGACTGATGGTGATTCCGTGGCGCATGCCGTAAGCCAACGTGCCCAAGTCACTGACAGCTAGTGCCACGTCTCCTGGCTGGGCGGCATTCATGACCGTTCGGTAGCGCTCAGTTCCGGCCATGTCGTAGGCCACCAACAGCGCCTGCGTGGCGGTCCGCACGGCGACCATGATGAGACCCTCCCAGTACACCGCATCGTAGAGCCCCTGTTCGAGCACGTCGCCCTCGCTCACACCGGCCGGGAGCGGAGCGTTTACCCCGAGTTCCACCGGGCAGGTCGCCGAGTTCGGACAAGTGATGTTGGTCGAGTCCACGATGTAGAGAAGGAGATTTCCGTCGGACTTCCTGGAGACGACGCCCACCAAGGAGCCTGTCAGAGCGAATGTGTGAGGGTACGCACTGTTGGGTCCCGCTTGAACGACAGCCGCCTGAACCACCTTGTTGCTCTCGCGAACTCGCGCGATGCCGATCGTCGACGCTCCGGTTCGCCCGTAGGCCACTACACCGTCCCCGGCGAAGCTAGGAGAGGCGATGGCTGAGATGCCGCGATTCGCGTCTGCAACAATACCGCCGTAGGTGGTAGCAGTATCCGTAGTGAACGGACGAATCGACGCCAGCACGCCACCGCTGCTGAAGAACAGCAAGGGTTCGGGCAACGGAGCAACAGCCGAGAGACCGGACCCGACGTTGGTGTGGTTCACCGGGTGAACTCCAGTGCTTCCACCTAGGATCGCGACCAGCCACCCGTCTGAGGTGCCGTTGACGAGGAAGTTCCGGCGGTAGAGGCTGTGGCCGGCACTTCCCGAGAACCATGTAGTACTCGTCCGAAGGATCGTGTTGGTTCCCGACACGCGCGCGAGACGGTCGAATCCAGCCCCCAATGCCGGCGAACCATTCTCCTCGGTGGCAGTGACGCGCGTCGCAAGCGATTCGGTCAGCTGATACATGTGTTCTTGGGAATTGGTTGTCGCCGTAACGCCGCCTCGTACGCCAAGAAAGCCGTTGGACATGCCCACGAGGTCGAACTGAGCTGTCCCCGATCCGCTGACCAGCCCACTCACCCCGCTCACCGGACGCACGCCCTCATCGGTGTAGGAGTCGCAATCATTGTCGTTCCCATCACAGGTTTCCGCTGGAGGGGTGCAGGCAGCGGCCGCGGGGGGCACGCAAGCTGCCGTGCAAGTGCCGCTACCTGTCGACCCGCAAGTTGCAACGCAAGCCACAGTTGCCCCAGGCTGACACGAGCCGTTGCCATCGGTGCGACGGCACCCGCACTCGCTGCGCCCAAAGTCGTCGAGCGCTTGGTCAGACCAGCAGCGCTGGTGAGGGTTCGACGCATCGTAGTCGGCGCAGCTCGTCACCCCAAGCTCGTCGCACTCGTTGATGCAACCGCGTACATAGTTGATCTCCCCAACCGGCGTCGTTCCGTCTCTCACTGTGAGAGCCGCTGACAAGTAGTCCACCACAACCCACTGGGCTACCTGACCGTTGTCCGACGCGTTCTGCGCCCCACAGGCGAACGTGGGGAGATCGCTATTGGTGAAGCCCGGCGTGTGGGTAAACGTCGCGGACTCGAGTGTGCAGTCATTCGTACGTCCCAGAGACCGGTTGGCCCCACCCTCATTCCAGATGACGGACTCACTGTTGGCGATAACACGGCTTGGCGCCGATGCGGCGGTAGCCGACCCATAGCCGCCGAGGGTCTGGCCCACGACACAACGGAACTGGCTATGGTGGAACATTGCGCGACTGCAGCCGCTTGCACCAGCACAGGAGAAGTCGGCACCCGCACGGCTCGTAGCCCCTCCGCTGACGTAGAGCGTGTCGTCGTGGCGATCGCAGGAGCGCCAGTACTCAGTCGCTCCCGAGCCATACTCGAGCGTCAGAGCGCCGTTCCCGCTACCGGTGCGAGGGCGCTCCGCGATAACGTAGGTGCCCGGTGCGCCCCCGGTGCCAGCGATGAAGTACCCGTCGTGAAGCTCCATGAAGTATGCGTACTCCGTGTACCGGTCGAAGTACCCCTGGAGGCTCGACGACCCGGTGACGCTCGCGTCATCGGTCTGGCCCTCGTCGACGTCGGCGAGCCCGTTGTGGTTGAAGTCGTCGGTGACCGAGTCGCAACCCTTCGTGAAGCTGTTGAGCACCGCGGCGGGGACGGTCTCCCCACGATAGGTCGGCAATGTTGCGGAGCTCGAGCCGTCATTTCGCGGACTCTCGTACAACGGCAGTGGCGCGGCCGTGGCTTCTGCGAGCGACGTACCTTCCTCGTTGGTGAGCCGGAACTCACCCACCATCCGGAGCGCGCACCGCGCGTTCACACGAACGTTCGCCTGCGCGTTCTCCATGGAGTTCACTGCGGCCGACGTCACCCAACCGTCGCCATCGGCGTCGCACGCCGTGGCGTGGTTCTGCTCGGGGAAGTACCCAGGCTCGGTCTCGCAGAAGCACACCCCGTTGGCGACGCCAGTCTCGACGATTAGCCGTCCCGTCTCACCTGGCTGGCCTGGCAGGTTGCAGGAACTGGCCGAGGCGAGTCCGCCGCTGCCACAGCGGAAGCAGGTCATGCTGGCCGGATCGAATCCTTCCCCCGCCGGGCAGGACGTCACGCACTGCGCGTCGCTCGTGGACGTCTCAGCGTTGCAGCCCTGCCCCATCGAGGCACATCCGAGATCCGCGCAGGTACGTGGTGTCCGGCACGCCCCCAACGTCGAGTCCCATACGAATCCACTGACGCAGCTCTCGTCGCATCGTGGCTCTGGGTCCATCACACACACGCGATTCTGGCTCGCGCAGGCCAGCTGCTCGCAGGTACCACCGGCCTCGCACTCGAAGTTCCCGTTCTGGAAGTAGCCCAGCTCACACGCTCCGCATGCCGGCACAGGGCCCGACGTATCGCAGACCCTGTGCTGGGCTGCGCAGGCCAGGTCACCGCAGTCGTCGACAGGCACACAGCCGTTCGGTCCGGGCTGCTGCCCGACGGGGCAGCCCGAGTCTGGGGTTGGCCCCATGTCGTCTGTTCCGCCGCCGTTGCCACCGCCGCAACCAGCGACGAGGAGGAGTGAGAAGAAGGCAATCTTGAGGATCTTCATGTTCAGGCTCCGCATGGAGGACCGCGACTAGAACGCGGTGAAGTCGGTGTAGTAGAGGTAGATGCGAACGTCGGTGAGCGAGCCGAGGTTGACGTCCTGGTTCACGAACTCGTCGCGCTGGTTGAAGGCGAACTCCCAGTTCGTGTTCACGTACGGCCGCTCTCGCAACCGTTGGTTCTGGTAGATGTCGGGCGTGAAGCTCCGCACGCCGTTGAAGAACGTGTTGACCACCGCCGTGCGCTCGGGGAAGCGATAGAAGCTGTTTTCGTCGTTGATCCCCGTGACGAGCCCAGTCCCGGACACGGTGAGATACACGCGACCGACCGCGTCGCCGACGTCCGACCCAATCAGCTCGACCTCGATGTGCGAGAGCTTATGATTCCGCGTCAACGGGGAGAGTCGAGCGACCGACGTGTTGAAGGGGATCGTCAGGTGGCCGCTCGGGCTCAGCCACTGCGGGTCGGATAGGGCCACGCGGAAGCGCTCGACACGTTCCGCCTGGGTCAGCGTCGTGCCGTCGTCCGCGTAGCGGGGAATCTGCAGCACGTCGTCGCGGAGCGACAGAATGTCGACGCGGTTGTCCGGTCGCCCCACGTCCTCCAGGAAGACGAAGTACTCCTCTTCCAGGTCCGCGAGATAGTTCTCTAGGTTGTGGTCGCCCCGCGCCACCAACCGAACCAAGCTTAGCTCGTCGACGCGGGCGTAGCTCTGGGAGGTGTAGTACTCGAACACACGCGTCGCTCGGTACGCCTCACGGACCGCGGTCCGGAAGGAAAGATCCGCGTTGATGATGGCGTCGTTCTTGTAGATCCGCACGTTCGGATCATTGCGTGCGGCCTGCACGTTGATCGCCAGCTGCTCCGACTCACGTTGCTCTGCCTCTACACGCGAGGCCTGGTTCCGCAGTCGCGTAACTTCCGCAAACGCGAGGCGAAGCTGGTACTCAGCACGAGTCGCATCGAGCTCGAGTCGAATCGCTTCCAAAGCCATCGTTTGGGTCCGAGCAAGGCCATCTGCCAGCAACTGTTGGCACTGCACGGACGCCCGGTCGTCCGTGAGCTGGACCTGCACACGCTCAATCTCGGTCTGGAGATTGTTCGTGATCGCGAGCTGGGATGCCCGCGCCACCATGGCTGCGGCCTGGACCGAGGTGTACGCAACCGTAACCCCAACCGCCGCGGGGCAGTCACCGGGCGAATTCGCTGTCCCGACAGTTGGCGGAGTGCACTTGATTAGTGACAGCGTCCGGAAAGCATTCTCCGCACCTCGCTGAACCTCATCCACAACGGCTTGAGCAGTGCGGAGTCGCCCCTGAAGGTTGCTCACCCTTCCGGCTGCTATGACTTCGAGGTCGGCGAGGTCGTCGATGAGGTCGCACTGCGCAACCATTCGACCTTCCTCGATTTTGATGGCTTCCTGATTCGCAAAGAAGGCATTTCCGATCCCTTGAATGTCGATGCCCGCGATCTCGATCTGGGCCGACGCATTGTGGATGGCCCCGTTCCCCATCACGCCGCACGGGTCCTGATAGGCAGCGGCCGTGGGGTTGAGGTGGGCGTAGCGTCGGATCGCCGGGTACACGACACCATCTGTTCCAATCATCGTGCCGCACAGTTCGGCCAGCTGGTTCTCGTAGTTGTTGCGGATGTTCGTGAGTTCCGACTGGAACGCGGCCTCGTCTGTCTCGTACGTGCGGCTCGAGTTGATGGCGAGGTCCTCGCGACTCGCCGCGACAGCCGCAGCGTTCCGCGCGCGCGCGAGCAAGGTCTCGACAGCGTTCGGGCCGTTCGGGTCGAGCGCGGGCAGCGGGATGTAGTCCTGGGCGAATCCGAAGGTGTTCAGCTCATCCGTGAAGTCCCCGTAGAGCTCGCGCATGTCTAGTAGCGCGATCTTGTAGACCGTCGCGGCACGCTCGAGCTCGGCGACGAGCTGGTCGCGTTCTGCGGGGCTGGCGCGCACTTCGATGACCTCTTCGATCAACCGAGCGATGACCATCGACTCGAGGTAAGCGGACGTGTAGCTCCGCTCGACGACCCGCCGGGCCAAGTCCGCACGGTTGAACCCTTGGTAGCGGCGCGCGATTTCGCCGTAGGCCCTCGCGCGCTGCGTGGAGGCGCGAAGAACCCGGCCCAGGTACGAAGTGATCGTCTCTTGGGTCACGAACGCGGACACGCTCGAGTTCGCGAGGGATGCCCACAAGTACTCCAGTAGCGAATAGAAGCGGTCGAGGGCGAGCTCGTAGTACTGCGCCGCTTGGTACAGCGTGTACATCTCGAAGCCAGCGACGCCGGACAGGTCGATGCCCTGAGGCTCGAACAAGCGCCCCTCGAAGCTGACGAGCGACTGCCCCGCCAGGTCGAAGCGGGACTGGAACGCCTGGGTGTACTGCTCGTCGCCCAGCATGATCAGCAGCTGCGCGTACAGTGGTTCGAACCCATCCACCGTCGGGTCCACGGGAAGCGTCGGGTCAGGAATGGTCTCGTACGAGAACGCCACGGTGAGGAAGTCGTCGAGTGCGTCGCGTGTGGCGGTCTGACCGTTCAGGACCGTACGGTGCGCCGGGCTGGTGCCTAGGTACGCCAAGCAGCTGACACGGTCGCGAATCTCCTCGATCGCGGCCGGGTCGTAGCAGTAAGGGTTCGCCGTCGACCCAGGCACGCAGATCTGCGGCGCGAAGCCGATGCTGCGGCCCTCGCGGTTCTGGAACTGGGTCTTGTAGCGGAACGCCTCCGCAATGGCGACGCGGATTGGGTTGAAGACGAGACCGTTGGACGCTCCGGGCGCGTAGAACGTCTTCCCGTCGAGCAGGTCGCTACGGTCGTCGTCGCAGTAGGCCCCGTCGCTGCACGAGTACAGCGGGTTTAGCAGCACATTGGTGTCGGACGCCGCCACCCAGCTGTTCAACACGGTCTGGCACGTGCCGTTGTTCTGACAAGGCAGCGTCCGAAGGTTCCCGGTGCAGGCACCCGACTGACACTGGAAGTACGTGACGCCACTGCCCGCAGGGCATGGTGTGACGGCTCCGACCGCATACGGGCCACCGTCGAACAAGCCTGTGTCGTGGCAGAGGTAGTGCATCCCCGACGAAATGACGCCGCCCGTGGGCGCCTGAGCGCTGCCGTTGATGAGCACGTTGGCCAAGCGCACGGCGTCGGCCGGAGCCGCCGTCAGATTGGTGCGCGTGAGGAGGCCCGCGTCGCACCGTGCAGCGTCGGACAGGGCCACGGAGATGTCCCGATCGTCCGCCTGCGCATTGCCCTCGTACGCTTCGTCTTCGAGCTCAGCGTTGACGCGCGTGAGGACCATGAGGCCGTAGGCGCCGAAGTCCGACGTAGCCCCGCCGACGAACTCTCCCTCGAAGTCTTCGCGGAAGAAGACATACATGCGCTCTTGGTTGACGAGCGCGCCATCCACCAGCTGAAGCTGACGAACGCGAGCGCGGCCATCCGGAATGGGGTTCGACCCAGAGAGGCTAGCGTTGAGGGACGCCGAGCCGAGACCGAAGGGCTGCATGTCGTCCCGGCACTCGTAGGAGTACCTCACACCCGTCTCGGGGTCTTCCGCCGTGTCTCTGAGGAATCCGGGCACGAGCCACGGAGTGCGCGTGTGCTCGTATGCGCCCGACGACGCGGCGCAGTTGGAGTCGCCCGCTGTGGTGGCGTAGCGCCCGCCCACCGCGATGGTGGCGGAGAAGTCGGACAGGAAGCCGAGACACGTGCCCAGCCGCAGGTTGGAACACTGAGTGGGGTCCTGCTCGAACGCGAGCCGAACCTCTGGGTCGCCGGCGTACTGGAGACTCTCTTCGGTCGCGATCCGGCCGGTCATGTGCGTCGCGTCATCGAGTCGGATGTCGAGCGCAATGGGCAGCTCTACGATGCCGCTGGGCACGCCGTCGCTGGCGTCCGTCGAGTACACACCGAGCCCGGCGCCACCAGCGTTGGAGGTGACGCTGGGATAGCACGCGACCGCACCGCAGCCGGGCCCGGAAGCCGTGCGCCAAGACTCGGTGATGGTGGAGGTGAGGATCGATTCGAACTCGAACGTGGAGAGGTCGCCTCGCCGCAGGGCGTCCCACCGCTGGATCAGAGCGTTGTCCACGGCACTCGCTGGCCCGCCGTTGACCCATGCGTCGAGGCCCACATCGCCGAACTGGGTGAAGTAGAAGACCTTGCCCATCCAGCGGCCTGTGGTGCTCCGTGAGTACGCGATGGTGACGCGCCGCGTCCCAAGCTCGCTGGACACCTCGAGCACACCTTCCCAACGCGGGGGCGGACCTGTCTGAGCATTGAGCAGCTCCACCGATACCCCGGTGGAACCTGCGGGGACGGTGACGGTGTACGTCTGGACGTTCTGCACAGCACCGGGCGCTCCGACGCCCAGCCAGGGCATCGGCGAGTTCTCTTCGTGCACCAGGGTGTCCCCAAACACCGTGTGGGAGACCTTGCGCACGGTGAAGTCGATCGACCGGGGCGCGTCGTGGGTGAGCGTGAGGACTTCGCCCGGGTCCACGTTGGTCATCCGAACGGTCGTCGCGCTGAGCGTGAAAGCCCCCTCGACCTCGGAGTTGGACAGGGCTGCGGTGGGCTCGGGAGAGGGCATGCAGTAGCCGAAGTCGCTATCGGTGAGCTCGCAGTGCGTCGTGTCCGGGCAGGACTCCGAATCGGCGGCGGAACAGGGCACTCGGCACGAATGCCGGTAGCAACGCGCCATCCCGCCGCAGTCCGAGTCGTACTCGCAGTTGGAGTAGCAGCTGCCGAGGATGCAGACCTGGAAGTCGGGGCACTCGGCGTCAGTCGCGCACGATGGAGCCGGATCCTCGGCCGAAGCCGCGCAGGAGCCGTTGACGCAGACGAAGCCGTCGAGACATCCCTCCATCAGCCCTTCCACCGAGCAGGCCCGATAGGTGCCGTCCCCGTCGGTGAAGCCGGTCTGACACGGCGAGTAGCACTGTGGGTCCTGGGGCACGATGCGGTTGGTCCCAGTCGTACAGATGTCCATCTCGCAGCGGAGCCCGCTGGCGCAGGTGCCGTTTCCGAAGCAGTCGCAACCTGCCGTACCCTGGTCACAGGCACGGCAACGATCGTCACTGTCGCAGATGTAGCCGGGTAGGCAGGTGCGGTTCGAGAAGCACCGTGCGCCGCCGCTCCCCACACCACCATTCGAGTTGCAGCCTACGAGCGAGGCGGCCGCCAAGAACACACAGACCAGGACCGTTGGAGGCACGTGCCTCCAGCACAACGCAAGCATTCAAAACTCCCCCCCGGTATCGTCTCCCACTCCAGGACCCGATGACGGGGCAACTTCCAGAACGCGTGTAGTGTGGCTGTACAGGGCGTCCCCAGTCAAGGTGGGCGGTGTCGCCGTGTCGGAAGCGCTGGCGATGCAGTGGGCGCCGTGTGATGGTGCGCACGACTCATCATGCAGGTGGGAGGTCCAACGTGAACCGGGTAGTAGTTGTCGCGCTGTGCTGGCTCCCTCTGGTGTGGAGCACCCCCGCCGAGGCGCAAGATGAGGGAGGGGGGCTTTCGCCATCGCGGCTGAAGCTGCCGAGCGGGCCAGGCTCGCTGGAGGGTGTTGGTGAAGACGCGAGCATCAACTTCAACATGGGCGTGGTGTCGTACGGGGTGCCGCTCTCGGTGCCGGCTGGGTACAACGGGTTCGCGCCATCGTTGCGGCTGAGCTACGCGAGCACGGGCGGGCAGTCTTCGGTCGGCCTCGGCTGGTCGCTGGGTGGGGTCGACAGCATCGAGCGGATGACGTCGCGCGGGGTGCCGGACTACGACGCGGCGGACTTGTTCGCGCACGAGGGCACGGAGCTGGTGCGGCTGCCTGGGTCGAGCACGTACCGGGCGCGGTTCGAGGGCGGGTTCGTGCGCTACACGTGGCTGGGCGCGGACGGGGCGATGGGCAACGGGCGCGAGGGCTATTGGCGTGCGGAGTTACCGGACGGGCGCGTGGGGTACTACGGCGCGACGGCGGCGGGCGTCATCGTGCCGGAGTCGCGGATGGCGGGCTCGCGCGGGACGTACTCGTACGGGCTGGTGGAGATGGTGGACACGTACGACCACCGGATCCGGTACGACTACGAGCTCGACGGCGGGCGCCCGTACGTGGTGCACATCGGCTGGGTGTTTCGTGGGGGCAGCGACCCGCGCTACGAGGTGGAGCTCGAGTACGAAGTGCGCGAGGACGTGCTTTCGGACGGCAAGCCGGGCGTGGAGGTGCTGCTGAACCGGCGGCTGCGGCACGTGCGCGTGCTGGTGGAGGGCACGCAGCTGCGGCGCTACCAGCTGAGCTACGAGCCGTACACGCTGACGGGCGGGCTGACGCGGCTGGCGCGGGTGACGACGTACGGGACGGGGGACGTGGACCCGTATCCGATCTTCTTTCGCTTCGCGTACACGCGCGGCTTCGACCCGGGGTGCGCGAGCGGCGCGCCGGGCTGCGAGCGTGCGTACGTGCGGTCGATCGGGAGCGTGGGGGTGGACTTCCGCACGGGTGACGCGGACCTGCTGGACATCAACGGTGACGCGCTGCCGGACGTGGTGGACACGACGGGCGGGGTGCACCAGCTGTTCGTGCAGACGGTGAGCGCGACGGGAGAGACGTCGCTGTCGCCAGTCATGACCAGCGCGACGGCGGGCAGCGGAGCGATGGCGCTGTCGTCGCCGGAAGTGCAGATGGTGGACCTGAACGGAGACGGGTTCGTGGACATGGTGGACGGGCTGAACGACCGCGTGTTGTTCGGGCGCGGCACGGGCGACTGGGACGCGCAGGCGCTGATGGACACGGGCCTGCCGAGCTTCACGTCCGACGCGAACCAGCGCTTTCTGGACGTGGACTACGACCGCGCCATCGACGTGGTGCACCTCGAGAGCGGCGGCGCGTGGTTCCACCGCAACGACAACGGCGTGTATCAAGCGGCGACGCCGATCGCGGGCGTGAGCCGCAGCTTCAGCACGGACGGCCTGCGCCTCGTCGACATGAACGGCGACGGCATGGTGGACGTGGTGCAAGCGGTGCAGGGCGCGGTCTTCTACTGGATGAACTTGGGCCACGGCGACTTCGCTTCTGCAGCGCGCGAGATGTTCGGGCTGCCGGGCACGCTGACGCCCGCGGAGATGGAGTTCACGGACCTCAACGGCGACAACCTCACCGACGTCGTGGTTGTGCAGGGCACCGAGATCCGCTTCGCCCTCAACTGCGACGGCACCGAGTTCGAGCCGATGGAGACGCTGTCCTCGGCGGACTTGAACGGCTCGCTGCCCGAGCGCACGAGCGAGGTCAGCATCCGCTTCGCCGACATGAACGGCTCGGGCAGCAACGACGTCGTGTACATCAACGCGTCGGGGATGGTGACGTACGTGGAGCTCTTCCCCGAGCACCCGAACCTCCTCAACCGCATCGACAACGGCATCGGCAAGGTCATCGAGATGACCTACGGCACGACCGTTGCGCACATGGGCCGCGACGGCGGGCCCGACGCGTGGGAGCACCGGCTGCCGCACGCGATGCTCGTGCTCGAGCAGCTGACGACGTACGACACGCTCTCGCAGGTGCGCCAGATCCAGCGCATGCACTACCGCGACGGCTACTACGACGGCGAGGAGAGCCAGTTTCGTGGCTTCGGCGAGGTGGAGGTCTTCGCGGAAGGCGACGACTCCATGGAGGACGGCCGGAGCGTGCACCACTTCGACCTCGGCGTGACCGACCGCTACCGGCACGGGCTCGTGACCGACAAGCAGGTGGAGAGCGACGGGCGCGTGCTGTCGACCGAGGCCTACGTGTACGCGGACTGCCCGCTCGCGCAGATCGCGACGGCGGGCGTGACGTACCCCATCCGCTGGCTGTGCCCCGAGCGCAAGACCACCGTGATCCAAGAGGGCGCCGCCGCGAGCGAGTGGGTCACCCTCGAAGAGACCTACGCGCACGACGGCTACGGCAACCAGACCGAGAAGCATCAGCTGGGCGTGACGGCGGTGGGCGGGGGCGCGTGCACCGCCTGCAACGGGCGCAGCCCCGACGTCCAGGGTGAGCCCTGCGACGCCAGCTGCCGCGGCGACGAGATGCACGAGATCCAGCGCTTCATCGCGCCAGGCAGCGCGACGAGCGGCCGGTGGATCTTGCGCGCCGTGTACCAGAAGCAGATGTACGGCGTGGAGGGGAGTGCCGAGGTCACGGACGAGCGCACGTACTACGACGGGCCGGACTTCGTGGGCCTGCCCTGGCAGACGCTCACGCGCGGGACCCCGCGGCGGACCGAAGCACGTCGCGACGCAGGCGGGAGCTACTTCATCCAGACCGCGCGCCTGGCGCACGACGCGCACGGCAACGTCACCGTTGCGCGCGACCCGAACGGCCACGACGTGCGGATGGAGTACGACGCCGACGGCGTGCTGCCCACCGCGGAGCTGCGCCTCTTCGACGACCCGGCCGTGCGCAGCGACTTCTATGCTCTCCGCATGGAGGTGGCGTACGAGCCGCTGCTCGAGCAGATCACGAGCTCCACCGCGTGGATGCGCGTCGTCGGCACCACCAACATGAGCGAGCGCCGCGAGACGGCCTACGGCTACGACGAGTACGGGCGGGTGACAGGCATCGCGCAGCCGGGGGACACGCTCGCGACGCCCACCACCGAGTACGCCTACGACCTGGTCGAGCCGGTGAGCCGCATCATCACGCGCACGCGGAGCGTGTCCGGCAGCCCCACGCCCGACCTCGAAGCCGTGAACTGCGTCGACGGCATGGGCCGCACCGTCCAGAACCGCACCGCCGTCGGCGACGGGACGTACCAAGCCACCGGCTACGTCACCTTCAACATCCAGGGCGAGCCCAGCCGCGTCTACCAGCCCTACCTCGGCACCTCCGCCGCATGCGACCGCAGCGCGCCCACGGGCGTGCGTGTCTTGCGCTCGCAGTTCGATGCCACGGGCCGCGTGCTGCACGTGACGCAGCCCGACGAGAGCGTCTACGGGACGGCGACGACCCTGCGCACGGACTACCAGCCCCTGCGCACCATCGCCTACGATGGCGAGGACTTGGACCCGAGCAGCCCGCACGCGAACACGCCCACCACCACCGTGGCCGACGGCCTCGGCCGCACGCTGCGGCTCGAGCGTCTGCTCGCGGCGGAGGGCCCGCCGGTGGTCATCGGCTTCCGCTACGACGCGCTCGGCCGCATCCGCAGCCTGCTCGACGACCACGGCAACGAGCAGTGGCAGGTGTACGACCTCGCCGGCCGCATCGCCGAGGTCACCCACCCCGACAGCGGCATCACGCGCTTCACCTACGACGACGCCAACAACCCCCTCACCCGCACCGACGCGCGCGGCGTCACCACCCGCTCGAGCTTCGACGAGGCCAACCGCCAGACCGCCTTCTGGGACGAACGCGACCCCATGCGCACCGTCGTCGAGACCCGCTACGACCGCGACGTCGCCTGCACCGAGTGCGTATACTCGGAGGGCATGGCCGCCAGCGTGTCGTATCCGCTGCTCGACGGCGAGCGCGGCGCCGACCGCATGGTGCGCGACGCGCGCAGCCGCCTCGTCACCACGCACTCGCTGCGTGAAGGCGTCCGCTACACCGTCAGCGACACCTTCGACAACGCCAACCGCATCACCGCCACCACCTACCCGGGCGGCTACTCCCTCGCACGCACCCACGACGGACTCTCCCGCGAGCGATCCGTCTCAGGCATCGTCACCTCCGTCGCCTTCAACCCCCAGAACCTCCCCGCACGCGTCAACTTCGCGAACGGCACCAGCACCGTCCGCACGTACGACGCACGCCTGCGCCTCGACACCCTCGAGACCAACGGCCCGAGCGGCACGCTCCAGGACTACAGCTACGGCTTCAACCGCGCCGACCACCTGGTTACCCTCAACGACGCGCGCCCGGCCGAGCCTACGGAATCCACCAGCGCCGGCCGCTTCGAGTACGACGCCCTCTACCGCCTCACCGCCGCCCACCTCGACGAGGGCCGCCTCACCGCCGAGTCGCTCAGCTACGCCTACGACACCATCGACAACCTGGTGGAGAAGCGCTCCGACCGCGGTCGCGAGAGCCTCATGCACCTCGGTGAGCTCGGCTACGGACAAGACGGCACCAGCGCAGGCCCCCACGCCGTCTCCAGCATCTCAGGTCAGGCCGCAGGCGGCGCACAGACCTACACCTACGACGAAGCCGGCAACATGCTCACCCGCGAGGGCCAGCGGAACACCTGGGACTTCATGGGTAGGCTCACCGAGGTCGAGACAGCGGACTCCGGCGAGCCGGTCGCCCGCTTCGCCTACGGCGCCACCCGCGACCGCGTCCTCAAGGAAGACGACGGCCAGCGCACCCACTACCTGCGCCCCGACCTCGAGGTCCGCGACGGCATCGTCACCGTCTACGTCAGCCTCAACGGCGAGCGCGTCGCCAAGGTCGAGAGCGCCCTCTTCGCCCCCACCACCCACTCCGACGGCGCCCCCGCTGGCGGCGACGGCCGCGTCACCGCCGCCGACGCATGGGTCGTACGCGCCAACGAAGCCGGCGTGAGTGGCGTGCCTGGAGTGGACAGCCAGCGCAGCGTCGACGACACCCTCCGCGCCGCAGCCCGTACCCTCCTCGTCGCACACGAGCCGCTCGTCGAGTACTGGCACGGTGACCACCTCGGCAGCGTCGTGCTGTCCACCGACGAAGCAGGCGGCGTCCTCCAGCGCATGGAGCACTACCCCTACGGGCATCCAAGGGCCCAGTCCGCGCATCTCCCCGAGCGCAGCTACACCGGGCAGGAGCGCGATGGAAGCACCGGGCTCAGCTACCACTCCGCAAGGTACCTGGACACCAGAACGGGGCGATGGACCGCCGCGGATCCCTTGTTCAGCACACTTGCTGCGCTTAGAGAGTCGACATGTCACGCAGCCCAAGCTGTCGCATCTCACGCATATTCAACATCTCCGACCACACTCGTCGACCGCACTGGAACCGTCATACGAGTGCAGGGAAGCACGTCAGACCAGCAAGCGATCCTCTGGACGCTACAGCAAATGACTGGACTCAGCGAACAACAGATGCAGATCCGGAATGGTGAGATTTGGGTCGATCCCAACGCATCCTCCGAATACAGGCACTCACTGGCACTCGTTCGGTCGATTGCCAATGACACAGAACACACGACAACCATCTCCACGACGCAAGAACCACACTCGTATGCGACCCCGGTCGGGGGTCCAGGGGCTGGCACGAACGGTGTCGCCGCGGACACGGACGTGAGATGGAGCATGAATGATTCTTTTGAGGTCGTGCGCGTGGACCTGGCGACGAACACAATCAGCCGAGAGCTACTCTCAGAACCAGCAATGGCGCTGTTCCACGAACTACTTCACGCCGACCACAATCGGCGCGGAGTCCGTCGCACAGACGTAGGAGCGTATCAGACAGAAGGACAAACGATCATGGAGGAGGCCGAAGAGCTGAGGACCGTCGGAATACCACATGTCTACGAGACATCGTCGGGCCTCATCATCGAGTGGAACGACGGCGCGGAGCACGTTTCCGAGAACGACATTCGGCGCGAGCACGGGATGCACCTTAGGGCGTCGTACTGAGATGATTGACTCCCTTATCGCGTCGAACGAGACACGAAGACGTCTCGTCTGGCGCATCTACTCTGCCGTGATTTCTGCTTCACTTTGCCTGCTCACAGGTGGATGCGACGCGGACAGCATGGTGGTTCCGGCAAAGCGGACGAATGACATCTTGGTTCTCGTCGACGGTCATCGCGGTCGCATCGACAACCCCGACCCGTTCGACGGTCCTGGCCTGGGATCGAGGTGGCCTCTGCAAGAGCACCACCTTCATGACGTGGAGCATGGATTGGACGAGTACGTGTCCAGCGTGTCACCAAGCGTTCCTTGCGCGTCGTCGTCAATGACCCGCATATACATGGGCATACGCGGGCCCTACGGGCCGCTCGTTCGCGTGTACTTGGAGTGTCCGCAGCTTGGGGCAGAAGTGAGTCTCGGAGACGCGACGCTGGCCGCTGAGCACCGGAGAGCGCGTCGGATGGTCGTCGTCTTTTCCCCGGGCACAGGGGAGTACTTCCTGCAGCGGAACCAGATCAACTGGCCCGAGTAGCGAGGCACCCATCACCGACAGGGTTCGCGTCGGGACGGCAGCGGCTGACAACCTTGTCCCCGCGCCGCACCCGGTCTTCAGCGGTTCCGTCGCGTCCATGTGCACCCCATCGTCAGCGGAAAGCACACAGCGCACGTGAGCGAACCCCAAACCCCACGGCGGCGCGTCACCGCGCTAGCCCCACAGCGCTGGGCTCAACCGCGACATGGTGCTCGAGCGCTGGGACCACTCCAGCAAGGTCCACTTCGACCGGAAGGTGCTCGACGCGTTGGTGTGCCTCCGCTTCGTCGAGAGCGCGCGCAACGTCGTCATCCTGGGCCCGGTCGGCGTGGGGTGACCGATCAGCGACACCGGGATGCGACGGACGTCGGCCCGTGCGAGCCTGGTCGGGGGCTCGCCGTGTGCATGGGGTTCAGAGCATGGAGCGCTTGAACGCGGCCGGCGTCATGTCGGCCACGTCGAGCCCGAACACGTCGCGGTGGGTGCCGAGCCGTTCGAAGGCCCAGGCAAGGTAGGCCTGGACGGATACCCCGTTGGCGCGGCAGGTAGCCACGATGCCGAGCAGGACGCAGGCACGGTGCGCTCCCTCGGAGCTGCCGGCAAAGAGCATGTTCAGGCGCAGCTTCGCGACGTTCTGGAACTCGCGCTCGGTGGGCGAGTTGTCGATGGGGACGTCCGGGTCGTCGATGAATCGGAAGAGCGCATCGCGGTGGTTTCTGTAGTAGCGCACCGCCGCCATGAGCGGTTCCGAGGGGAGGAGCACGGGCTCGACGGCGGCGAGCCACCGCTCGAAGTCGTCTGCGAGCGGCCGGATGTAGCGTTGCCGATGCTCTCGCAACGCCTCGCCTACGAGACCGAGCGCCTGCGCCTTCTCCTCTTCGCCGTAGATGGCGCCGATGAACGCCCCGCCCTCTTTGGCGAGCCCTGGCTGGGTGGCCTCGGCGTCGCGAAACTTGCGGCGCCCGTGAGCGTTGCAGCCGGTCTCGATCACACGCCCCGTCTCGAACACCGCGTTGAAGCGATGCTCGGCGTCGGCCGTGAGCTTGCCCTTGAACGGCGCGAGCTTGGACACCACCGACTCGCTGCTCTTGTCGGCCTCGTACTGGAACACCGCGAGCTCGTGGTTTCGGTACAGCTCGATGTAGCCGTTGTGAGCGACCGGGAGCTTGGGCACGATCACCTTGATGCCCGTACCGTCGGTGGCCATCCACGAGCCCGCGAGGAGCTGCCGCCAGTGGTAGCCATCCACAGGCGCGAGCAGGTCCGCGGCGCGCTCGACGAACGACACCAACGTCCCCATCGCCAGCGGCACGCCCCGCTCAGCGAGGTCGCGGCGCATGCGGTCGAGTGGCGTCAGCAGCCCGAACTTCTGATGGACGAACCACGCGAGCCACTCGCAGGTGACCTTCGAGCGGTCATAGGGCGCCGGCAACGAGCGGGGCGTGGTGCGTCCGCCGCAGCTGCGACAGCGACACGTGGTCCGCAGCACGCGGCGCCGACGTTGATGCTCCTTCACGACATGGAGCTTCTCTTCCGCGAGTTCCTCGGCCGCGTCGAGCGCGGTGCTGCCACAGTGGGAGCACGTGTCCGGTCGGAGAACGTGCTCCTCGGCCTCGAGGTGCGCGGGGATCTTGTTGCGGCCCGTCGGCTTCACGGGCGACTTGGGCTTCTTCTCCTCGTCGGGTTTCTCCGGCGCCTGCGGCCGGTCCTCGAACGCGAGCTTGGCGGCGCCCTCGACGGTGGGCGGCGGCACCGGGGGCTTCGGAGCAGGCGTCTTGCGCTGCTTGCGCTGGGCGATGGCCAGCAGCTCGGCGACGCGCTCGTTCAGCTTCGCAAGCTGTTCGACGAGCTGCGCGACCTGCCCGCGTAGCTCGGCATTCTCTCGTTGAAGCGCGGCGACGTCGACCACGACGGCAAGAGATCACGCCTCACGATCGCTGTCGATCCCCTACCGACCAACGTCCGTTCGTGCCCGTCGATACCAGCCCTGCCGCGCCGCCGTGAAGTCGATGCCGGCGAGCAGCGACGCGAACGCCGTTCCGTCGATCTGCACCTGGGTTTGTGCACCATCGAAGGGTGGAACTTGAAAGCTTCCAGCCTCCAACCGCTTCGCAAGAACGCACCAACCCGAGCCATCGAACCACAACGCCTTCGCGATCCGTCGACGCTTGTTCATGAACAAGTACAGGTGCCCGTCCACGGGGTCGAGCCCCAGCCGACGCACCGCGCCCGCCAGGGAGTCGAACGAGCCACGCATGTCGACCGGGTCCACCGCCACGAACACGCGCACCGTCGGTGGCAGGCTCAGCACCTGCGCAGCACCGCCATCACCCGCGTGAGCGTCTCCTCGCGGAAGTCGTCGCCGAACTCCACGCGGGCGCCGTCCACCTCGAGCACGTAGCGCCCCGTGCCCCCGAGCGCCGTCGGCCGTGAGGTGGGCACGAGCTCCACGAGGCCCCCGCGCACCTGCTTCACCGGTGCCTTCGTGGGTCGGGCTGCCGAGTTCTCGCGCCGGCCCAGGTTCACGCGCCACGCGTTCAGCGAGCGGCCATCGATGCCCTGCTCGCGCGCCCACGCCCCGAGCGACCGCCCCGACGCGGCCACCGCCTGCAGACACCGCCGAGCCTCGAGCTCGTCGTCAACCCGTCGCGCTTTCGCCATGGCGTGAAGACTGACCGAGCTGCCCGCCCCGATCATCCCGGTGTCGCTGATGGGTCACGGCGTGGGGAGACATTCCTCGCGACCGCTCTCGGCCACATCGCATGCAGGCACCGCTTCCAGGTCATGCTCACCCGCGCTGACGACATGCTGCGGCGACTCAAGCAGAGCCGCGTCGACAACTCGCGCGACGCGTTGATGGTGGAGCTGACCACGGTCGACCTGCTCATCATCGACGACTTCGCGCTCGAGCCGATGACCCGTGACGAAGGTCGCGACATCTACCAGCTCTTCGTCGAGCGCAACGGCCGCGCCCCCACCATCGTGACGAGCAACCGCGACACTGCGGAGTGGATCGCGACCTCTGACGACGTCCTGCTCGCCCAGAGTGCCGTCGACCGATCCATCAACAACGCCTACGACCTCGTCGTCGAAGGCGAGTCGTACCGACATCGGCTCAAGCCGAAGGTCACCGGCGACGAGGCTCCCCCGACGGTCCCGATCAACAGGCCCGACCACCCCATCCGCCGGGGGCGGCGGTAGCCCAGTACGTCGTCGCCTCCGGCTCCTCCGGGCGTGACACGGCTACGATCAGACGGCATGCTCGGCCCAGTGTCGTCGGACCATCCCCTGGTCCCATGATCCTGAAAACCTGGCGGTCCCTTGGGGGTGCAAAGCGGCAGTGCTCCTGCCAAGTGCGCCGCGACATCCGACCACCCAGCCAGAGCCGTACCGACGTCAGGTGTCGCCATCCGCGCATGGCCCCACAGAGCGCGAGAGCGTACCGTCGTCAGCCGCGAGAAGGGCAAGCCCGTCGTGTCACCAGCGCGGCACAGCGCGCGGCCAACCAGCGCGAACAAGCGGCATTTGCGTGCCCTCCCCGCCTCCGAAGATCGCCAGATTCACGGCAAACACGCGAATTCGCACCAACTTCGGCCGGTTCGATTCCCGCCGCCTCCACCATTCACTTGCTATTTCAACACGTTACAAGCATCGAAGCGCGCAAACTGTGCTCACCCGCTGCCTTTGAGTTGCATTTGAGTCTGCTCGGGCAGTTTAGGGTTCACCGCCGGTCCGGTTGATGCTTTGAACGGCGCGAAACGCCGCGCGAGCCGCGGAAAGTGTCCCTCCACAATGCTTCGAGCACGTACATCTGCAGCAGCTCAGCAGTAGTCCGCTCCGTGCGCTTCGCGAGCGCACGAAGCGCGCGCGCGTGCTGCGCGACGGTCGCAGGCCTTCGCTCACAAGAGCACCTCGAGCGCCGCACGAACGCCGGGCGCGGCCTTCGGCGCGCATCGGAGGCAATTGCATCCGCATAGCACGCATGAGGCAAGCGCGCGGCGCTTCCTGGCACCTGAAGCGCAAGATTCCATCCGCACGAGACACACCCAGGTCGACTGGCTACCCTGCACCGCATGTCGACTCTTTGGAGGTGCTCATGAGTGCGTTGGTCCGCGCAGCGGTCATGGTGGGGGTCTTCGTGTCGGTCGCGAGCTGGAGCGGCCGCGCTGCCGCCCAGGGGCCCACGGCGGCGTTCACGTTCACTGTCACGGGTGACACGGTGTTCCTGACGGACACGTCCACCGGCCCAGCCGCCATCACGAGCTGGACGTGGATGTTCGGTGACGGTGGGGGCTCCATCGCCCAGAACCCCATCCACGACTACTGCACCTCGATCGGGCAGTGCTCTTCCGGGCCCCACACCGTCACCCTGACCGTCTCGGACGGAAACGGCCGCAGCGACACGGTCAGCATGCTGATCACGCTGGAGACCCCTGGCGCGAGCTACACGACGGACATCTCGGGCTTGACCGTGGTCTTCACCGACACGTCGACGCCCGGCGCGTCGGCCATCACGTCATGGCTCTGGGACTTTGGCGATGGCGGGACGTCGACGCAGCAGAACCCGACGCACACGTACGCGACGGGCGGGATGTACACGGTGTGCCTCACGCCGGTGAACGACCAAGGGGCCAGCGCGTCGTGCGGCCAGGTCACGGTGGCGAGCCCGCCTGTCGCGGCCTTCACGCATCAGGTGAACGACCTGACCGTCGCCCTCACGGACACCTCCACCGCAGCCAACGGCGCCAACGTCGTCGCGTGGGCCTGGGACTTCGGTGATGGCAACACCTCGACGCAACAGAACCCCTCGCACACCTACTCGGCGGGCGGCACCTACACGGTCACGCTGACCGTGACGGCCTCGGCGGGCGGCACCGACACGGTGAGCAGCATGATCACCGTCAGCGCGCCCGCTCCGACCTGTAGCATCACCGCGCCCGCGATGAGCAGCACCGTCTCCTCGCTGGCCACGCTCATCGTGGACGCGGACCAGTTTGGCTCGGGGACTGTCGCGCTACTGTTCGAGTGGTCCACGGACGGCGGCAGCACGTTCCATGCGGCGACCGCCGCGACGGGCTCGCCCACCAGCAACCCCGCCACCGGCATCACCACGCCAGCCACGAACGTCAGCTTCGCGTGGGACTTGGTCGCGGACGCCGTGGCGCCCAGCACGGCGACAGCGGCCATCGTCCGCGTCACCGTGACGGGTGCGTCGACTGGGACCTGCGCGCTGAACAGCCTGACGGTCGACCCCGCCCGCTGCGGCGACGGCGTGGTGGCCGGAAGCGAGGTCTGTGACGACGACAACAACACGGACGGCGACGGATGCAGCGCCAACTGCCTCTCCGACGAGACCTGCGGCAACGGGGTGCTCGACGCGGCGAGTGAGGTCTGCGACGACGACAACAACACGGACGGCGACGGATGCAGCGCCGACTGCCTCTCCGACGAGACCTGCGGCAACGGCATGCTGGACACCAGCGTGGGCGAGGCTTGCGACGACGAGAACACCACGGACGGTGACGGATGCCAGGCGGACTGTGCGCTCCCAGTCTGCGGCGATGGCGTCCTCGACACCGGTGAGGGCTGCGACGACGACAACGAAGCGAACGGCGACGGTTGCTCGAGCGACTGCACGATCGAGACGTCGGGCGGCGGAGGATGCAGCGTGGGGAGCCCGCGCGACCACAGCGTCCTCTGGCTGCTGCTCGCGTGCGCGGCCTGGTTCACGCGGCGGCGGGCGCGTGCGGCGGTCCCGAAAGGCTGACGGCGAGAACGTCAATGGGCGAGCGCGTGATGCCCGCTTGGCGACGCGCTCAGCACCCCTATCCCTACGGGTCCTGAAGGGCCAGCAGCGTGGCGCGTGGCGGCCGGACGAGCGCCGCTCAGCCTGCGGACGCCGTCTCGCGGCAGCTGGGGCACTCGCCCACCAGCTGCAGCTCCGCGTCCGCCAGCGCCTCGCGCCAGCGCGGATCCACAGGCGAGGCCAAGCGCGCCTTGGGCAGGCACTCGACCGCCCCGCACGTGCGGCACGAGAAGTGCGGGTGGTAGTGCGGCTCCTCGTCCCCGTGGCGCGCCGCGTAACGCGCCACGCCGCCCACGTGGCTGGCCACCCACGCCAGCTGCGCCTCGACCAGCTTGAGCAGGTTGCGGTAGATCGTGGCCTGGTCCCAGTCCGGGCTCGCCAGCTGGGTCACCACCTCGCCGTGCGAGAGGGGGCGCGGGCTCTCGAGCAGTAGCTGATACACGGCCACGCGCGGCGCCGTCGCGCGCAGACCGGCGGCCTGCACCCGGCTCCTCACCTCGCTCTTGGACACGCGCTGCATGCGGGGCACCGTATCGGGCGTGCGCGCACGAGACAACCCGCGCGTGCGGGAAGCTCGACGACCGCCGCTCGGCACCGCAACGCGCACGCCCTGCAGCTCGAACCGGAGGGAACGCGAGGCCGAACCGCACCACTTGACGTAGGGGCACCGTTCACGCCTTGATCCCGTCCATGTGGGAATCGCTCACGCAGCCGCACAGGGCCTCGTGGTTCATCGTTGCGCTCGCCATGGGTGCCGCCCTCGCGGCGCTGCGCTGGAAACGCACGCGGAGCGCCCTGGTGCCTGTCTCCCTGCTGCTCGGCGCGTTGCCGGTAGTCGCCGCTGCCGGCATGAGCGCCCAGGAAGCCGCGCAGCTGACATTGGCCCCCGACACCAACCTCGCCGCGGCGGACGTGACTTCGCGCGGGCCGATGGCGACGATGTTGTTGTGCATCCTGCACGAGCGCCTGTTCGTCGGGCAGGCGGTGACCGCCGTGGGCCTCGCGCTGGTGGGCACGGCTCTGGCGTTGCAGAGCCGGAGACCCGCCTCGGAGGACGCGCCCCGACCGGGCTCCCTCGCGCTCGTGTGGGCCGCGTGCGCGCTCACATCCGTCGTCGCCGCCTACGCTGCGGGCCAGCGGACCGTACTGCTGGACGCGCTGGCGGTGGCCCCGCCGGGCGCCTACCTTGCCGCGCTCCTGGACGCCGCGGACGCGCGTGAGCACCTCCAGTGGCTACGCACAGTGTTCGCCGCGATCGCGGTCTTGCTGGCCCTGCGCGCCACCGCCACGACACGGGGCACGCTGCGTGAGCGGGTCGCGACAGGGGCTGCGCTGCTGCTCGGAGTCGCAGCGCTGCAGACCGATGTGGCAGCCGAGGGCGTGGCGACGTCGCGCGTGGCAAGCACGTTCGCGACCCCATGGACCGACGACGCGTCCTTCGAGCCCATCGTCACCGCGGACCTGACCACCGAGCTGTCGCTGGGCTACCCCTACACCGAGGTCGCGGTGGTACTGGGCACCGACGGTCCGCGTGACTACATCCGAGGTATCGCCCTCCCGCGTGAGGTCCCCGCGCTCACCGAAGCCCTCGGCGCACTGCGCGAGCGCTTGGCGCAGGAGCGCGCCGACGTGGCCGAGGCCTACGAAGCGCGCGAGGTCCAGGAGGAGCCCCCGCTGGAAATGGACAGCGACGGCGCGAACGAGATGGCGGCGCCAGCCGACGCGATGGGGCGCGTCGTCGCCCGTGCGGCGTGGACTCGCTGCGCGCCCGCGAGCGAGGAGCACACGCTGGCGGTCGCGGTGGACCGGCGCGCGACGGCCGACGCGCTGCGCGTCATGGTGGAGGCTGCCACGAGCGCTGGGTTCGGGCGGCTGGAGCTGGTGGTGCCCGCGAACGACCCGATCGAGACGCGCGCGCTGCACGCCCGTGACACCACAGGGGGCGCGCTGGTGGGCCACGCCATGCACGCGCTGCAGTGGCTGCTCGTGGCGCGTTGCGTGGCCGGGGACGTCCCGTTCATGACGGGCGTGGTGACCGACGTACCGCTCCGGACGCTGCGGCGCAGCGATGGTTCGGACGCCCCCGTGGGTGACCCCCCCGGCCTCGATGCGCTCCCAGACCTCCCGCCCGACCTGCCCACCGTCGTGCTCGCCTTGGGTGAAAACGCCACGCCCATCGCCCTGCTGCAGGCCACGCAAGACATGCTGGAGCGCATGGTGTCCGATACCCCACTCCTCGTGAGCTCACCTGCTCTGCTGCCAGCGCCTCCCCCCGCCCGCGCCTCTGGACCCGCTGCAGTCGACGAAGCAGAGGAGGCGACGGCCGAAAGCGCTGCCGAGCCGGCGGCCGAGTAGCCCCCTCGGCCTCGTCGCGCGCCGAGTGAGCGGACCACGTCGGTGGCGCGGGTGCACCATCGTGTGGCTCAGGGAGTCGACACAGCCCCTCCTACGCGTGGTGCCTTGCTTCACGCATCATCCGAGGGTCATGCTCCGCCTGTGACCGACCTCCCGCGCGTCTCGTCCGCCCCGCACCCGCTCCTCGCCTGCTCGCTCGCGCTGCTGCTGCCCCTCACGAGCGCGTGCGACGACCCGGGAGCGACGAGCGGCTCGACCGACCCCGCGTCGCCCACCACGCGCACCGCACCCACCGACGAGCCCGTCGCCGACCCACCGCCCGAGGCCGAGCCCGCCGGAGGGCCGCGCCTGCGCACCGTCTACGTGCCCGCCTACTCGGTGCTGCCCCGGGGCACCAACCTCGACCGCTCGGCGCTGCTCTCGGTGCTGCTCTCCGTGCGCAACGTGGACTCGACCGCCACCGTGACGCTCACGCACGTGGACTACTTCGACACGTCGGGGCACCGCGTACGTCGCTACCTGGACGCCCCGCGGCGCCTGCGCCCGCTCGAGACGGCCGAGTTCACGGTGGAGACGAACGACGCCACGGGCGGCTCGGGCGCGAACTTCCTCGTGTACTGGGAGGGCCCCTCGGACGCGCACCCGCTGCTGACGGAGACGGTCATGGTCGGGCACCTCGGCAGCGGTCACGTGGCGTTCACCTCCCGTGGCGTGGAGCTCGACCGGCGCCCGAACCCGTCGAGCTTCGAGGCCGAGGAGAGCCCGGCGTCGGGGAGCGCGCAGGCCCCCTGACCAGTCCAAGCGCGGCCCCCTGCGCGCCCCGCGCACCTCAGCTCCGAAAAGCCTCCTCCAGCTTCGCGCGCAGCAGCTCGGCCACGCTGTGCACCGTCACGCCCGAGACCCGCTGCTCGCCCTCGTGCAGCGGGTTGGTCATGCGCAGCACCACCTCGATGCCTGCGCCCCCGGCCTGCCGCAGCAGCGCCGCGCTGCGCAGGTTGAGCGAGTCGTTGTCCGTGCAGAAGAAGGCCACCGTGGGCGGGCTGGTGAGCGCCGACGCGGTCCACTCCTCGGCGTCACGGTGTTGGGATGCCACGAACGTCCAGCCGGCGGAGGCGGCCTCCTCGCGCGCGTAGGGCTCGCGGTGGGTCCCGTGCTGATCCACCACCTCGATGCAGCGCGCGCCGCCATCGGGGACGTCCTCGGCGCAGCACCCCTTCGCGTGCAAGAGGGCGCGAAACACCGCGCGCCCGAAGCGCCCGAAGCCGATGATGGCGACCCGCGTGTCGGCGGCGTCGCAGCGCGAGAGGGCGGCGGCGATGGCGGGCTGGGCGAGGAGCCGCTGCGCCGCCGAATCGAACTGCCGAAACGCCTCGATGCCCCGGTCGCCGACGCACTCGAGCAGCAGGCTCTCGGCCAGGTCGTCGTCCACCATGGGCACCAGCGCGCGCGTACCCGGGCGGTCAGGGGGCACGCTCTCCCTTGCGACCACAGCCGCCTTGAGGTTGATGAGCGGATCCCCCGCCGTGAACCACACGGCCTCCGCGCGCTCCACCCCCGCAGCCCGCAGCACCGAGGCCGAGGTCATGTCGCCCACGATGACCGGCACGCTGCGCCCGCCCACCATCATGGCGTCCACGTCGGCCACGGCGCGCTCCACGACCACCACGTCGCGCCCGGCCCGCACGGCGTACTCCGCCACGATGCGCCCGTGCGTGCCGAACCCGCACACCACCACCGGCGCGTCCATCGCCGCGATGCGGGCACTGGCAGACCGCACCACGCGCCAGAAGCGCAGCAGCACCTCGAACACGGCGCCGGCCGTGAGCGCAGGGTCGGCGAACAGCACGAACCACATGAGCGCGTTCTCCGCCGGGACGGTCGAGCGTGGAAAGAAGCCGTCACCGTCCAACGCGAAGAAGCGGAACGCGTAGTACACGGCCTGCGGTCGAGGCAGCCCCGTCGGGGCCGCCAGGGTGGGCACGTTCGCGAGCGCATACACCGTGAGCGCGTACAGCGAGATGAGCGGCACAGCGCGCAGGATGAACCCCCGCCGCGTCGCGAAGGCCAGGACGGACAGCGCGCGCCGCTGCCAACGAGGACGAGCGTGGTGCGAGGCGGGCATCGTGCGCGGAAGAGCATCACCAGTCCGGGCGCGCGTCAATGGATCGCGACGGACCGCTGTCGCCACGCGCCCCGACGCGCTGGTAGCATCGCGCTCACCATGACGTTCCAAGGCTTCGGCAAAGACACGGTGGCGTTCCTCGCGGGTCTCTCTGCCCACAACGACAAGGCGTGGTTCGACGCGCACCGCGCCGACTACGACGCGCACTTCGTCGCGCCCGCGCTGGCCTTCGCGGAGGCCGTGGGCGCAAAGCTGCAAGCGCTCGACCCCGACGTGGTCATCGAGCCGCGCGTCAACGGCAACCTCTTCCGCATCAACCGCGACGTGCGCTTCTCCAAGGACAAGACACCCTACAAGGACCACCTCGACATGTGGTTCTGGGCCGGCGAGCGCAACCGCGGATCGGGCTTCTTCCTGCGCGTCACGCCCACCCACGTGCTGCTCGGCGCGGGGCTGCACATGCTGCAGAAGGCCGACCTCGACGCCTACCGAGAAGCGGTGGCTGACGACGCTCGCGGCGTGGCCCTCACCAAGGCGCTCGAGCGCTGCGAGCGCGCCGGCTACCGCGTGGACGGGTCGCACTACAAGAAGGTCCCGGCGGGCTACGCCGCCGACCACCCGCGCGCCGCGCTGCTACGCCACGCCTACCTGGCCGTGGTGCATGAGCAGCCCCACCCGAGCGAGCTCGGCAGCAAGGCCTTCGTCACCTGGTGCGCGAAGCACTGGAAGGCGATGCTGCCGGTCCACACGTTCATGCGGGAGGTGCTCAGCTGACGCGAGCCGGGCCCCGGGGCAAGTGGCCAGCCCCGCCGCTGCCGCCGAACGGACCACCACCGCGCACCCGCGGATTCACACGCAACAAAACTTGCCGCTTCTAGCATAAACCAGTTGGGATACGTGCGGACGAGCGACTGGCGAAGCGGATGTGAGCCGTGCCGATTGACACTTCATGGGGTCGCTGGTAATCAGCGGCGTGTTTTCGCGAGGGACAGACGGATTCTTCCATCCAACCGATGAGGACGACCTCCGAACCCTCGTAGATTTCGCGCGAGGTTCGGGTCGCCGCGTGCGCGTTCGTGGTTCCATCCACTCCATCCCGGGCGCCATCTACAGTGGCTCAGACGGCCCCGATGCGGCGCACATGGACGTCATGCTGGACCGCATGATCCGGGTTTCTTTCGATGACACGCGACGAGAGGTGACCGTCCAAGCGGGATGCCACCTTGGTCGAGATCCACGCGACCACACCCGAACGTCGCGGTGGGAGTCGTCGTTGACGACGCAGCTCGAGCGACGGGGCTGGGCGCTGCCGGACCTCGGCGGCGTGACGCACCAGACCGTCGCGGGATTCCTCATGACTGGTTCGGCCGGGGGTAGCACCCGCCATTCGATCTACGACGCCATCGTGTGCGTCCGGATGATGGACGGCACGGGCGCAATCCACCGCTGGACCCGAGACGATCCACGCTTCTTCGCGGTAGCCAGCTCGATGGGGCTGCTGGGGATCCTCGTCGATGTCACGTTCGCGTGCGAGCCGCGCTACGACGTCATCGGAGAGGAGCGAATCACGTCGCGCTCGGGCGCCGCGTTTCAGTGGGACCCCGCTGGTTCTCACGACGCATCGCCGCGTCCCTCGGTGGCCGAGTTCCTCCGCGCGACGGAGTACGCGCGCTTCATGTGGTGGCCACAACGCAACGTCGACCGCGTCGTGTCGTGGACCGCGGGCCGCGCGTCGCCGCGCGACCTCCCCGAGCACCGGGCGCCTTCCGGCAAGCTGACGCCCAAGCCGTACTCCGCGCTGGGTGATGGTCTGCAAAACCCCGCTCTCACGCCCGTGGTCAACTACGCATCACAGCTCGTGGCAGGAGCGTTCTACGACTCCATGGCCCAGTCGCGCCGCCACCGAGACACGCTGCTGCGGGCACTGCCACCGTCGAGCGTCGTATTGAGCAAGCTCCGCGACACATTCGAAGAGCACGTATTTCCCGCGGTGCTCGACGTATTCCTTCCCGAGAACACGAACTCCCACCAGCGGTTCTGGGGTCCATGGCACCACGTCTTGCCAATGGACAACCAGATGGTCGACGCCTTTCTCCCCACGGACTTCACCGAGCTCTGGTTCGACATCGACCAAGCGGACGAGGTGATGTGCGCGCTCCAAACGCACTTTCATCGCGGAGGACTGTCCGCGACGGGCACGTTTCTCTTCGAGTTCTACGCGTGTTCGTCCTCGGACTTCTGGATGCACCCGTCCTACGCACGAGACTCGTTTCGCGTCGATGTATTTTGGTTCAAGCGGAATCGTGGAGAGGCGGCCACGTTCTTCGAGCAGTTCTGGCAGCTCCTCGCGCCCTTTGGGTACCGGGTGCACTGGGGCAAGCACTTCCCGTCTTGGTCATCGGACCCGATGCGTGGCTGCCTCGCGTCATACCCGCGCGTGCGCGACTTCTTGGCACTCCGCGCCGCGTGCGACCCAGACGGAACGTTTCTGAACCCTCATTGGAGCGGGCTGGTGGCCTATGGCGAGAGCTAGTCGTGTTGGTCTGTGGGCGGGCGCCGCAACGTGCGAAATTGCCGTGCCGCAAACCGATCTCTGTCTGATGGGTTGGGGCGTCCCGACGAACGTCGGACGGTCGAAGGGAACCGCGCTCTGCGCTCGGGCCCTCGTCCTGGGCACACCGGGGTCCATCGCGTTCGTGTACGTCTGCTTGGACCTGTGCTTCATCAGCACCGAGGTCCGCGAGCGCGTGTTCGTCGCGCTCCAGCGCAGGGGCCTCGCGTGCGCGAGCGAACGCCTCCTGCTCACCGCGACCCACACTCACTCGTCGCTTGGTGGCTACACCCGTGACGTGTTCTACGCGTCCTCCGGTCCTGGCTTCTCCGAGGCGAACACTACCGCGATCGTCGAAGCCGTGGCTGGCTCGGTGCACGCCGCACACGGACGTCTTCGCGCAGCGAGCGCGTACGTCCACCAGGGGCCGCTGGCAGCACCATCGCCCGTCGCGTTCAATCGTTCACTCGCCGCCTACAACCGGAACCACGACGTACGCCCGCTGGGGGCTTCGGAACGGCATGAGGCCGTGCCCGACCACCTCACGGTCCTGCGCGTGGATGCCCGCGAGACGGGCACACCGATGGCGATCGTCTCCTGGTTCGGCCTGCACGGTACGTGCGTCCACGCGGACCAGAACGTCTTCCACGCGGACCACCCCGGAGCGACCGCGGACCACGTCGAACGCGAAGCTTCCCGCCGCGGCTGGGCCGACGTCGTCGCCATCGCGTCGCAGAGCGTGTGTGGCGACGTCACGCCGAACCATCGCTTCGACGCCGCGCGCCGGTGCAGAGTTGGCGCTTCGGAGGACGACTTCGCGGCGGCCAAACGCATCGGGCGTTTGGTGGGGGCGCGCGTGCTCGAGCTGGCAGAGGTCGCCCGCGAGGATGGAGTGGAGCTGAGTGGCAACGTCCAATGCTCCCTCACGTGGATCGACCCCGTGGGCGCCCCGGTCTCGCCCGAGTTCGCGTACGGACGTCGAGACGCGACGACGGACCCACCCACGCTCGGCCTGGCGTTCGCGTTCGGGACGGCTGAGGGCCCGGGCCCTGCTCGCCCCGCGCGGTGGCTGCAGCAGCGTTTTCGTCGCGTGGTCGGCGCTCTGCCACGGCACTTCGGCGTCGGGCGGCGATGGAGCAAGCTCCCGTTGTGGTCGTTCGGCCCACGAGCGCCGGCCAAGATCCTCGGCTTCCTCCCCGCGCACGAACGATTTCTCACCCATGTTCCGAACCGCTTCCTTCGGTACATCGGACGCGAGGTCCACGAACACGGGCTCGACACTCCGTGGGTTCCGCGTCTCCTACCGTCACAGCTCATCCGTGTTGGAACGCTCGTTCTCTGCGCGGTTCCCTTCGAGCCGACGACTCATGCCGGCACGCGCCTTCAGCGCACTGTGCGCGCTCACGCCCGCGATACAACGCACATTGTCGTGTGCGGATACGCCAACGACTACGCGAGCTACCTGTGCACGGACGAAGAATATTTGGAGCAAGCCTACGAAGGCGCATCCACACTGTTTGGCCGGTGGACACTGGGCGCGTGGCAGACCGTGGTCAAGAGGCAGACCGTTTCGATGCTCGCCGCGCGGGATTCGCCAGCGCCACTGCGCGAGCAGATGAGCGGCCGCGTCCAGCTGCGCGCTCCATCATCCGCGCAGCTGGACGCGGCCCTGGCCCGGCGCCACGCATCAAGGTGAGCTTGTGGCCCCAGGTGAGGCTCAGCGGATGGGGTCCATACGGCCGGGGGTTCCTTCGACGGACCGACCACCGCTGAGGAGCTTCGAGACTGCCCAACGGTATCCCCGAAAGGCCGGGACCCAGATGCTCGCGACGCCCCCGACGTTGTCCCAGTAGTCGATCTGCTCATGGCACTTTCCGTCGCGGACACGAAACAGCGCACCCACTGGGGTCTCCATCGGCCTGCCAACGCGCATCTGCACCTTCATCGTATAGAAGAGCGCAAAATTGTCCGACCCATCGACGAGCGTGAAGTCGTGGAACTCGAACATCTTGTAGGACGCGAAGGCGAACTCCCATGACCGCTTGAAGGTCGCGAGACCGTAGCGCGTTTCCATGGGACAGAAGAAGGCGATGTCGTCCGTGTAGAGGTCTGGTAGCTCCTCGAGAGCGCGCTCTCGATCGACGTTGAGCCTCTCATAGAATCTCTGCATTCGGACGCCGAGCGTGTTCGTCATGCGCGGGACTCTAGCACACCGAACCGGCCTTGCTCGGCCTTTGAAGGAGCCGGCCCAGAGTGGCGCACCTGAAGTAGAGTCCGCCGTCCGGGCACACTACCCGCTCGCGCTGAGCGCCACATCGAGCGCTCGCTCCAGGTTGCTCTCGAACACCCGCTGCGCACGCGTCGGTGTCCCGTCCGCGTGGCTCATGGTGATGGCACCGAGCGTGAAGCTCATGAGCAGGTGGTAGGCCTCCTGGGCGCGCCGGGCGCTGTGACCCTCCGCGGCCAGCTGCGCGAGCAGTTCGGTCATGACGCTGAGCGATACCTGGCCGCGCGTCTCGGGCTGGCCGATCAAGGGAAGGATCCCGGGGTGGTCGTTCAGCCCTTGGTACATGGTGCGGAACGTCTTGCGTGCGCGGTCGCGCAGGGTGCCCCCCTGACCAGGATGCACGTCGTACTGGCCGACGACGTAGTCCACCAGCTCGGCGACGAGCGCCGCCTTGTTGTCGAAGTGCCAATAGACGGCCATCGCCGAGACGCCCAGCTCGGCCGAGAGCGCGCGCATCGTCAGCCGGTCTACGCCGTCGCGGTCCACGAGCGACAGGGCGCTCTCCAGCACCTGGTCGCGAGTGAGCGGCGTGCGTCTCTTCGGCATCCCGCGAGTATGGATCGCGCGGCGACTTGTACTTAGTAAAGTTTGCCGCTAGAGTGTGCCCATGCCCAGCCCGAGTCACGACCTCCGCCGCAAGGCCACGCGCCTCGCCGTCCGCTCGCTCGCCCGCGCCCGCGGGCTCTCGCCGGAGAGCGCGATCGCGTGGCTCCCAGCTCCGCTGCGCGACCGGCTGGCGGGGCTCTTCCCCGCTCCCAGTACCGTGGGCATCGACGGCTTCGACGCGTTCGCGCCCGAGACGCTGGCCAACCCGTACGCGTTCTACGACACACTTCGGAGGAAGGCGCCGGTCTATCGCGTCCCGGGCGCCGACTACTACTGCGTGAGCACCTACGACCTAGTGCGGGAGGTCGCCCTCGACACTCAGACCTACTCGTCGAACCTCGTCGCCATCCTGCTCGCCAGCGGACGCAAGGGCGCCAAGACCTGGCAGCTGCCCACCGGACAGGGGCCGGTCGACGTGCTCGCCATCGAGGACCCACCCGTGCACACGCGCCACCGCAAGCTCGCGACGGCGGCCCTCTCCTCGCGCTTCCAGAAGAGCCTGGACGACGACATCCGCGCGATGGTCGACGAGCTGCTGGCCGCCGCTCTCGCGCGCGGGGAGTGCGAGTGGATGGACGACGTGGCGAACGTGGTGCCCATGCGCATCGCCTTGCGATTGGTGGGCTTCCCAGAGGAGGACCACCGTCGCGTGAAGTTCCTGTGTGACCACGCCGTCGCGCTGCTGAACGGCGTGAACACGCCGGCGCAGCTCGCGGAGCACGTGGACTTCGGCATCGAGCTGTTCGCGTACGTGCAGCGGCAGTTCCAGCGCCACGTGCGCGCGCCCGGCGACGACCTCACGGGCAGCTTGGTGCGGGCCACGCGCGGCAGCGGTGACGACTCGCTGAGCGAGGCCGAGGCGCTTAGCATCTTGCTGCAGATCCTCATCGCGGGGAGCGACTCCTCGGCGAGCGCCCTCGGCAGCTGCGTCGCGCGTCTCGCGGCAGACGCGGAGCTCCAGGCGGCCCTACGCGCCGCGCCAGAAGGCATCCCGGCGTTCGTGGAGGAGATGCTGCGGCTCGAGGCGCCCTTCCAAGGACACTTTCGCGTCACGACGCGCGCGGTGTCGCTCGGCGGAGTGCAGCTCCCGAAGGGCGCGCGGCTGATGCTGCTGTGGGCCAGCGCCAACCGGGACGCTGCGCGCTTCGAGGAACCTGACGCGCTCCGTCCGGAGCGTCCCGGGCTGCGCCAACACATGACGTTCGGCTATGGAGCGCACCTGTGTCTGGGCGCGCACCTGGCGCGGCGCGAAATCCAGATCGCGCTCGCGCAGCTTCTCGGCAGCACGTCGCACATCGCCCCTGGGCCCTCTCCACAGCGGCACCGACCGAGCGTGTTCACCCGGACGCTCGTGAACCTCCCCCTCACGCTCACGCCCTCCGCTCCAGCGACCGACGCGCGGCCCCCCACGCCCGCGCCTGAGGCTTCCCCGCTGCGCGCGGTCGGCGAGGACGCGCGCTGAAGGCGACGCGTTGTCCGCGCGCTCAGAGCCCGCGACGACGCAGCGGCACCAACACCGCCACAGCGACCAGTACGAAGACCCCGAGGGGCCACTCGCCACCCGGGTGCGTGGGCACATCGCAGGCGCCGCCATGCAGGTCGAGCGGGCCGTTCGCGCTCTGGCAGTCCACCCGGCAGCGCATGGGTTCGTCGTCCGAGTTGAACGGACCGTCGTCGCAGAATTCGCCGGTGTCCACTACGCGGTCACCGCAGCGCGGCAGCAGGCAGTCGTCCCGGCACGCGTCCGGAGCCCCCGCCGAGTTGTTGGGCCCGTCGTCGCACTCCTCCCCCGTGTCCGGCACGCCGTCGCCGCAGCTCGCGGTGCGGCAGTTGGTGCGGCACGCGTCCACGGCCGTGTCGGAGTTGGCGCTCCCGTCGTCGCACTGCTCCCCGGACACGCGCACGCCGTCGCCGCACACCGCGAAGGTGCAGTCGGTGCGGCACGCGCCAGCCGTGGTGTCCGAGTTCATGGCGCCCATGTCGCAGGTCTCGCCCGTGTCCTTCACCCCATCGCCGCAGCCCGCCGCTTCGCAGTTGGTGCGACAGCCGTCGATGGCGGTGTTCGAGTTGCCCGCCCCCAGGTCGCACCCCTCGGTGCTGTCGTGGACGCCGTCGCCGCAGCTCGGGGCCACGCACCCGGGCCGACAGGCGTCTGGCGTGGTGGCGCTCATGTCGTCGCCGTCATCGCACTCCTCGCCAGCCTCCACGAACCCATTTCCGCAGCCCGCTGGGAGCACCAGCGCGGGCATCGCGGAGGTCAGGACCACGCCCGTCAAGCGCACCATGCCCGTCGGCGCAGACATGCTGGTCACGTCCAGGGTGGCGAGCGCCAGCTCGCCGACGTTGCTGGCGATGACCGCCACGTGGTTGGCCACCAGCGTGGCGTCGTTCACCGTGACGTCCCCCGCGACGAGCCGGAGGTCGCCCGTGAGCGTCAGCGACGCAGCCTCGTAGGTGAGCGCGCCGAGCGCGCCCGACAAGAAGCCGAGGTGCGCCGGCGCCGTGTCGGGCAGCACCTCCGACGGGAAGGGAGGCACCTGGAAGCGGTCGCCGCTCGATGCGCGCACGTAGTCCGCCGTGGTGAGCACCAGGTCACCAGGGACGGTGAACAGCCCCCCCGCGCCAACCGTGATCCCCGCGGGGTTGGTGAGGATCAACGACGCCCCCGCGATGCTGACGGTGACGGGGCCGTCCAGCTGGGTGGCACTGCCGCCCGTGACGCGCACCACCACGTGCTCCACGGTGGCCGGACCGTCGATGACGAGCGACTCCGTCGCGCCGAGGCTCAGCGTTCCGAACGAGAGATAGAGCGTGTTGCCGACCACCGCGCCGTTGGACTCGTCCACCGCAAACGCTGGTCCCGTCAACGACGCCATGGAGGCGATGGTCGCGTCGACGACCACTTGCGCCCTCGTGGACGCTGGCGCGAGTGAGCCGAGCACGAGCGACGCCAGACACGCGAGCGCGGCGAAGGGGCGACGTGAGGCCCGGGGACGCGCGGCAGCGCCATGGGGCGTGGACGTAGACTCGGGCCAAGGGAGGGGATGGGCGCGGTGCGAGGGCGCGTGCGACATGGCGCGAAAGTACACGTTTCTTCTCCGAATGCGAGCGCAGCCTGGCGTCGCCCGCTCAGTCCGAGTCGGGCTTGCCCGGCGGCGCGCTGGGAGCCTTGGGGGGCACGGGGGGGGGTGCAACGCTGGCGCGTGCGGTCAGGGTGCGGTGCAGCTCGTCGCGGGCTTCACCGAGCTCGCGGCTGGTGGTGCGTAGGCGCTGGTTGAGCACGCCGAGGAAGCTCCACAAGAGCTTGACGGCAATGTCGTGGTTCTTGCGCACCAGATCGAAGAACCCCCGGCGGCCGATGATGAGCAGGCGGCTCTCCTCCTCGGCGGTGACGCTCGCGCTGCGCGGCGCCTTGTCGATCAGCGACATCTCGCCCAGGTGCTGCCCCGGCCCGAGGTGTGCGATGAGCGTCTCGCCCGTGTGGATCCGCACCTTGCCCGACAACACGAGGAACATCTCCTCGCCCTCGTCCCCCTCGGTGACCACCGTCTCGCCCGCCGCGAACGTCTTCACGTCGGTGATGTTCACGACGCGCACCAGCTCTTGGTACGTGACGAAGCGGAAGAGCGGCATCTTGTGCAGCATCTCCAGCTTGAGGTTCACCTCGCGCGCCAGCTTGTCGACGCCGCTGGTGTCCTCGGGCACACGCACCACGAGGGCCGTGATGTTGTCCTTGCCGCCACCGTCGTTGGCGAGCTGAATCAGGCGCTGGGCCAGTTCATCCTCGGCGATCTCGTCGAACATGCGCGCCAGCACGCTCTCTTCGAGATAGTCGTGCAGGCCGTCGCTGCACAGCAGGAACCTATCGCCCGGGAGAACGTCGAAGTCGAACACGTCGGCGTCGACGCTCTCGTACACGCCCACGGCCCGAGTGACCGCGTTCTTGTAGTTCATCTTGCCGATCTGCTCGCGGGTCAGGCGCCCGCGCTTGAGCAGCTCGTTGATGAGCGAGTGGTCCTCGGTGAGCTGATGAACGGCCCCCTGACGGTACAGGTAGATGCGCGAGTCGCCCACGTGGCAGATGAACCCGCGGTTGCCCACGATGGTGAGCGCCACCAGCGTGGTGCCCATCCCGCGCTTGCTCTCGTCGCGCACACCCTCTTGATGGACCGCCGAGCAGGCGCGCTGGCTGGCCTTCTCCATCAACTCGAGGATGGCCTGCCGTGAGGTGTCGTTGCCCTGCTCGTAGCTGAGGAGGAGGTCCTGCTCCTCGGCGAGCGACTCGCGCACGACGCGCGCGGCGATGGAGCTCGCCACTTCGCCCGCGGCGTGTCCGCCCATTCCGTCACAGACGACGAAGAGGTTGAGCTTCCGATCCACCAGGAAGCTGTCCTCGTTGTGGTCGCGGACCCTGCCTACGTCTGTGAGCGGCCAGAATCGGAGGCCATCGCTGCCGGACATGTCGGACGGCGTACTATGCCCAGGCGACCCCCGTCAATGACCGTCGCGTGGTAGGGCGACGCAGACGGTCCCCGGCGCCTCGAACCAGATCGCGCCGCCCTGGGCATCCACCAGAGCCCGCGCCAGGTACAGGCCGAGGCCGAGGCCCCCCCCGTGGGTCCCGGACGGGCGTCGCGCGACGCGAAACGCCTGGAAAAGCTCCTCTGGATCGCCCGGCGGCGTCATTCCCGGCACGTCCACGTACAGGCGCACTTGGCTGACGGGTCCCGGAGGACCTGCGGCGCGCCCGACTCGAACCGCGATCGCACTCCCAGGTGGGGACACGTGGGCAAGGTGAATCAGCAGCCCGACCAGGGCTTGCTGCATGCGCTGGGCGTCGACGTAGATGGCTGGCACCCCCGGCTCGACGCTGGTGTCCAGCTCCACACCCAGCGCGCGGAGCGTACGCCGCGCGCTGCCCACCGCACCGCTCAAGATGGCCGCAACCGGCACGTACGCAGAGTACAACTTGAGCTTGCCGGCCTCGAGCCGCGCGGCGTCGAGCACCTCGCTCACCAAGCGCAGCAGATCGGCAGCCGCATCGCGAACGATGGCGAGGCTCTCCGCCTGCTCGGTGTTGAGCTCGTCCCCCGCCACCAGCATGTCGCTGAAGCCCAGGATCGCGTTGAGTGGGCTGCGCAGGTCGTGGCTCATGTAGGCCATGAAGCGCGTCTTGAGACGCTGCGTCTCGGCGATGGACGAGCGCGCGTTGAGCTCTTCTTCGCACAGGCGGTCGTGAGTGGTCACCAACAGCTTCACCGCCAGATCCAGCTGCGCGCCCTCGCGGGTCTCGGCGTCGCTGGGGCGCTCCATGCGCACGACGCTGGTACCCTCTTGGATGCGAGCGACCCGACCGCGAGCCCGCTCGAGGTCCCGCACGACGCGGCGCCCGTGTTCGTAGAAGAAGAACCCGACGAGGGGCGCCACAATGCCAAGGAGCAGGAGCGCGGGGTCGAGCGCTGCGCGGGTGAGCCAGGAGAACATGGCTGCGCCCGGCAACAGCGGAGCCGTCGCGAGGGCCGCCCAGGCGCCCAGCTCGAACGGCAGGCGCGCGCCGAGATCGGGTACGTCCTCGCTGCGAACGACGCCCAACCGGTCGAGAGAGCGCAGGGCGACGAAGTGACCGGCAACCCAGGTCGCGAGCGCACTCGGGGCCGCCGTCGTCGCGCCGAACAGCAGCAGCAGGGTCGCCTCCTCGCGCCCCCAGGTCGCACCCGCGGCGATCGACGCCCCGGTGTAGACCGCGACGTGCACGGCGAGCGTCACTCCCGCGGCCACGCGTGAGCACGCCAGCAGGCTACGGCTCCCAGCGACGCGGCCGAGGAAGGTGCGCGCGCGCCGCTGCTGGCGCACACCGCGTCGGCAGAGCTCGAGCAGCCACGGGAGCGTGACGACCCATGCGGCCACCGAGGCGAGCAGCGCCCGCACGAAGTAGCCACGCGGGACGACGCCGAAGCCACGCGAGACGAGCCAGCCCGCGCACGCCAGCCCGGCGGAGCACAGGACGCCCGCGGCCATCGCCCAGCCCAGCGCCGTGAGGGCGCGCAGCTCGTGGCGCAGCGGGGCCCGCTCGAACACGCGTCCCGTCATGCGGCCGGCTCCGGGCCACGCGGCAGGAATACGCGGAACAACGAGCCTTTGCCGACCTCGCTCTCGACCTCGACGCGCCCGTGGTGAAGGTCGACGAGCTTGCGCGTGATCGCCAGGCCGAGCCCCGCGCCTTCGATGCGCGGGTCTTCGTCGGTGGCGCGCTCGAACTCCGCGAAGATGGCCTGCAGGCGGTCGCGCTCGATCCCCTGACCCGAGTCGCGCACGGCGATCTCGATCTCCCGCGCGCCCGCCGAGCGCACCGTGACGTCGACGTTGCCCGCCGCGGTGAACTTGAGCGCGTTGTGCGCGAGGTTGCCGAGGATCTGCTGAAGGCGCACCGGGTCGGCCCAGACGGTGTCGAGCTCTGGGTCCACGTACCACCGCACGTTGACGGAGCGCCCCGCGCGCGCCGCGTCCACTTCGCTGACCACCTCCTCGATGAGCGGCCGCAGCGGAACGTGGCGTGGAGCCACCGTCAGCTGGGCCGAGGTGGCTGCGGCGAGGTCGATGACGTCGCGGAACAGGTTGCTGAGGTACGTCCCGGCCCGGCGGATGTGCTCGAGGTCCTCGCGCTGCGAGCGCGTCAGCGGTCCGTCGAGTTCTTCGAGCAACACGTCCGTGAACCCGAGCAGCGCGTTCAAGGGGGTGCGCAGCTCGTGGCTCACCGACTGCAGGAAGTCCGACTTGTCCCGGTCCGTCGCCTCCACCGAGGCGCGCATCTCACGTTCGCGCGCGAGGCTCTCGGCCAGCAGGCGCTGAAGGTCGTTCAGGCCCGCGCCGAGGGGCGCGGCGTCATGGCACTCGTGCCACGAGAGGGGCTTGTCGGTCGCGCTCAGCGTGCTGGGGAGGCGATGCAGGGACCGCGTTCGCATCTGCACCAGCCAGGTCAAGGCCGCGAACGCGATGCAGCCCATCACCCACAGCGCCAGGTCCACGCGCGGGCTCCAGTCCCCGACGAAGGTCACGACCCCGAGCATCCCCACGAGCACCGACGCGCTGAGCCAGAGGTTCGTCTCGGTGGATGGTGGACGCGCGGGCACCGGACTCAGCTCCGAGCAGCGGCGGCGGAGGACGGACTGCGCGTGGCACGCGTGCGACGCCGGAGGGCGAGGCCCAGCGCGACGATGGTCCATGCGGTGAGCGGCGCGCCCGGTCTACTCCGCGACGACGGTCCACCCACGGTGCACAGCCCTGCGAAGTTGGCGCCTTCCACGGGGTCGAGGCAGTACGGAGACCCCACGGTGACATTCCCCACGCTGTCGCTCACCTGCAGCTGGAGGCAGATTGGACTCTCGGCGTAGCGACCCTCGAGCACGAACGAGATTGGGACGCGGGCGCTCGCGTCAGCCGTGAAGTTCCGCTGGACCGCCACCTCTACGGGCGCTTCGAGCCCCTCCGCGCGGGCGAGGTACAGGTGGTACTCGATGCTCCCCGGGGTGCCGTCGTCGTGCGACACGGGAAAGGCGAGGTCGAGCCGGTAGCCGCCCTCGGGCGCCTGGCAGGACGGCCCGACTGGAGTGGAGCCGAGGGAGCTGAGCGGCGCCACCGTCGGAGCACGCATGTCCACGCCAGAGCCCGTCCGGAATGCAAACGGCAGGTCGACCTCCCCGAATGCGGTCCCGGTGTAGGCGGCTCCCGACTGCCACCCGCCAGTCGGAAGAAAGAAGAGCACCTCCTCGCTGACGAGCTGGACGGATCCCGCGACGGGGAGTCCGTCGGGCCCCAGGATCTCGAGCGACTCCTCGGGCAGCGGCGCTGCCGCGGACGCGAAGTATCCGACCGTGAAGCGGAGACGCAGCGGCGCGTCCAGCAGGACGCCGTTGGCGCCCGACGCCGGCATCACCTCGATGGGTCCGCGTGCGCCAACCGGCTCGCAGTCGTCCTGTGCGTCAGCTCCGCGCGCGGCGAGCAGCGACAGGAGGAACACCGACACCGCCCACGGCCGGAAACACCGGGCGAGCACCTGCGGAGAGGGGGAGGCGGCGTAGACGGTGCGCCAGCTCTCACCCGGCGCGCCGAGGGGCTGCGCCATGGGGGGCGGGGTCGGGACGTGAGACCGTGGAGACGGCATGGATGCATTATGCACGCCCCTGAGCCGGGATCCCGAGCAACGGCGGTTGGCCGGGTCGAGGGATGTGATGCAAGGTTCCGTGCCATGCAGCGCGTCAGCCACGCCCCCCCCCTCGCGGAGGTCCTCGACGGGTTCGAGCTGGCCCACGCCATCGCGGGCGTGCGCGCGGGTCTATCGCGCCCGGACGAGGCGCTCGATGACGGGCTGGGGGCTCGGGTCGCGGCGACGGAAAGCGGCGCCGCGCGTCGTGCGGCGGCTGCGCTCACCACCCGCTTGGTGCCCGCTCACACCAGGCAGCTCGGCGCCAGGGAGAAGGCGCTGCTCGGGGCCGAGGTGGGTGGCGCGACGGGGCGGCGCTGGATGCGCGAGGCGCCCACGCGACCAGGGTTCAGCGTCCACCCGGAGGTGCGCGCGTGTGTCCGGGCGCTGGCGGTCGTCGCAGAGGGGGACGGTGATGGCCAGTAGCGTCGTGCGATCGCAGTATCCAGAGGTGCGCGCGCGCGCTGTGCTGGATGCCGAGCTCGAGGCGGCCCGCGTGCTGGCCGACGCCCACGCCGAGGCCGAGCGCGTCCGTCGCGCAGCAGAGGAGGAGTACGAGACCTGGCGCGCGCAGGCCCAGAGACACGGGGAGGAGCAAGCGTCGAGCGACGCGCGCGCGGCCCAGCTCGCTGCCCTCTCGCGCGAGCAGCAGGCCCTGCGCGCGCTGCGCGACGGGACCGTGCCGTTGGTGGTGCAGGCGACGCACAAGCTGGTCCGGGGCGCCTTCGAGCAGCACCCGGAGATCGTGCGCGAGGTGGTCCTCGAGGCGATGCGGCACCTGCGGCTGGCCACGACGCTCGAGCTCGAGGTCCACCCCGACGACGTCGCGTACGTGAACGGCCTGCGCGGCCTCGAGCGGCCACTCGTGGTGCGCACCGCCGACGACCTCCTGCGCGGGGAGTGCCGCGTCCTCTCCGACGTCGGGTCCGTGGACGCCCGCTTCAGCACGCAGCTGGAGGCGCTGGCCACCGCGTTGCAGACAGCCCTGCGTGGCGCCAGCGAGGCGGGTGCGTCCACACGCGACACCCGACCCCCGAGCGGGCCGACGGAGCGCGCCGACAGCGGCGAGGCGGAGGCGTGAGCCGCCGACCGTGGGGAGACGGCTGGCCCGCCTCGCTCGGGCTCATGGCGGTCACATGGTACAGCGTCTTCTACGTGGGGCAGATGCACGAGGGTGCGGAGTCGCTCTGGGGCGGCTACCCCTTCGCAGTGCCGCTCATGTCCATCCTCCTGGCGCACGAGTTCGGCCACTACATCGCTGCGCGACGCCACGGGGTCGACATCTCCCCGCCGTACTTCATCCCCTTCCCCAACTTCCTCGGCACGATGGGCGCGGTCATCTCGATGCGCGGGCGCATTCGGTCCCGTGACGCGCTGCTCGACATCGGCGCGGCGGGCCCCTTGGCCGGGATGGCCGTCGCGCTCCCGGTGCTGGTGGTGGGCGTCCTCGAGAGCCCGATCGCGCCTGCTCCCGCGCGAGGCACGCTCGGCCCCCCGGACGCCCTGGGCATACCGGAGTTCGTCGGGGGCTTCATCCAAGAGGGGCACAGCCTGCTGTACGACGCGCTGATCCTGGTGCTGCGCGGGGGCATCCCGGACGGCTACGACATCCACCTGACCGGCACGGCGCTGGCGGGCTGGGCTGGGTTCCTGGTCACCATGATCAACCTCATCCCGGCGGGGCAGCTGGACGGCGGGCACGTCGCCTACGCCGTGTTCGGCGCGCGTCAGGACACGTACTCACGGCGCGTGGTGGCCGTCCTGCCGTGGGTCGCGCTGGCGTCGAGCGCGCTCCTGGTCCTGCGCGGCTGGTGGTTGCATCACGGCCCGGTGTCCATGGCCGGCAACGTGCAAGCGGGCTTGCCCTGGCTGGTGTGGTGGGGCTTCCTGCGGTTCATCACGCGAGGTGACAATGCCCAACACCCGCCGACGGACGACGATCAGCTTTCGCCAGTGCGACGCAAGGTGGCGTGGGTCACGCTGCTCTTGTTCCCGCTGCTGTTCATGCCCGCGTGGATACGCATGCAATAGGGCGCTCACGTACGGGGCCGAGCACCCCCACGCTGGAGACACTCGGCGCGGGGGCGAGGCACAGCGTGTCGATGACCGCCGCAACACGCGACAGGGGCAGCGTCCGGGCCCGCCGGCCGCCCGGAGCGCTGCGGAACGGAACGGCCGGGAGCGCGGACGCGAGCCTCAGCTCCGCATCGCTGTCCTCCCGTGTGACCACCAGCAAGACGGGCTCTCGGACGTAGCGGCCCATGCGACGGCAATCCGCGATGGCCACGTCCAGCCGCACGAGGCCGCGGGCGCGGTGCTCGGTCACGAGCCGCAGGCGCGCGTCCTGCCCGTGCCCCGCCGCGTCGCGGTGCAACACCAGCTGGAGCGCCGCGGGCACGTTGCCCAGCTGCGCCGGGAAGCGACGTGCGAGGGCCACGAGCGCGCAGACACGCTCTGCCACGGAAGACGGTAGCTGCGCGCGTGTGGTCGTCAGCATCAGGGCCGCGAGCGGCACCAGCGCGTGGAGGACGGTGGCGTAGCCCGGGGGCACGTAGCGCGGGGCGTCAGCCACGACGAACCGGTCGACCGCCACCAGCGCGAGGACCATGCCGAGCAGCGACCCGAGCCCCGGTAACGTGGAGGCGTCCAGCCAGCGTGCGGGACCGAAGCGCTCGATGCGCGCGCGCGCGGCCGCCCAGAGCCGCTCTCGGGGCCCAACGGGGGCGTACGCGCCCAGTCCTGGCGCGCGTCCGACGCGGGGCGCCCGCTCGAGCACCAGCAGCACGACGGGCAGGAGGCAGAGCACGCCCAGGTCCGTCCGCAGCACGTACAGGAACGGGGCGAGCGCGGCGAAGAACACCACAGCCGCAGCGCGTGCAAACGGCGGGAGTGGCACGAGCCCGACCGGCAGCAACCCGAGGCCGCGCGCCGTGCGCCGGTGGAGCAAGAGCTTGGCGAGCGCCACACACGCGAAGAAGGCGGACAGCAGCGCGAAGGTGGGGTCGAGGGCCCGCTCACGCACGGTCGCCCATGCGGTGGGCTCGAGGGGCAGGCCCACGGCGGGCGCGCGACGCGACGGAGGGACGGCCGCGTTTGGCAGCGTGAACGCGACCCTGAAGGGCACCGTGCGGGGCAAGTGCGCCCGCACGTAGCGCAGCCGAACCCGTCCGTCGGGCAGCGTGTCGACCTCGCGCGTCACCATGGAGTCGCCGACACGCGCCTCCTCGTCGGGCTCCGCGCCGGCGGGCGCGATCAGCTCGACCCGGACATCGTCCAGACCCGAACGCCACCCGGGCAGGATCCACTCGTAGCGAGTGCGCTCACCATCGATGGCCTGCACCGCCGACTCTGCGAGCTCCGCGCGGTACGCGACGGCCAACGCGTAGTCCCCGCGCCGCGGCGCGTCCCGACGGCGAAACGAGAGCGCGATGGTGCCCGGCTGCGCGGCGTCCACGGTCGGCCGGAAGCGCTGCCCGCCGCTCTCGAGCAGCACGATGTCCTCGCCTGGGAGGAGCGTGAGCTCCGGGTCCAACCCAGCAATGTCGAGGCCCTCCAGCCAGCCTCCATGGACGTGCACGGCCAGCTGAAGACGCGCTTCGAGCGTGCCGCTGGGGCTGACCTCGACGTGCGCGTGGGCCGACTGCACCTGCGCCTCGGTCCATGCGCGCGCCGGCGCTGCGGCCCACGAGGCGGACAGCGCGAGAGGCACGAGCAGGGCGCGCGCGAGCAGAGAGTGGCGGAGCACAGCCGGAACCTATCCGGCGCCGCGCCCGGCGCCGAATTTCCGACAAGCGGCTACTGGCGGAGGTTCGCTGCCGCGTCGCAGGCGACCTGCACGCCCGTGGGTCCCTCGTCCGTCTCGATGACCTTGAACTCGACGCGGCGATTCTCCTCGTACGCAGCGCGGTTGTGAGCCGGGTTCACCGGGCAGAGCTCGCCATACCCTGCGCTGCGCAGGCGGTCGCGCGGGACGTTGCGCTGCACGAGGGCCTCCACGACCGACGCTGCTCGGTCCTGCGTCAAGCGCAGGTTGTGCTCGTCGTTGCCGCGCTCGTCCGCGTGGCCCTGCACCTCGATCAGCCGGATCTGCGGGTTGCCCAACAGGGTCGCGGCGACGGCGTCCAGGATCGCGTTCGAGCGGCTCAAGATCTGCGCGCTGTTCGTCTCGAAGTAGATCTTGTCGAGGATGATCAGCGAGTTGTCGTCGAAGATGACCGAGCCCTCGTCCGGGCAACCGTCCTGGTCATTCGTGCCGTTGTACGTCTCCGGTTCGTCCGGACACTCGTCGTCGGCGTCGAGGATTCGGTCATGGTCGTTGTCGGGCTCGGGACAACCGTCCTCGTCCTCGAACGCGTCGATGTCCTCGGGGGTGTCGCGGCACAGGTCTTCCGTGTCCGGGATGCCGTCTTCGTCGTTGTCCAGCTCGGGGCAACCGTCCTCGTCCTGGAAGCCGTCGCGGTCCTCCGCCTGGTCGGGGCACTGATCGACGTCGTCGGGGATACCGTCGCCATCACGGTCGCTGTCGTTGCCCTCCGGGCAACCGTCATCGTCGTGGTCGCCGTCCATGTCCTCGGGGATGAGGGGGCAGTCGTCCAGATCGTCGGGGATCCCGTCGTTGTCGTTGTCGAGCTCGGGGCAGCCGTCCTCGTCCAGGAAGTGATCGAAGTCTTCCGGGTCGTTCGGACAGTCGTCGATGTCGTCCATGATGCCGTCACCGTCGCGGTCGCCGATGGGCGGCTCGTAGATGAACGCCAGCATGGCGCGCCACTGAGCGGCTTGATAGCCCCGGCCGTCCGGGTTGGTCGGGATGCCCGCGCCCGCGCCGAACATCAGGTAGCTGTGGTCCTGCACGAAGAGCTTGAAGCCCAACAGCGCCTCGAGGGAGAGCGCGCCGCGCGTGCCGATGGAGTCGGCGATCTGCGTGCCGTAGACCTCGGTCACCAGGTCGAAGGTGCGCGCGAGGCGGAAGCTGGCGCCCGCCCCGAAGGTCATCACGTCGTCCACCTGCAGCAGCGTGCCGGTCTCGACGAGGGGGGACAGCGTGCCGTTGTTGCCCATCGTCAGCTGCGTCTCGCCGTAGATCGGGAAGGTGGCGCCAGTGCCGAACACCGCGCGGTACCCGAACTCGAGCGAAAACCGGATACGGGAGATGCCGTTGAAGGCTTGGTCCGGCCGGGTGCGGGCCTCCATCACCACGGACGGCCAGAGAGACACGCCCGGGGCGCCCGCGAAGCGGCGGTCGTTGCCCGTCGGGAGGCCGACGCGCACGATCGCCGCGAGGCCCACGGGGTCACGCTCCGCGCGCAGGATGCGCAGCTTGCCGTGGATGGACAGATCGCCGAGCCCCTGGTAACGCAACGCGCGGATGGTCGTGGAGGCCGGGTCCGTGTCGCTCCACCCGTAGTAGGGGTGAATGTGCACGGCCTCACCGTTGATGATCTGGATCGGCAGCTGGAGACCCACCACCGCCCAGTTCGCGATCCCGAAGTTGACCAGGATGGTGCCGGTGATGGCTTGGTCGACGATGTGGTCCGTCGTGCCGCCATCCTCGAGCCTGGCGTTCACCGCGCCGCTGAACTGGAGCAAGTTGAAGCCCGCGTCCAGCACCAGCCCGAAGCTCAAGCGGTTCTCGGGGAGGATGTCGGTGCCGTTCACCGTGAGGTGCCCGCGCGAGTCGATGGCAGGGCGGAACATCTCGATGTTCATGCCGCCGGTTTGCAGGCGGCTGGACTGCGCCGAAGCGAGCGAGGGGGCCGCGAAGGACAGCATCAAGGCGGCGAGTGCGAAACGGCGCAACATCAGGCGACTCCTTGCGGGTCGACGAGACCCGCTCGAGGCGATTATTCACACAACACTACCTGGGGGCAATCTTTCCTACCTCACCATACAACGCAAGCTCGTATCGATCGCGTGCACGAGTCGTAAGGCGAATCGCCTCGTTGGCGAACACGCCCCTGCAGGGGAACGTCAAGCGCCCAGACGGTCAGTTGCCGAGAGCAGCGGCGTAGTTCGTGGCGCGGCGATCGTCGGGGTAGCGCGTGACGAAGGTGCGCATGTGGCGGCGCGCAGCCTCTTGGTTGCCCATCTGCCGGTAGGTCTCGATCAGCAGTGAGAGGGATGCCGCGCTGCGCGCCCGGCCCCCCTCGAGCGCCGCGACCACACAGGCGTTGTCACCCGCGCGCATGCAGTCGCGCGCCTGGTCCATCGGGCTGCGTTCGTCCTCGGGCTCGGGAGCTGGGGCGGGGACGGGATCCCGCCGCGGGGTGGAAGCCTGCGCGGCGCCTGGTCCGGTCCCCTCGGTGCTGGCGCCCTCCTCGCGACGCTCGGCTGCAGCGATGCGGCGCTGCGCCGCAGTGAGGATGCGTTGCGCGTCCGCGACGATGTTGCGCGGGACGTCTGGCGTCTGCACGACCATCTGCGCCTGGTTGGCCGCCTCTTCGGGGTTCGCGGCCAGCGCTTCGCGCGCCAGTCCCACGTGGTGCCGCGCGAACGCCAACTTGGCGGCCGCGAACTCCGGCCGCGCCCGGAGCTCGCTCTCCACGGAGAGCTGCTCGAGCGTGAAGTAGGCGGAGTCCACGTCGTTCGCGGCCAGCTGTTGCTTGCCGCGCTCGAAGATCTCGAGGTCGGCGATGAGCTGCGCCGCGTAGAGCTTGCAGGCCTCCGCGCCCTCGAGCCCGGGCACCAACACGAGCGCGCGCTCGGCTCCGGCGAGGGCCGCCTCGAGGTCGCCCGCGTCGAGACCGTCGTGGCAGCTGTCGAGGGCCAGCTGCGCCTCTTGGCGCTGCGCGTCGGTCGGGGCGGGACGCACGGCCCCAGCGTCTTCGACCGCCGCCGGCTCCGCCGCGTGCGTGTCCGGCTGGCTGACCGGAGCGGGGGGCTCGGGCGCGGGGAGATCCGAGCTCGACCCCGACGTGGCGATGGCCGCCGCGAGGCCGATGGCGGCGCCCAAGATGAGGACCGCCGCGATGATGGGGAGACCCTCGCGCTCGTCGTCGTCCTCCTCCTCTGCGTGGGCGGACGCGCCCGTGAGCGCGGCACTCTCCCCAGAGTCGAACGAGAAGACTTCACCGAGCTCGACGTACCGGAACCGGACCTGGCCGAGCTCGACGATGTCACCCTGCTTGAGCACCGCCTCGAACACCTCTTGGCCGTTGACACGGACACCGTTCGCGCTGTCCAGATCCTGGATCTCGAAGGTGACGGTGTCGTTCTGCCCTTCCACCGGCGAGGGCTGCACCTTGCGGGTGATCTTGGCGTGCTCACGCGAGATGGAGCGGTGGTTGACCCACACGTCCATGACCTCCTCGCGGCCGATGCACACCTCTTCCTTACTGAGCGCGAACTCGGCGCCCGGAGCAGGCTGACTGAGCATGACCAGCCTGGCGGGGGGCACGAGGTCGTGCGCGCCGGACAGGCTGATGTCCAATTCCCCCGACGCGACCTCGGTCTGCTCGGACTCCAGCGCGATGCGGTAGTCGCCGATGAGGATCTGGTCGCCCGCGCCAAGGTCGGACTCCCCCCCCATGCGCGAGCCGTTCACCTTGATGCCGTTGTAGGACCCGAGATCCTCGAGCAAGAAACGCCCGTCCACGCGAGACAAGCGAGCGTGCTTGCGCGAGACGTTCCGTTCGGTCAGGCGGATCGTGTTCCCCTCTTCGCGGCCGATGGTGATCTCGTCGCGCACGAGCGGAACGACGGTCGTTCGGCCCTCATCATCTGAGATGACGAGTTTGTACATTCCCTAGGGGTCCTGCTTCTCTCGGTTGGCGGTCAAGGGCCAATGCCCGGAAATATCCCGGCAATCTGGCGATGGTACTGACCGCACGCAGGGTGTCAATTGCGTTGTCGTAGGGGGGATCAGAAACTCCCGTGGCTTGGAAGACAGCCCATCTTCATGGCACGAAGGAGCCGACTGCCCCATGCGCCGTCCACGCCCCACGCTCCTCGGGCCCCCCCGCCGAACGACGACCACCTCCCGTCGCGCCCCGCTCTTCGCAGCCGTGCAGCTCGCGGGATGGGGAGTCGCGGCGTGCATGACGGGCTGTAGCGATCCCCCCCCACCCCGCCCTCCCGTCGTGGACGGCGCGCTGTTCGTCGACGGCGGCGCCGGGGGCGACCTGGGGGCCGGCAACTCGCGCCCCGAGGAACCGAGGCTGCCCGCCGCGGACCGCACCGTCTCCCTTCCGTACCTCGCCCCCACCCTGTTCATCCGCTACACGGTGCAGGCCGTCCCGGCGCAGCTGGACGTGCACTTCTCGGTCGACACCACGGGGAGCTTCGGCGCAGAGATCGACGCGATGCAGCGCGACCTCGAGCGTCGCCTGATCCCCGAGATCCGGGCGCGCGTCGCCGATGCCGCCTTCGGCGTCTCACGCTTCGAGGACTTTCCCGTGCATCCGTTCGGCGAGCCGACGGACCACCCGTTCGAGCTGCTCAGCCCCATCTCCACGGACGTGGCCCGGGCGCGGGCCGGCGTGGACGCGCTCGACGGTCCATTGGGATCCGGTGGAGACATCCCGGAAGCGGGGTTCGAGGCGCTCTACCAGGTCGCCACTGGCGACGGGCTCGCGAGCGATGGGCTGCTGTTCATCCCGCACTACACGGGCGCCGGCCTCGGGGGCGTCGGCTTCCGTCCTGGAGCGCTGCACGCCATCGTCCACATCACGGACGCTCCCTCCCATGCAGCGCAGGACTATCCGGCGTCGATCCCTGGAGCTCACGGAGAAGCGGATGTCGCGCAGGCGCTCGCTGCCCTGCCCGCGTACCTGCTGGCCGCCGTGGGCACGGAGGAGGCCCGTAGCAGCGTCCACGACCTGGTGGTCGGGAGTGGCGCGACGATCCCTCCGACGAACGGCCAATGCCGTACGGGTCTGGGAGGCGCATCGCGGGCGCCCGAGTCCGGCCGCTGCCCGCTGCTGTTCGACATCGCCAGCGACGGGACCGGACTGTCGGACGTCATCCTGGACGCCATCGCAGGCTTGGTAGGGACCCTCAGTTTCGACCGCGTGAGCGCCGAGTTCGACACCGACCGCCTGGGCTTCATCGCATCGTTCGAGGCCGCGAGCGCCACCCCCCCTGACGGAGTCCCCCCTCCGACGCGCGTCGACAGCACCCCGACCGACGGCATCCTCGACGCGTTCGAGGGGGTCCACGGAGGGACGGAGCTGGTGTTCGACCTCGGGCTCCGCAACGTCCTCCTGCGCCAGCTCGACTACGAGCAAGTCTTCCGCATCCGCGTACGGATCGTCGGCGACGGGGTAACCCTGCTGGAAGAGACGGTGCGCGTGGTGGTCCCAGCCGCGACCCCGGTGTCCATGGACGGCGGGACGGACCTGGGCGCGATGGACCTGGGCGGGATGGACGAGCTCGGCTGGACCGATGGCGGGGCTCTCGATGGCGGCGCGACAGACGGCGGCGTCACGACCACGCAGGACGCCAGCGCAGAAGACCAGGGCGCTGTGGGGGACGGCGCGACCGGAGACGGCGCGTGACGGGGACGCACGACGGGCGACGCCGTCGGCCGGCGTGTGCGGCCGGCGCTTGGCTGAAGGCTGGCCTGATCAGCGTGGCGCTGCTCCATGCCCTCCCGAGCCTGACCGCGTGCGCCATCCTCGGCGGTGGTGAGGAGACGGGCGGGGTCTTCATGCGCCTCGGCTATGCGGAGAGCACCGGGCTGCGCGTGGCGGACGTGCCCGAGGGTCCTGCGCGCGAGGCCGGACTGCGCGAAGACGACCGGGTCACGCGCATCGACGGGGACGACGTGTCGCGCATGCCCATGCGCGAGATCGTGGAACGACTACGTGGTCCCGTGGGGAGCACGGTGGAGCTCGAGGTGGTGCGCGACGGAGAGTTCCACACGTTCGTGGTGCGACGGGCGGCCTACGAGCGCGAGGGGCGCTGATCGACGCGGACATCGGGCTGGGGATCACCGGGCGCGGGCCGGTTGCTCCGGGTCGGGCCGGGCTCTACAACCGGCCGATGTCGGTGAAGCGCACGCTAGGAGTGCTCGGGGGCAGCGGCCTCTACGAGCTGGACGGTCTCGAGCAGGTCTCGGAGCTCCGCGTCGACACGCCGTTCGGTGAGCCCAGCGACACCCTCGTCGAGGGCATGCTCGGGGACACGCGGCTGATCTTCCTGCCGCGCCACGGCAAGGGCCACCGCATCCCGCCGCACCGCATCAACTACCGCGCGAACATCCTCGCCCTCAAGATGGCGGGGGCCGAGCAGATCCTGAGCGTGTCCGCCGTGGGATCCATGAAGGAGGCCATCGCCCCTGGTCACATGGTGGTGGTGGACAACTTCATCGACCGCACGCGTCACCGCATCGACACGTTCTTCGACGACCTCGGCGTCGTCGCGCATGCCAGCTTCGCCACCCCCATCGACGACGCGCTCGCAGGGGCCGTCTACGACGCCTGTCAGCGCGTCGGAGCCACCACCCACCGAGGGGGCGTCTACCTGTGCATGGAGGGGCCGCAGTTCTCCACCCGCGCGGAGTCGCTGCTCTACCGCTCCTGGGGCGTGGATGTGATCGGCATGACGAACATGCCGGAGTGCCGCCTGGCCCGGGAGGCCGAGCTGCCGTACGCCACCTTGGCGCTGGCGACCGACTACGACTGCTGGCACGAGGGTCATGACGCGGTGACCCTCGAGGCCGTGCTGGAGGTCATGCACCAGAACGTGACGGTGGCCAAGCGCGTCATCCACGCGTTGGCCGCGAACCTCCCCGACCCGGCGCTGAGCCCCGCCAGCACCGCCATGGCGACCGCCATCGTCACGGACCGCAGCACCATCACCGACGCCGCCCGTGCGAAGCTCGCGCCGCTCGTCGGACGCTACCTGTAGGCACGGCCACCCTCGGCCTGCTCTCCTCGTTCCTCTCTCCCTCTGGTTCATCCATGTCGCCCATCCTCGTCGTTGGTTCCGTCGCGTTCGACACCCTGCACAACTCTCAAGGCTCCTTCCCGCGCGTGCTGGGTGGCTCTGCCGTGTTCGCGTCCGTGTGCGCCTCGCTCATGAGCGACGTGCGCCTGGTGGGCGTCGTCGGTGAGGACTACCCCGAGAGCGCCAAGGCGATGCTGCGCGATCGGGGCGTGGACCTCAGCGGCCTCGAGGTGAGCCCCGGGGAGACGTTCCACTGGGAGGGGCGCTACACGGACGACCTCACCAGCCGCGAGTCGATCCGCACGGACCTCAACGTGTTCGCGTCCTTTCAGCCCAAGATCCCCGAGGGCTTCAAGGACAGCCCGTTCGTGATGCTGGCCAACATCCAGCCCGAGCTCCAGCTCTCCGTACTGGACCAGATCCGTTCCCCGAAGCTCGTGGTGGCGGACACCATGAACCTGTGGATCGACATCGCCAAGCCCGCCCTCCTGAAGCTCCTCGCCCGTGTCGACGTGCTCATCATCAATGAGGAAGAGGCGCGGCAGCTCACCGAACGCCACCACCTGGTGGAGGTCCAGCGCGCACTGCTGGCCCTAGGGCCCAAGACGGTCATCGTGAAGCAGGGAGAGTACGGCGCCTGGCTTTTCCAGGAAGGCGTGGCGTTCCACGCGCCCGCGTTCCCGCTGGAGCAGGTGGTGGACCCCACCGGAGCGGGTGATTCGTTCGCGGGCGGGTTCCTCGGCCATCTGGCACAGAGGGACAGTATCGCCCTCCCCGATCTGAGGCAGGCGGTGGTCGTCGGGTCGGCGCTGGCCTCGTTCTGCGTCGAGGGGATCGGGACGACTCGCCTGGTGGAAGTCACAAAAGCGGACGTCGAGCAGCGTGTCGCCGACTTCGCAAAGCTCGTCCGGGTCTGAGCCGGGAACCCATCGACAGGGGAAACGCGCGAGATGCTTGTTCCCTGATGGTCCCATCGGGTATGCTGCGGGCCAGATCTTCATACGCACTGCGGCGGTTTCGGCTGCGGATGCGCGCCCTATCGACGCTCAAGACAAGACGGTGAGCCGAGTGTTTAAGAAAATTCGCGTATTTTGCCTGCTTTTGGCGTGGCCCCTGGTTCTGGGCGTAGCCGGTTGTGACTGTGACGAGGGTCGCTCCTTCACAGTTGACGATGGCGGCCTCATGGACTCGGACATGCCACCGGACATCTACGTTCCGCTCAACTGCCCGGGGACCGACCCGATGGTGTCGGTGGAGTGCAACGGCAACTCCCAGGTATGCTGCGTGAACGCTCAGGGCGCGCCGACCTGCGTAGCCCGAGTCATGTGCTTCTCGCCCTTCCTCTGCGATGACGCGTCCATCGAGCAGCCGAGCGCGGACAACAACTGCACATTCCGCGCGCCGCTCAACCCGGGTCAGCTCGCGACGCACCTCGACATCGCGACGGCCGCAGACGGCACCGTCATGCTCAGCGGGTATTCGGCGGGCATCGCGCCGCGCAGCCGCTTCGGTGACCTGGTGGTGGGGCGCGTCGAGAACGGCGAGGTGAGCTGGTCCATCATCGACGGAGTGCCTGAGGGCACTCCGCTCACGCAGGGCGGGTTCGCGGCGATCGAGTCGGGTTGGCGTGGCGGCATCCTCCCGGCAGGCGACAACGTGGGCGAGTTCAACGCCATCGCGTTCAACGGAAACACGGTCGCCATCAGCTACTACGACCGGACCAACGGCGACCTCAAGTACGCGAGCAGCACCGACGGTGGCACCACGTGGAGCATCCACACCGTGTTCACCGATGGAGACTCGGGCCGCTACAGCTCGCTGGCGTTCATGGTCGACGGTCGCCCGGCGATCTCGTTCCTGACCATGATGCCGAGCGAAGATCCGGGCCAACCCGCCCCCGGGTGCACGCAGGGCTGCCCCCGCAGCCTGCCGCGCGTGGCCGTGGCCTCGAGCCTCACCCCCAGCTCTGCGGCCGACTGGGTGACCTTCCCCATCGTGGCCGAGCCGGGGACCGCGATCGCGTGCCGCGCCGACCTCTGTGGCGATGGGCTCGTGTGCCGAGCGGACGGGGGCTGTGGCCTCACCTCTGCGGACGCGGACATCGATTGCAGCCACGTGGACTCGGACGGCGTGACCCAGCCCGGGTGCGGCAGCGGGACCCGCTGCCTCAGCGCTGCGGACGGCGTCACGTTCTCCTGCAGCGCGGTGACGCCGGACGAATTCATCGAGGACGTTCCCGAGGTCAACGGCCTCTACACAGCGCTGCGCGCCACCAACACGGGTCTCGCGCTGGTCTGGCACGACCGCGTGCGGCGCACCTTGTTGGGCAGCGCGTTCGACGCCTCGAACATGACGTGGCGTGCCCCGTTCCGCATCGACGGCTTCGACGCCGGCCGCGGCGGCGACTCGGGGTACAACGCGGACCTGTTCATCGACGCGGCGGGCAACTGGCACGTGGTCTACGTGGACGGTGCGTTCGAGGAGCTGCGCCACGCACAGATCGACGGGACGACGCTCGGTAACGCGAACCCGAACATGGTGCGCACCATGATCGACGACGGGACTCGCCCGCCCCGCGAGCGGAGCATCATCGGCAGCGACGCGGACATCGCGGTCCTCGCCAGCGGTGAGGTGCGTGTCGTCTATCAGGATTCCACGCAGTCCGAAGCTCTCCTCGCCGTGCGCGAGGCGGGCCAGACGGCGTGGATCCTCCAGGGTGGGACCCAGGGCGATCCGCTGGACGACACCGACTCCACCGGCTACTGGACCACCCAGGCGCTGGGGGGAGACACCTCGTTCATCGCGACCTGGTGGTTCAACGCCAACGAGGGCACCAACGGCACGCGCGTCTTCACAATCCCCTGACGCGCCGCTCCGAGCGACTCGCTTGGGCCACCCCCCGCGGGGTGGCCCTTTCGTTTCCGTCGACTCGGTCGGACCGCCCGCCCGTCGCATTTTTTGACATGCTGGCCGTTCCTGAGGCAGCTCTCGTGAGGTCGCGCCGGTGGTGCGACGCTGGAGGTCCACATGACGAGAGACGAGCTCAAGGACGCCCTGCGTGGGATGCTTCGGGACACGCTTCAGGCCCGCTTCGAGGGCGGTCGGTACGCTGACCTGGCGCGCGCCCACGGCTACGCCGACGGTTACATGCGCGCCCTACTGGACACAGGCGTTCTGGATCAAGCAGAGCTCCTGCAGCTGGTCAGCCGCGAGCGCCGTCGCTTCGTCGACGACGCTCAGGTGGGCGTGACTGGCGCCGTCGCCTGACCCCGCGGGAGGCACATGGTGCTGCGTGCCAGGGTATTGGGCTACAGTCGCACCATGCACGCACGTCCCGCGCGCTCGAGCGCCTCCCTTCACCTCCCGCATGCGCCCCTCGCGCTGCCTGCGATTGTCATGAGCACGCTCCTGATGTGCATCGCCGCCGGATGCGGCGGTCGGCAGCATGAGGAGTCCACACCCGAGCCGCCAGAAGACACCTCCGAGCCCGCACCGGCGCCCGAGCCGCCCGCTCGCACCGTCGCGACACCCCTTGCGCCCGCTGGCGGTCCCCGCACGCTCCCATCGACGGACCGCGCGACCCCTCCCGGCAGCGGCGTGGCGATGGAACCGTTCGTCGAACCGACGCGCGTTCCCCGCGTGCAGCCTCCGGGCACCACCCCCGAGCCCGAGCCCGAGTTCGACACGGAGATCGTGTCCGCCCGCATCCAGGCCTCCGCAGACGCCATCACGGCCTGCTACGACCGGGAGCTCGCGCGTGACCCGAACCTACGGGGGCGTCTCCACATCGAGTTCCGCCTGATGCCGGACGGCAGCGTCATCGACGTCATCGCCATCCAGAATTCCCTCACCCCCGTGGTCGCATCGTGCGTCACCGCCATCATCGGCGGCTTCCAGTTCTCGCCGGGCCCCGTGGGCGGTTCCATCCTGTACCGCTACCCGTTCGAGTTCGAGCCCCACAGCCGGTAGGGTGCCAACGCAATCAGCCGCGAGACGCTCGTACTGCTAGTGCCGGGAGCGGGACTCGAACCCGCATGATGTCGCCATCGAGCGATTTTAAGTCGCCTGCGTCTGCCATTCCGCCATCCCGGCCGGCGGACCGCGCAACGCACGGCCCATGAAGCCGAAGGGCCGCGACCAGCGCAGCCCTTCTCTCATTCTCGCGACGGGCCGCTCGCGCAGCCCACGGCGTCAGTTCGCCAGCTCGTCGATGTGCCGGGGCATCATCGGGCCGGGACGCTCCTTGGCCATGTCCGTCATGCGGTTCTGCGCGTCCACCAGCACGACCTTGGGCGTGTGGGCGCGGGCCTCTTCGTCGGTCATGTCGCCGAAGCTGGCGATGATGGCGATGTCGCCGGGGCGCATGAGGTGGGCCGCGGCGCCATTGATGCAGATGACGCCCGAGTCCCGGGGGCCGCGCAGCGCGTACGTGGCGAGGCGCGTGCCGCGCGTCACGTTCCAGATGTGGACCTCCTCGTGCTCGAGGATGCCGGCCGCCTCGAGGAGGCGCTCGTCGACCGTCACGCTCCCTTCGTAGTCGAGATCGGCGTGCGTCACGGTGGCCCGGTGAATCTTCCCGAGAAACATGCGTCGGCGCATTGGCGTTCCTTTCTGATGTCCGTGGCGTCCTCGTGGGTACACCCGGTGGCAGTACACTAGCGGTCCTAGGACGCCCCCGCAAGGACGAGATTCAACGCACCCGCATGCGGACCCGCGGCACGGGCAGTCGGTCGCGCGCGCAGGTGGCGTCCGCCCCCTGACAAGCGCGCAGCAGCCGGGAGGCGTCGTCGTGCACACGGTACGTCAGCGAGGCCTCGCGGGCGGCGCTCCCGTGCGGGTGACCGGCGGGCAGCGAGAGGGACTGCGTGCGAAGCATGTCGGCGTCGCGAGGCAGGAGCGCGAGTCCACGGCGCGCGGCCGTGAGCGCGGCCGGGTCCTCTCCCGCGCTCCCGAGCGCCCGCGTCCACTCCCGCAGCGCGACCGTGTCACCAGGCGACGACCGCACCACGTCGCCGAACGCCCGGGCCGCCTCGGGCCAGCGCCACACTTGGGCGTACGCCCTGCCGCGCGCCCGAGACGTGGAGGGGTGGTCGGGCAGCAGCGCCTCGGCGACGCTCACCTCGCGCAGCGCCTCCTCGGTACGTCCCTGCGCACCGAGCACGCGCGCCTGCAGGACGTGGAGCGCTGCGCGCATGCGCGTGTCCCCCGGGTCGGTCGCGCGCAGCGCCGCAGCCACGCTCGGGCGGACGTCGTCCAGGTGTTCCTGCAGCTCGTGGGACAGCCCCAGCGCGTGCTCGAAGAGCCGCGCGGCCACGTGGGCGCTCGCTCCCCCTTCGCCCGCCATCCCACGGCTCCCACGACCGACGTACACGCGCGCGAACGCGAGGTCCACGACGGGTTCGGCCACACACGGGTCCACCCGAGTGGAGCGCAACGCCGCGAAGGCGCGCCCCGCCGGCGTGCGCGACGTGTCGCAGGCCATCTGCGCGAACGCCAGCGGGTGACGCCGGTAACGCAGCTTCGCCTCCACGCGCAGAGGCCACGCGTCACGCGCGATGGGGGGCAGCGTGACCTCGTAGCGCACCACCGTCGCGTCGCGCGCGGCGATGCTGCGATCGTATCCGCCCACCTCGAACGCGTGTGCATCGTGCATCTGCTCAGGTAGGCCGTTCGAATCGAGGGGGACCGCACGGAACACGAACGCGGTCGGGTCGTCCCCGGTCCGCTCGTGCTCGGTACCCGCCTCGGCCACCGGCCGCCCCGACGCGTCCGTCAGCCTGAGCTCGAGGAACGTATCCTGGAGGTCGCGGGTCCCCCCGGGGAAGCGGTGGCCAACACCCAGGTTGCGAACGACGACGTCGAGCGCGAGGCGGGAACCGCTGCGCACGGCAGCCCCATCCAAGGGCAGCCGCAGCTGCCCGTCGACGCGGCCCGCCGGTATGTCGACGCGTACCACGTCGGCGAGCCGCGCCCGGACGGCCTCGTGTTGTGCGCGCACATCGGTGAGCGCCAGGTGCGACCCGGCGAAGCGATGCGAGGCCAGGGTCCCGTTCTCTGCGGCCATGTCGCGTGGCGCGGGGACGCGCGGCATGTGGCAGCCGCGACAAGTGGTCTCCTCGGGATCGGCGTCCAGGCTGTCTCCGTGCGCGCCTGCGAACCCAGACGTCGCGAAGGCGTCCAGGTCGTCCACCCCGGCGAAGTGGTGGCCATTGCCCATCTCCTCCCCCATGAACGAGCGATGGCAAGAACCGCAGAGGGCCTGGCTGCGCAGCACGTCGGAGGCGACCCGCGCGCGGTGGCGCTCGACCTGCGCCGGCACGGCTGGGTCTGGCAGCGGGATGGGCTCGGCGCTCCACACGAAGCTCCCGTTGCCGTCCGCGCGGGCCTCGGTCACCCCGTGGCACAAGCGACACGGGATGCCCACGGAAGCGACGGGGCTGGCGAGCACCTCGGGCTGGTCGATGGCGCCAGAGAGGAGCAGCGCAGGGTCGTGGCAGCTCGAACAGAAGCGGCTGGCGAGGGCACCCCGGGCCGCCCGGAAACGTTCGACAGACGCGCGATAGAAGGGATTGTCGAAGCTCGAACGCGCGTGCGCGCTGGTGGCCCAGTGCTCGGCTGCGTCGGGATGACAGCCAGCGCAATCTTCCGTGCGGCCGAGCTCGGCGATGGCATCGGGGCCCAGCGGGAGGCCCGCCCCATGTACCGTCACGTGGGCTGGGGCCAAGCTCCCCGGCGCCTGGGGCAGCGACACCCCGCGGTCGGCCGTGTCCGCAGGCACCGGCACGCGGCGTCCAGGCTGCTGCGGTGCGACGGTCTCGTCGCCGCGGCCCGGCCGGGCGACGATTGGGGCCGCACCCATCGGCGCCGAGACGCTCGGGCCGCCCTCTTGGGTGCGTGGCCCCCGCCCCGCCTCGGGTCCCGCGCCGCAGCCGAGCGCGACGCACGTGAGCCAGGTCAGCGTCAGGCGCGAGCCCATACGCCGCCGCGCGGCGGCTCGTGGCGAGGCGCGGCGGCGGGGCACAACGAGCTGAACGGACGGGTGCACCATGGTTCGACCATGGAACGCACCGGATGCTTGGTGCCTTACACACGCGACGAAGACGCGAGCCGTCACACGTAGGGCGGCGAAGACGCGGTCACGGTCGTGGCGCACGCCCCCGCCCACGTGGGACGCGCACCGCCGAGCGACCCGCCCCCTCCCGCTGAAGCTCGCTCAGCTGCGCCTCGATGGCGTCGATCCGCCGCTCGACGACCACGTCCCACGTCGACGGCACCTCGACCTCGCGCAGGTACGTTCGGAAGGAGCGCAGCGCGCGTTGCAGTGCTGCCACCTTCTCCGCCCGCTCCGTCTCGGACTCGGCCTGCGCAAGCGCACCGAGCCCCTCGTACCAATGCAGCTCACTCTCGGGCTCGAAGAACACCCCGTTGCTCCGCAGGATCGCCATGTCGCCCCCGCTCGCGCGCAGCGCCTGCACGGCGCGCTCGACGGCGCCACGGCCCTCGCCAAGGCGATCGCTGGCCACCGCGCTGCCCCAGAGAGCGAGCGCGAGGCTGACGCTGTCTCCTGCATACTGGCGCGCGATGTCGGTGGCGCGATCGTAGTGCCGCAGCGCGCGGGCGGCGTCCCCGCCGAGCATGATCACCTCGGCCATGTTCGCGTGTGCGGAGACCGTCGAGCGCGGGTCGAAGGCGCGCATGATCCCGCGCTGGTACTCCTCCACAGCGCGGTCGTACTGACGGAGCCTCGTGTACAAGAGGCCGAGCTCGAACGCGACCGACTCCGATTCGTAGTCCGCGTCGAGCGCGCGCAGCTCCTCGTACAGTCCGATGGCCTGTCGGATGGCGTCGCCCGCGTTGCCCTGCGTCTGCACGAGCTGCCGCTGCGAGCTGGCGAACGCGAGGAAGTAGAGTACGTCGAGATCGGCGGGGTCGTGCTCGTGGGCCCGCTCGAGCCGCGCGACGGCGCCCAACAGGGCGGCTTCGCGCTGCCGTGGGTCGTCCGTGCGCAGCGCCTGGGTGAGCTGGCGCAGCCCGTGGCGCAGCAGCGTCCCCGCACGGCGGACCCCCGGGGTCTGCACCTCGCGCCAGAAGTCGCTGACCACGGCGGCTCCCGGGCTGGCCTGACGCTGCGCGTGGGCCCCGGTCACACTCGATGCCAGCAGCGTGAATGACGCGAGCGCACCGCCCATCCAGCGTTGGACCGAGCGCCGCTTGGCGCGCCCCGCGGCCGTCCGAGACCGTACGCGTGGGGTCATCGAGCCCTCGCGCGTGGGCGCCTCGGCCCCCGCGTGGTGGTCCTCGACGCAGGGCGCGTGCCCTCCACGTCGTCGAGGGTGGCCCGCGCCCACGTCGCATGCGGCGAGTCCACGGCGGCCACCGCCAGCGCGGCACGTGCCGCGCTCACGTCCCCCGCAACGACGGCCAGCACCGCCACGCGCGCGGCGCGCTCCGCCGCGGACAGCGGCAGCCCAGCGATGAGCTGATCCAAGGGCCCCGGAGCCGCCGCGCGACGCAGCAGCACCAAGGCCTCCTCACGCTGGCCGCTACGATGGAGCGACAGGCCGAGGCCGAGGATGGTACGGGAGTCGGCGGGTCCGCTCTTGAGCGCGACCCTGTACGCCCGCGTCGCCTCCTCCAGATGCTCGGGGCCGAGCGCCTGCGCCACGTCCCCGAGCAACGTGTAGAGCTGCCGCCTGAGGTGCGTGGCGGGCATGGTCGCGAGCGCCCGCCGCAAGACGCGTGCGGACAGCTCGGGCTCGCCCCCGGCCGCGAAGGCCAACGCGGCGCGCGAGCTCCACACCGGGTCGCCGAAGACGTCCTCGTCGAGCGAGAGCGCGAGCGTTGCCTCGCCCGCCATGCCTGCGGCGTCGCCGCGCTCCGCCAGCGCGATGGCGCGCAGGCCGTGCGCTTCGGCTTCGTCGGGCAGCGCGGCGATGGCCTGCTGGGTGGCCTCGAGAGCCACGTCCACCTGGCGCGAGGCGAGCGCCGTGCGCGCGCGGCGTACGTGAGCCTGATAGGCATTCAGCCCTGGTCGACGCACCTCGTCCCAGAAGTCGCCCGCGAAAGCGCGGGGAGCGCTGGCGAGGCTCGCAGCCAGCGCCGCGATGACCGCGCCGACGTGCATCCATGACACGGCTGCCGGTCGGCGGCGGACGGTGTGGACGGGATCGCGCATGCGGACCCCAATGTAGCAGGCGAGCGGCGATTGCGCGCTGCATCCGCGTCGTGAGCTTGGTACCTTCGCCCGATGGGAAAGACCCGCCCGAAGAAGTCCGGCACCCCCAAGAAGAAGCGCGCCGACAAGCACCACCACCGCGCGCCCACCCCGGGCGGCCCAGCCGACGCGCCGATCGAGGGCGTCTCGGGCATGATGTCGGGCATGGTCGGGGGGTTCAAGCGCGCCGTGGGGGCCGAGCGCCCAGCCGAGAAGTCGTGGATCGACGGCGCCCTCCTGTGGGTGCTGTTCGCGGTGGTGGCGGGCATCGTCGCTTGGCGCTTCTGGGGCTGAACAGCCCACACCGAACCTCGCCGTTGGGCGTCGCCACCAACCAACGCGCACCATCAGAACGCGCGCGTCTGTCCTCGGTGCCGAAGCCAGTGATCTGCCAGCACGATGGCCACCATGGCCTCTGCCATCGGCGCGAAGCGCGGCAGCAGGCAGGGGTCGTGACGCCCGCGGGTCGCGATGGTGGCCGGTGTCCCGTCGCGGCGCACGGTGTCCTGCTCGCGTGACAAGCTGCTGGTGGGCTTCACCACGGCGCGCAGCACGATGGGCATGCCGCTGCTGATCCCGCCGAGCATCCCGCCGTGCCGGTTGGTGCGCGTGCGGGTGACGTCGCCCTCGCGCACGAACGTGTCGTTGTGCTCCGAGCCGCGCATGCGCGCCGCGCCGAACCCCACGCCGTACTCCACGCCGAGCACCGCCGGGAGCGAGAACAGCGCGGCGCCCAGGTCCGCCTTGAGCTTGCCGAACGCGGGCTCGCCGAGGCCCGCGGGGACGTTACGGGCCACGACTTCGGCTACACCGCCGATGCTGTCCTGGTCCTTCCGCACCGCCTGGATCAGCTCGACCATCTGCGCGCTCACGACCGGATCGGGACAGCGCGTGATGTTGGGTGATCCGTCTGGCAGCTGCTCGATGGCGTCGAACGTGACGGTCTCCGGGTCCACCGACGCGACCAGGTCGCCGACCTGCACCACGTAGCTCAGCACCTCGCCGCCGAAGGCCCGCGCGATGAGCTTCTTGGCGATGACACCCGCCGCCACGCGCGCCACCGTCTCGCGCGCGCTGCTGCGCCCGCCGCCGCGGTAGTCGCGGAAGCCGTACTTGGCGTCGAAGGTGAAGTCCGCGTGTCCCGGGCGGTAGAGGTCCGCGATGTCCGAGTAGTCCCGGCTGCGCTGGTCCTCGTTGCGCACCAGGATGGCGATGGATGTGCCGGTCGTGCGGCCCTCGAAGACCCCCGCGAGGATCTCGGGGGTGTCCGACTCCTTGCGCTGGGTGACGATCTTGCTCTGCCCGGGCTTGCGGCGGTCGAGGTCGACGACCAGGTCGTCGACGCTCAGCTCGAGGCCGGGGGGGCAGCCGTCCACGATGACCACGTTGCCTGGCCCGTGGCTCTCACCCGCCGTGGTGACGCGGAAGGCCTGGCCGAAGCTGTTGCCCGCCACCTCAATCCTCCGAGCTGGGAGCGAGGTCGCCCGGGAGCGGGTGCCGCGCACGGACGCGCCCCACGAAGAACGGCCCCATCTGCGCGATGTACGTGGACGTCTGCTTGGTCCCGCGCATGGTCTGGACCACGTGCGACAGCGGGTGCAGGGACTTGCCCACCAGGCCGATCACGAACTCGTTGTCGTTGGTGTCCAGGCCGTGACACGCCAGGCGCACGTCGTGCGCCAGATCGGCGCCCCCGTACGCGCGGCCGATGGTGGCGTGCTCACGCAGGATCTCGCCCTTCTCGCGCCCGCTCAACAGCTCGAACGCACCGCTGCGGCGCAGCGGATACCACACGGCCCAGTCCCAGCCCGCGTGCTGCACCGTCTGGCGGGGGCGGTCGAGGATCCAGTGCGAAAGGTCCTGCTCGTAGCCGCTGCTGTAGGTGCGGCCGAGCATGGTGAACTCCGGACGCAGCGTGAGCGCAGCCAGTGACTCGCTCGCCAGTGCTGGACGCAGGCGTGTGACGAAGTCTCCAGCGTCCTGGCTGTAGCTCAGCACCGCGACGCCGCGCGGGTCGTTGACGTCCTCGTAGACCACGGCGCCGATGCCCGCCTCGGCGAGCGCCCCCGAGAGCGTCTCGAGCAGCGCGGGCAGCGCCACGTCCTCGCGCACGTGAAACACCAGCAGCTGCATGAAGAGGCGCTCGTTGAGGGTCTGCGGGACGCCGTCGATGGGCGCGCCCCTCTCGAACACGTCGATGTGCGGGAGCTGCGGCTCACGACCCCGACCGGGCTCGGCGGCGGGAGGGCGGAGGGAGGGGTTGAAGCTGTCGGGGTCGGACATCCCCGCGAGCATAGCCCGCATCCCGCCCCGCGGTAGTGCTCTTCAGCGGGCTTTCGCGCGCTCGTCGCCCCGCGCACGCCGCCGCTCCGCGAGCACCGCCGACACGACGGCCCGCAGCGCGCGCTCGTCGAGACCCACGATGACGCTGGCGTGGTCGGCGATGCGGTTGAGGCCGAGCTCCATCAGGCGACGGCGCTCGAGGGGGAATGGGATCTGCCCCTGGTACGCGAGGCGGATGAGCGCTTCGAGGTCTTCGTCGGGGACGAGGGTGAGGCCGATGGCAGCTTGCATGCTAACGAGGGGTGGGTCGGGGCGCGGCGAGGCGCTCGGCGGACTCGGGGTTGCTCGAGTGCGCCCAGGGGTTGAGGACCTCGCTGCCGTAGTAGTAGCGGTCGACCGCGATGTTGACGTCCACGGCGGGCTCACCCTCGAAGGGGTCGGCCAGGTCCGAGAGCATGTGGATCTCGCCCGGCGCCGACGGCTGGACGCGCTCGAGCAGCCAGGGATCCAGCACCTCGCTCGCGGGGGTCATGTCGTTCCAGCGATCCAGCGTGCGCACGGCGGCGGCTGCCGGTTCGGCCACCCAGCGGCCCGCCGCGTCAGCGCCACGGCCCGCGACCACCTCGAGCAGCACCGCCGCCTGCTCGCCGGAGGCCTTGCGGAAGTAGATGTGTGCGTGGCGTCCGTCGGACGAGAACGAGATGGAGAGCGTCCCGCGCGCGTGCTGCGCACCGGGGTCCGTGAGACGCACCACGGGGGTGCCCAGGGCTTCCGCGATGGCGGCGCGCACGGCCGCAGCGTCGGTCCTGCGGAACTCGGACTCCACGACGACCACCAGGGGGTCCGGAGCCATCACGCGCGCGCTCGCCCGCGAGGGCACGGCCTGGGCTGCCCCGAGCGCGGCGATCAGGAGCCCGACTGCGGCCAGGGTGCGCGAGCAGCGGTGGACGTTCATGCGCTGGGATTATGGCGCCAACACGGCAGCCACGCGAACCCTTTCTCGGCTCGTCAGCGGGGCGGAGAACCAACCAGCGACGCGAACGGATCGGCGTCGGGGTACAAGTCCGACAGCGCGCTGGCGCCGCGCACGTCGCCCAGCTCGAAGCCCAGCAGACCGTCGCCGTGACGAGTGGCCACTTTAGCGCCCGTCGGTAGGGTCACGTAGCCGCCCCATGGCGTCGACACACCCCCGATGGGGAGCACGCTGACCCACATGCGCCACTCACGTGGCAGCCCGTCGTCGTCGAGAATCCACAGGTACGCATCGCCGGGCGTGACGCCACCCGACGCGTACTCCACCAAGAGGGCGTCGCGCCCGTCCACCGGGACGATGGACCGCGAGGTGCCGTCATCGAAGACCTTGACGATGGGGTTGAGCCAGAACGAGTCATTGCAGAAGTACGCCCAGGCATCGTCGAGCGCGTCGCGCAGCTCGCTACCACGCAGAGGCTGACCTCCTCGATACGCCACGCCCGTCTGGTCGTGGGTGCGCAGCAGCACGCGCAGGTCTCCATGGCGCACCTCCACGAAGCCCCGCTGGCGGTCCCACAGGTGGTGGTTGACGAAGAAGCTCCACTCCACCGCGCCCGTCTCGTCCCAACGGTCGCGCGCGACGGCGTCTTGCATGCGCCGCGCGAGCGCCTCGGCCGCGGGCCCCGGGATCCCGACCGGGCGAGGCTCGTCCAGGGCAAAGCCCACCCCGACCAGGACGACGAAGATGATGACGAAGAGCACCGCGACGCGCTTGAACCAGCGACGGAGCCTGCCAACACGAGGAGCCGGGGTGGGTGACGGTGTGAGCGAGGACACGTCTCGCGAGCGTAGCCCGGTGTCGACATTTGGGGCCAGCGCCGCGATGATGAGCCATGCCTCATGCAGTCGTGGTGGGTGGAAACCGGGGGATTGCCCTCGAGATGGTGCGCCAGCTGTGCGCGCGCACGGAACCGGTGTGGCAGGTCAGCGTGGTGTGCCGTAGCGGGAACGACGAGCTCGCGCCGCTGGGAGCCCGCGTGTACGCGGGCGTCGACGTGACCCGCGACGAGGGCGTCACCGCGGCGAGCGATGCCTTGGCCGGCGCGCCGATCGACCTCTTGGTGCTGGCTGCGGGTGTCCTCGAGCGCAACGCGCTCACGCCCCTGGACGTCGCGTCGGTCCGGCGGCAGTTCGAGGTCAACGCCTTGGCGCCATTGCGCATGGTCTCGACCCTGCTGGAGCAGCTCGCGCCCGGATCGAAGGTCGCGCTCCTGACCAGCCGCATGGGCTCCATCGCCGACAACGACAGCGGCTCGCACTACGGCTACCGCATGAGCAAGGCCGCGCTCAACGCTGCAGGCAAGTCACTGGCCATCGACCTCGCGCCCCGAGGCATCGCGGTGGGCGTGCTGCACCCCGGCTACGTGCGCACGCGCATGACCGGCAACACGGGGCTCATCGACGCCGACGAGAGCGCGCGCCTGCTGCTGCAGCGCATCGACGAGCTCGACGCAGGGACCAGCGGCTCCTTCCGTCACGCCAACGGCGACGAGCTCCCGTGGTGAGGACGGGTGTGCGACACCCAGCGTTCATCTACGAGGCGATCCGCGCGGGCCAGGCGTACCACTACCGTACGAAGCGCGCCGTCGTGCACAACGCCATCAACGCGGGCTGTGCGCTGCTGCTGCTGGCGGCGCTCGTCGTGACGGCGTGGGCGGGCACGGTGATCAGCCCGCTGCTCTACGTGCCTGTCGCGTCCGTGGTGTTCGGGTGGCTCTACTTCGCGCTGTTCGTGCTGGTCGTGCACGAGGCCTCGCACGCGATGTTCCTCATCGCGGAGGACCGGCGCCTCCACCTGTGGCTCAACCGCATCCCGGGCACGTTGGTCGCCACCGTGTTCGCGACGCACTACGGCAAGCACTGGGAGCGCGGGCACCTCGAACACCACGTGCGGCCGCTCGAGGTCAACGATCCGCAGCAGTACAACTGCGAGGTCGGTCGGCCCCTCGCGGTGGGCGTCGCGCGCAACGTCTTCATCCCGGGCTGGCTGTTTCTGGAGCGCACCATCTTTCGCACCAAGCGGGCCGGGGGGAAGTCGTCCAGCAGCAAGGGCGTGATCGTGGCCTTCATCGTCATCTGGGCTGTAGGGCTGACCGTCGCCGGGCTCACGCTCGGCGGCCCGGTAGCCCTCGCGGCGTTCCTCGGGATCCACGTGCTGACGGCGTGGAACCTGGTGAAGGGCGCGCTGGAGCACGGCGGCGCGCTGCGACACGAGCGCGATCCATTCTTCCGCTCGCGCACGACGCTGTTCTTCGGACGCAGGGCGCTGATGCCGTTCAACATCACGCTGCACTTCGAGCACCACCTGAACTTCTGCGTCCCCTGGTACGACCTCCCGCGCTACCACCGCGACGTGCGCCGGATCGTGCCCGCGTCCGTGGCGGAGGACATGATCAACGCGGAGCCGCTACGCCAGCTGGCCGGCCAGCTGGGAGGCCTCAGCCCGGAGTCCGTGCGCGTGGTCAGCCAGTTGGTCGGCTGACCCGACGCCCGAGGGGCCGCCATCGCGATGACCGCCTGCGGCGGGTGGTCCCGCCACCCGCGGTACGTCAACCGAGCGCGCGGCGGCCGGAGAGCGCGCGGCCGAGGGTGACTTGATCAGTGAACTCCAGCTCACTGCCGTGCGGCATGCCGCTCGCGATACGGCTGACCGTGACGCCCTCGGCGGCCAACACCTGCGCCACGAACAGCGCCGTGGCCTCCCCCTCGACGTTGAGCGGCGTCGCGACGATGACCTCGCGGGTGCCGTGCCGACGCACGCGCTCGACCAGCGCGTCGAGCGGGAGGTCTGCCGGGCCGACCCCGTCGAGCGGCGCCAAAAGCCTGTGCAGCACGTGATAGCGCCCCCGGAAGCTGCCGCTGCGCTCGATGGCGTGCAGGTCGGGCACGCGGGCGACGACGCACAAGACGGCGTCGTCCCGGCGCGGGTCTTGGCAGATTCCGCAGCGCTCGGTGGCCCCGAAGTTTCCGCAGTCCACGCAGCGCTTCACGCGCTCATGCAGCGCCGCCAGGGCACCCCCGAGGGCCTCGGTGTAGGCCGAGTCCCCCGCCAGGAGATGGAAGACCAGCCGGCCGGCGCTCCGCTCACCGATGCCCGGGAGGCGCGCCAGGAGGCGAATCAGCTCCGCGATGGGGTCCGCGTCGGCCACGGACTCAGGTCATGCCTGGGATCTTGAGGCCACCCGTGACCTGCTCCAGCTCGCCATCGACGTGCTCGCGGGCCTTGGTGAGGGCGGCGTTGCAAGCCGCGACGACCAGGTCCTGCACCATCTCGAGCCCCTCGGACTCGAGCAGCGCCGGGTCGATGGTGATGCGGACGATCTCGGCGTTCCCCGTGGCGACGGCCTTGACCTGATCGTTGCCCGCGCCGGCCTCGAACTCCTCCGTCGCCAGCTCCTCCCGCCGCTTCTCGATCTTGCGTTGCATGCGGCTCGCCTGCCGCATGAGTTCGTTCATTCCACCGCGAAACTTCATGTCGCCGTACCTCTCAGAGGGTCATGCCTCGAACCGAACGACCGCCTTACCGCGGGCGTCGGGGAAGATGTCGAAGGCTTCTAGCACCATCGGGTGGGCGAGCGCCTCGTGTTTTCGTTTGTTCTTCGCCGCGTCCCGGCGGGATTGGCTGACAGCCGCCAGCGACTGTCCTGCCCCTTCACTGGCGTCGAGCAGGTCGAGCGCCAGCTCGGGACGCTGCCCGAAGTGCGCCGCGGCTGCGGCCAGGAGCACGTCGGCCCCCTGCTCGACCAAGGAGCGCGTGAAGTCCGAGTGGAACGCGAGCAGCACCCGGTCCGCGTTGACGAGCCTGGGCACCGCCTCTTCGAGGGCGCCGGCCAGCGCGGGCGACGCGTGCTCGATGCGTGCGACGAGCTGCTCCCACTCGAGGAACGAGGAACGCCTCAGGGTGGGTTGGGACGGCGTGGGTCGAGCGGCCCCAGCCTCCGGAAAGGCCTGGTGCGCCACGTCGCGGGGTCCCGCTGCGCCCGCTCCAACCTCGGGAGCGGCGCTGGGGCCCTCGGAGACCCCTTGCTCACTGCGCGCTTCGTCGCGGGCGGGCCCGGAAGCGCTCGGTGGCTCGCTCGCGCGCTCCGCGTACGCGAGCGCCGCAGCGAGGGCGCTTCGGCGCGGCGGAGCGGGACGCTCCCGAGGCGGGGCTCCCGACCCGGTCGCTGCGGTTGCCCGCGCGGGCTCGCTGGCCTCGGAGTCCGAGGCGGGCTCCACCACCGCGTCGCGCATCGCGGTGGGGGCGGACGCGAGGGGGGTGTTTGTCCCGACGGTCGCCACCCCCTCGACCGCTCGGCTCGGCCCAGCTTCGTCGCGCGGCTGCGGAGCGGCGTCGGCTTCCGGAGCGAGGTGTGCCTCGACGTTGCCCCCGCCCACGTCGGACGGCGCGGCGTCTGCCCGACGGGGCGCCCCACCCCCGCGCGCGGGGCCGCCGCCGCGTGCGTTCTCCGGCCCTCCGCCGAGCGGGCCCCGCCCACCACCGTCCCAGTCGGACAGGGCCTTCTGCACCGCCGCGAGCCGCGCCAAGAGTGTGGCCACGTCCTCGAGGGGCGGCCGCGTGGCCACACGCACCAGGCCCATCTCGAGGACGCGCAGCGGCTGACTGGACACCGCCACGTCGTCCACCAGCTTGGACACCGCAGAGAACACGCGCTGCAGCTCGAGGACCGACACCTTCTCGGCCAGCTCGCGAGCTCGCTCGCGCTCCGCGTCCACGAAGTCGACCAGCTCGTCGACGCCCTCCGCCACGCGCAGCACCACCAAGTCGCGCAACAGCTGGACCAGCTGACGGCTGAGGTGACCCGTGTCCACGCCCTTGCCGGCCAACGTCTGCACCGCCCGGAGCACGGCTGCACCGTCGCCCGTCAGCGTCGCCTCCACCACCGCGAAGAGCGACTCCCGCGCGGCGATGCCGAGCGTCTCTGCCACCTCGGCGCCGACGAGCTCTCCATCGCCGAACGCGACGATCTGGTCCAGCAGCGTGAGGGCATCTCGCATCGACCCGGCTGCTTCGTTCGCCACCAGGTTCACCGCCGCGTCGTCTGCGACGACCCCCTCCGCGTCCAGGATGCGGCGCACGGCCTTCGCGACCACGCTCTGGGGGATGAGCCGGAAGTCGTAGCGCTGGCAGCGCGAACGGATCGTGACGGGGACCTTGTGGCTCTCCGTCGTCGCGAAGATGAACTTCACGTGCGGCGGGGGCTCCTCGAGCGTCTTGAGGAAGGCGTTGAAGGCACCCGCGGAGAGCATGTGCACCTCGTCGACGATCACGATCTTGAAGCGGTCCCGCTGCGGCCGGTACGGCAGGGACTCCTGCAGTCGCCGCACATCGTCCACGCCGTTGTTGGACGCGCCGTCGATTTCCTGCACGTCCACGTCCACGCTGGCCGTGATGTCCACACACGGGGGGCACACGTTGCACGGGGTCGCGGTGGGGCCCTGCTCGCAGCACAGACACTTGGCCAACAGGCGCGCGCTGGTGGTCTTCCCGACACCTCGCACGCCAGTGAACAGGAAGGCGTGCGCCACGCGGTCGGCCGCGATGGCGTTGCGCAGCGTGCGCGCCACGTGCTCCTGGCCCACCAGGTCCTCGAAGGTCTGTGGACGGTACTTGCGAGCAAAGACGGTGTAGGCCATGGACCGCGGAGGGTAGCAGGGGATGCTGCTTCCGTCCCCCTGGGTTCCCGTCAGCCGGTGGCGCCCTGCTCTTCGGGGGTCGTCCGGGGGGTGAGCTGCAGGAGGCTGACGCGGCGTCCGTCCACCTCTTTCACCGTCAGCTCGAAGTCGCCCACCTGCACCACGTCGCCGACCACGGGTACTCGTCCGGCGAGCTCGACCATGAGACCGCCGATGGTGTCCGACGAGGTCCCCTCTCGCAGCGTCGCATCCAGCTCGGTCTCGAGGTCGTCGACCAGCATGGCGCCGTCGACGTTGTACTGCCCCGGCGTGACCTCGGAGATGCGCGCGACGTCTTCGTCGTCGTCGTACTCGTCCTGGATCTCCCCGACGATCTCCTCGAGGATGTCCTCCAACGTAATGACCCCCGACGTGGCCCCGAACTCGTCCTTCACGATGGCCAGGTGCGACCGACGGGCCTGCATCTCGCGTAGCACGTCCACGATCTTGGCAGCGTCACTCACCATGAACGCGGGCTTGCGGATGAGCGACCCGAGCTCGAGCTCGGCGGGGTCCTGCACCCCTCGCAGCGCTTGAAACAGGTCCTTCGCGTAGAGAATACCCTCGATCTGGTCTGGACCGTCGCCGTACACGGGGTAACGGCTGTGCCCGCTCTCGACCACGCCGTCCAACAGCGCAGGCATGTCCGTGGTCAGGGAGAACGCGACCACCCGCGGCCGCGGCACCATCACCTCACGCGTCACGGTGTCGCGGAAGTCGAGCAGGCTGCGCAACATCTCGGCGTGCCCCTCTTCGATGGACCCCTGCTCTTCGCCAGCGTCGATCATGTGCTCCACGGCGAGCGCGGTGATCTGCGCAGGGTTCTCTTCCTGCGCGGGCTCCACCCACCGCTCGGTCAGCCGACGAAGCAGCACCATGGGCACGGCCACGGGCGCCACCAGCAGCTCGAGCGGACGCATGAAGCGCACGAGCGGGAGCGCCATGCGCGCTGCGCGGCGGCGGGTGATGGACGAGGCGACGTCCGCGAGCACCCCGTACACGATGGCCGCAGGGATGAGCCAGAGCACGGCCGCCTGCGGGTCCTGGGTCGCGCGCAAGGCGAGCAGCGCCATCGCCACGATGCAGATGAAGCGACCGACGACCAAGCGCGTTCGGAGCTGCGGGAGCCGCGCGAGCACGTCTTGCGCGGCACGGCCGCGCGCGTCGCCCTCCTCTGCGATGGCGTGCAGGCGAGCCTCACCAAGCGCCGCGAGCCCTCCGCTGGTCGCAGAGAAGGCGACACCGGCGAAGGTGACGAGGGCAAGCGCGAAGAGGGTTTGAGGAGGGTCGTCCAAAACTCGATCGCCGTCCTCGATGCCGACGGCACACACCGCTCCTTCAACTCGAGCAGAACCGCAGGCTAGCCGCGAAGGCGACGGGTCGCAAGCGCTCGCCAGCAGCGCGCGCCACTACCGGGGAATGCGGATGGCGCCTGCGTCGACGAGGCTGAGCACGGTCTTGAGCGCCTCGAGCCGCTCCATGCCGCTGAGGTCGAGCAGCTCGTCCAGGGTGGTGAGTCCGTCGACCCGAGAGAGCAGGAACCCCGCGCGGTGGTCGAGACCGAGCCAGCGGATGTCCGTGTCGGGGACGTCCACACGCGGCACCGCGTCCAGCGGCCCGAGCTGGGACGTGTAGAGCAGCTCGAGTCGGTGGCGGCAGCTCGACGCAAAACCCTGCGCCTCGGCGTTGGCGTCGTCCGCCCCCAGCACCAACTCGGCCATCTTGAGCGCGCCGGTCAGGTCGTCGAGCGCGTAGCGCGCGCGCACCTCGGCCATCAGGTCGATCTGCGGCTCGGAGGGCCGCCCGCGGTCCGCGAGGGTCAACGCATCGCCCCCCGCATCCGGGAGATCGATGGCGCCGGAGCTGGGCTCGCTTCGCAAGCGCGCTTGGTGGGCGGACACCCAGCGATGTTGGAGGGCAACCCCGGCTGCAGCCTGCGGACGCACACTGGGGGTCGCGATGCCGGCGGTGGGCGGGAGCGTGCTGCGCCGCTTGCGCTCCGTCACCCACGCGTCGTGATCGTCCTGCGCGTCGTCCTCCCCGACGTCGCGCTCCCGCGCGGGCATGGACGCCGTCGAGGGGGCGCGGCGTGGAGGGCGCGCCGTGGGGGCCACGGCATCCTGAAGGGCGAGTGGCCCGGGAAGGGGCGCGGGCGCCAGAGACGACGGGGTGGGCGGCGAGCCGATGGGCGGTAGGTCCAAGGGGGGCCCGCTGAAGTTGATGGTCACACGACCGCGGTCGCGTTGGCCCAGGGCATCACCCAACGGGCGACGGTCGAGGCTCAGCGGGACGGACGCTGACGGCGCCGGGATGCCCCCTGGCGACGGGGGCACGTAGCGACGACCCGAGGTCCCAGGGTCGGTCTTCGCTGCGGGCTTGCCTGGCGGTCGGGTCGCTCTGTCGTCACGCGATTCGTCAGACATGGGACTGTGGTGGCCACCGCGCTACGCGGACTTGCCCACGACCCCCTTGAACATGCGCCGCGTACGGTTGAGCGCGTCGATCTGCTCCGTGAGCGCGGCCGAGTCGCCTCGCTCCATCAGCTCTCGCGCGCGCGCCACCACGGCGCGGGCCTTCTCGATGGCGTCGCGGCCGAAGTCGCTGCCCGCCACCACCGCCTGGACCTCGGGGAACAGCCCCTCGATCTCCGCGATGAGCGTCTCGGCCTCCTGCTTGGCCTTCTCGGAGGCCTCGTCGGAGCGGCGCGCCACGGCGTACTCCTGCGCCTGGTCCATCATGGACGCGACCTCGTCCTTGGTGAGGCCGCTGGTGGCCGTGACGGTGATGGACTGCTCTTTGCCCGTCTCGATGTCGCGCGCGTGCACGCTCACGATGCCGTCCGCGTTGATCTCGAACGTGACGTCCACCTCCACCTCGCCCGCCGGCGCGCGGCGCAGCCCGGTGAGGACGAACTCGCCCAGCAGCTCGTTCTCCTCGGCGCGGCGGGACTCGCCCTGCAGCACCAGGATCTTCACCGCGGTCTGGTTGTCGCGCACGGTGGTGAACGGCTTCGAGCGCGCCGTGGGGACGGTGGTGTTCTGCGGGATGAGCTCCTCGAAGTACCCGCCGACGACCATGATGCCCAGCGTGTGCGGCGTGACGTCGAGCAGGACCATGTCCATGTCGCCGTCTTCGGCGACGAGCGCGGCCCCCTGAATCGACGCACCCAGGCCGACGACCTCGTCGGGGTGGACACCCTTGCACGGCTCGCGCTCGAAGAACTCGCTGACCACGCGCTGGATGGCGGGCATGCGCGTCATGCCGCCCACCAAGATGACGTCCTCGATCTCGTCGCGCTCGAGGCCCGCCTCGCGCAGCGTCATCTCGCAGATCTCGATGGTGCGGTCGGCCAGGTCGCGCGTGAGCTCCTCCAGCTGCGAGCGCGTGAGCAGGCGCTGCAAGTGGAGCGCCTCGTTGCGCGCGCTCGAGATGATGAACGGCAGGTTGACCTCGGTCTCCACCACCGAGCTCAGCTCGCACTTGGCCTTCTCGGCCGCGTCCTTCAGGCGCTGCAGGGCCATGCGGTCACGGCGCAGGTCGATGCCGTGCTCCTCGAGGAAGCCCTCCACGAGCCAGTCGATGATGCGCTGGTCGAAGTCCTCGCCACCGAGGAAGGTGTCGCCCGCGGTGCTGATGACCTTGAACACGCCGTTGCTCGAGATCTCGAGGATGGAGATGTCGAAGGTGCCACCACCGAGGTCGTAGACCGCCACGGTGCGGTCGATGTTCTTGCCGAAGCCGTAGGCCAGCGCTGCGGCCGTGGGCTCGTTGATGATGCGGATGACGTCGAGGCCGGAAATCTGGCCGGCGTCCTTCGTGGCCTGCCGCTGTCCGTCGTTGAAGTACGCGGGGACGGTGACGACGGCCTTCTGGACCTCGTGGCCCAGGTAGTCCTCCGCGATCATCTTCATCTCCTGGAGGATCATCGCGCTGACCTCCGGGATGCTGTAGAGCTTGTCGCGCAGCTTGATGCGGCAGTCGCCGTTCGGCCCCGGGACGATGGAGTACGGCGCGTTCTTCGCCGTGGACTCCACCTGGGGCGAGTTGAACTTGCGGCCGATGAGGCGCTTCGCTGCGTAGACCGTGTTTTCGGCGTTGGTGACGGCCTGCCGCTTGGCGATGTGCCCGACGAGGCGCTTGCCGCCCTCCGTCACCGCGACCATCGACGGAGTCACCTTGTAGCCGCCGCGGTTCGCGACCACGACGGGCGTGCCGTTCTCGACCACTGCCACGCACGAGTTGAAGGTGCCGAGATCGATTCCGATGACCTTATCCATGGATCTCCTGAGAACGTTCGCTCGTCACGCGGACGGACGACTAGCCAAGCTCACGAAGGAGATTCTTCACGATCTCGTTCTCGGGGTCCAGCTTTGTGGCAGCGTCCAGCTCACGGCGGGCGCTCGAGGCCATCCCGGCGGCGACGTAGATGCGTGCCAGCAAGGTGCGCGAGCTCACCCGTTCTGGTTCGACGGCCACGACGCGCAACGCCAGGTCACGAGCCTTCTTGAGGTCCAGGTTCGCCTCCAGCAGCGCGTTGGCGCAGCTCCGCGCAGCGTTGATGTCGTTGGGGCGGCCCTCGACCACGCGCAACCAGGACAGCGCCGCCTGGGACCACTGCCCAGCTTTCTCCTCGGCGAGAGCGCGCTTCTCGAACATCGGCGCCTCCTCGACCGAGCGCAGCCCCTCGAGGCGCTGGATGTGGCCGAGCACCGTCGCGTCGTCTGGGGCCAGCCCGGCGGCGAGCTTGAGCGCGCCGAGGGCTCCCTTGATGTCACCGCTGGCCTCCGCCTCCCCCGCGGCCACCAGGTGCCTGCGGAGCTGCCCGCTGCCGGTGACCATGGACGCGTCTCGGAGCGACCCGGCGAGACCGCGGAGCACATCGCCGCGCGTGACCTCGGGGTTGCGCGCGACAGGCGCTTGGGACACGGTCGTGGTCCGGGCGCTCAGCGGGTTGGGCAGGTCGGCCCCCGTCGTGATGCGGCGCCCCCCCATGAGCCGCATCTTCAGCAGGTCCTGGGAGCGCTTCATCTGGTCCGCGGACGGCGGGCTGGGCGCACGGGGAGCCGACGGCGGCTCCGGGAGGGTGGACGGCACCGGGAGCACCACACCCGCGCCCGACGTCGGGCTCTCGGCGGACCCCGACGGTCGGGTCGCGGGAGCCATCGACGGTTGTGTCACGCTGTGCTGGCCGCCGGGCGTCGGTGGCGCCACGGCGCGACGCGCGGGGGCGTGGCCCAAGACCGTCGAGCGCACGTCGGAGGGCGTGGTGGGGCGAGGGGCGACGGGCGGCGCGGTGACGGTCGTGGACACCGTCGGCTTGGACGCCGCCGCTGGAGGGACCTCGACCGTGGCCGCTTGCTGCACCTTGGGGGTGGTGAGAGGCGAGTGTGCAGGTTCTGCCGTCCGCTTCGCCCCGCTCGCCGCCGCTCCCGGCTGGCTGCCGCGGCGCTCACGCCACTGCAGGTCTTCGGGGGTCGGGGGCGGCAGCGTGGCATCGTACTGAGCGCGACGGGCCTTCCTGGACAGCACGTCGTACGCCGCGGTAGCCGCCGTGAAGATCTTCTCCATCTTGGCCTTGTAGCTGCCGAGATCCTTGCCGAACGCCGTGTCGGGGTGGAACTCCTTGGACAGCGCGAAGTAGGAGTCGCGTATCTCGTCTTTCGTCGCATCACGACCGACCTCGAGCAGGTCGTAGTGGTCCGCCGTGCCGAGCTTGTAGAACACGTCGAGCACGCGCCGCTTGCGCGTGTCGTCGAGCGCGACCTCCTCCTCGAGCTCTTGCGGATCGTACAAGCGACGAGGAGTCCCGGCTGGCGGGGGGATGGTGTGGACGCGCTGCGGAGCGACCGACTTGGGGCGGCCGAAGCGCTTGTTCGGTTGCTCGTCGGTCACGGGGGTGGAAGCGGCGGGTGCGGGTGAGGCGGCGGGCTTGGCTGGCGCGGGGCGGGCGCGGATGGCGCCCAGACCGACCAGCCGCGAGAGCGCCGTCAACGCGAGCTCTTCGCCGATGCCGGTGGAGTCCGCGATCTCCTTCGCGGTGGAGACCCCGTCCACGCGCGACAGGACGAACCCCTCCACGGCCGAAAGGGGCAGCGTCTTGGCGTCCAGCCCCTCGACCAGCTCAGGAATTTCGTCGAACGCCAGTGACATCTGTCGGTGCTGTCAGCCTATCCCAAAAGGTGCAACAAGAGGGCCTTCTGCGCGTGCAGGCGGTTTTCCGCCTCGTCCCAGACGCGGCTCTGCGGGCCATCGATGACGTCGGCGCTGACCTCTTCGCCGCGGTGCGCCGGCAAGCAGTGCAGGAAGATGGCCGACGCGTCCGCCAGGCGCATGGCCTCGCGGTCGACGATGTAGCCCTCGAAAGCACGCAGACGAGCCTGCGTCTCGGCCTCTTGCCCCATCGACGTCCACACGTCCGTGGTGACCACCTCGACCCCGGCCAGCGCTTCGCGGGGATCATCGGTGAGCGCTATGTTCGCGCCGAGCGCGCGCGCGTTGGCGAGGATGGCGGGATCCGGTTGATACCCCTCGGGGCAGGCCAGCCGCAGCTCGAGGCCCGTGCGAGCTGCGGCGTTGATCCACGAGTGGGCCATGTTGTTCCCGTCCCCGATCCACGCGACGCGTACACCCTCGAGCCGACCACGCTCCGCACGCACGCACTGCAGGTCCGCCAGCAGCTGGCACGGGTGGTACGCGTCGGAGAGCGCGTTCACGATGGGCACGCTCGAGGCGGTGGCCAGCGCCACGATCTTGTCGTGCCCGAAGGTGCGATAGGCCACCGCATGCACGAAGCGGCTGAACATCTGGGCGGTGTCGGACAAGGGCTCGCCGCGTCCCATCTGCGTGTCCGACGCCATGAGCACGACCGGCTGCGCGCCGAGCTCGTGGATCCCCACCTCGAAGGAGATGCGCGTCCGTGTGCTCGCCTTCTCGAACACCACCGCGACCGACTTCCCTGCGAGGGGCTTGTCCGCGAGCGCGGCGGGGGTCCCACGTTGGGCCTTCAGCCTGTCGGCGAGGTCGAGCACCTCGACCAGTTCGTTGGCGTCGAGGTCGAGCAGCGTCCGGAAGTGCCGCGTCACGCCGCCACCTCCGCGGTCTTTGCGAGCACGGCCGCGACGGTGGCCAGTCCCTCGTCGAGCTCTTCGCGGGTGACGTTGAGCGAGGGGGTGAAGCGCAACACGTTGCCACCCGCCAACGTGAGCGCCACACCCGCGTCCAGCATGGCTCGCCAGACGGCACCGGGATCCACGCCGTCGCTCAGCACGAGGCCACGCAGGAGCCCATCGCCACGCGCCTCAACCACCGCGTCCAGCTGCGTCGCGAGCTCGAGAAGGCGCTGTCCCAAGTAGTCGCCCTCCCGTACGACGTTCTCGAGGACGCCTTCCTCGTCGAAGATGCGCAGCACGGCGAGGCCCGCGGCGCACGCGAGCGCGTTGCCGCCGAAGGTGCTGGCGTGGCTGCCGGGCGGCAGACCGTTGGCCAGTCGCTCCGTGACGGCGATGGCGCCTAGAGGGAAGCCGCCCGCGATGCCCTTGGCGAGCGAGCACGCGTCGGGGACGACGCCACTGCGCTCCGCCCCCATGAACGTACCGAGGCGCCCGTAGCCAGTCTGCACCTCGTCGAACAACAGGAGGGCTCCGGCCTCGTCGCACAGCGCCCGCACGGACTCGAGATAGCCGGGGGCGGCAGGGATGATGCCCCCCTCCGCCTGCACCGGCTCGAGGAGGACGGCGGCGGTTCGCGGCCCGATGACGGCCCGGAGCGCGTCGACGTCGTTGTACGGGACGAAGCGTACGCCGGGCAGGAGCGGCCCCATGCCCACGTGATACTTGTCCTGACCCGTGACCGAGAGCGCTCCGAGCGTTCGGCCGTGGAAGCTGCGGTGTGTGCTGACGAGCTCCACCCGGTCGCCCTGCCCCTGCTCGTGATGGAAGCGACGCGCGAGCTTCAGGAGCGACTCGTTGGCCTCCGCGCCCGAGTTGCAGAAGTACACGCGATCGAACGCCGTGCGGTCGACGATGGCGGAAGCCAGCTCGATGGCGCGGTCGTTATAGAAGAGGTTCGATACGTGCATCAAGCGCGCGGCCTGCTCCGCGATGGCCGCGGCGAGCACCGGGTGCCCATGCCCGACGCTGTTCACCGCCACCCCGCCGCTCAGGTCGAGGAACGCCCGCCCGTCGCGGTCGTACAAGCGGCGGCCTTCACCGCGGGTGAACACCAGGGGTGCTGGAGCGTAGTTGCCCAGCTGGACGGCGCGGGCGCGCGTGAGCAGCTCGGACTGCGTGGCTTCGTGACTCGACATGGGCCGGCGAGTGTAGCAGCGTCGCCCACCCGTTCGCACGTGATGCGCACACGCGCGGCCTCACCGCGTGATCTCGGTCCCGATGCCCTTGTCCGTGAAGATCTCCAGGAGCGCCGCGTGCTGCACGCGCCCGTCGACGATGTGCGCCTTGGTGACCCCGCCCGCGAGCGCGTCGAGGGCACAGCGCACCTTCGGGATCATGCCCCCCTGAATGACCCCCTGCGCTTCCAGGCGCTCGATGTCCTCCGCCGTGAGCGAGCTGATGACTTGGCCGTCGGCGCCGCGCACTCCCTCGATGTCGGTCATGAGCACGAGCTTGCGGGCCGTGAGGGCGGCGGCGACGTTGCCGGCGACGGTGTCGGCGTTGACGTTGAGCGACTGGCCGTCCGCGTCCGCCACGATGGGCGCGATGACCGGGATGAACCCGCCCGCCATCAGCGTGCGCAGCAGCTGAGGGTTGACCGACGTGATGGCGCCCACGCGCCCGGGGTCCACCACACGGCCCGACTTCGTGCGCATCTGCGTGACGCGCTCGCCGCGCAGGAACCCATCGTCGCGCCCCGTGAGCCCGACCGGACGCCCGCCGTGCGCCGCGATGAGCGAGACGATGGCCTGGTTGAGCTTGGCCCCGAGCACCATCTCGACGACGTCCATGGTCTTGTCGTCGGTTACGCGCAGGCCGTCGAGGCGCTCCGACACGACACCCATCGAGGCGAGGGTCTCGTCGATCTGAGGCCCGCCGCCGTGCACGACCACGGGGTTCAGGCCGACGTATTTCATGAGCACCACGTCGCGCGCGAAGCCGTCGCGCAGCGCAGGGTCGATCATCGCGTGGCCCCCGTACTTGATGACGAAGGTCTCGCCATGGAAGCGTCGGATGTAGGGCAGCGCCTCGAGGAGCACCGCGGCCTTGTTGATGATGTCCTGCATCGCGGGCCGCCGTATAGCACCCTGCGGTCAGCGACGCCCACCGACCACGCGCCCGGCGCTCGCGTCAGAGGATGTAGCGGGCGACGTCCTGGTGGGCCATGACCGGCTCGAGCGTGCGGTTGACGAAGGCTGCGTCCACGACGAACTCCGAGTCACCGCGCTCGGAGGCCGAGAACGAGAGGTCCTCGAGCAGCGCCTCGAGGATGGTGTGGAGCCGACGCGCACCGATGTTCTCGGCGCGCTCGTTGGCCTGCTCCGCGTAGGCGGCGATGGCCTCGATCGCGTCGTCCTGGAAGCGCAGGGTGACCCCCTCCGTCGCCATCAGGGCCTCGTACTGGCGGGTGAGCGCGTTGCGTGGCTCCTTGAGGATCTGAGCAAAGTCCGCCTTGGTCAGCGGCTTGAGCTCCACCCGGATGGGGAAGCGCCCCTGCAGCTCGGGGATGAGATCGCTGACCTTGCTCACGTGAAACGCTCCGGCCGCGATGAAGAGCACGTGGTCGGTCTTCACTGGGCCGTGCTTGGTGCTGACCGTCGACCCCTCCACGATGGGTAGCAAGTCGCGCTGCACCCCTTCGCGGCTGACGTCCGCCCCCTGATGCCCCTGGCGGGCGCCCACCTTGTCGATCTCGTCGAGGAAGATGATGCCGTCCTGCTCGGTGCGGCGCAGCGCGTCGCGCTTGATCTTGTCGTGGTCGACCAGCTTGTCGGTCTCCTCCTTGAGGATGACGGCGAACGCCTCGGGGACCAGCAGCTCGCGTCGCTTCTTCGGCGCTTGCGGCGGCTTGAAGCCAGGGATCTGCCCCAGCATGTCCTGCAGGTTGATCTCCATCTCCTCGCCGCCGCCGCCACCGAAGATGGTCATGAACGGGTTCCCCGCCGACGCCTCCACGTCGAGCGGAACCTTGCGGCCGTCGTACTGTCCTTCGCGCAGCATGCGGCGCATCTCGCCGAGCTCGGCCTCCGTGGGTTCGGGCCCTTGCGGGGGTGGCGGAGGAGGGGACCCCATCATGAACGGCACCAGCATGTTCGGCTTGGGCGCGTTGCTGCCAGGCGGCGGTGGAGGTGGTGGCGGCGGCGGCGGGTGGTCGATGGCCCACAGGAGGCGAATGACGCGCTCCTCGGCCTGCTCGCGGGCGCGGTTGGCCACCGCCTCGCGCTCTTCGGCCTGACAAATCTGGATGGCGTTCTCGACCAGGTCGCGGACCATCGACTCCACGTCGCGGCCCACGTAGCCCACCTCGGTGAACTTGGAGGCCTCGACCTTCACGAAGGGCGCGGCCGCGAGCTTCGCCAGGCGCCGCGCGATCTCGGTCTTGCCGCAACCCGTGGGGCCCACGAGGATGATGTTCTTGGGCGAGATCTCGTCGCGCAGGTCGCCGGGCACCTGCTGACGGCGCCAGCGGTTGCGCAGGGCCACGGCGACGGCGCGCTTGGCGGCCTGCTGACCGATGATGTAGCGGTCGAGCTCGCCGACGGTCTCGCGCGGAGTGAAGGCCGAGCGGCTCACTGGGTGATCTCCTCGAGCACGATCTCGCCGTTCGTGTAGACGCAGATCTCGGACGCGATGAGCAGGGACTCGCGCGCGATGTCCGCCGCGGACTTGTCCGTGTGACGCATGAGGGCCCTCCCCGCTGCGAGCGCGTAGCTCCCGCCGGAGCCGATCGCCAAGATGCCCTCGTCTGGCTCGATGATGTCGCCCGTGCCGCTCAGCAAGAGCGTGTGCTCGGCGTCCATGACCACCAGCATGGCCTCGAGGCGGCGTAGGTAGCGGTCCGTGCGCCAGTCCTTGGCCAGCTCGACGGCCGCGCGCTGGAGCCCTCCGCGGCTCTCCGTGAGCTTCGACTCGAAGCGCTCGAGGAGCGTGAAGGCGTCGGCCGTCGCGCCGGCGAAGCCCGTGACGATGCGACCATCGGCGATGCGACGCACCTTGCGCGCGTGGCCCTTCATGATGGTCTGGCCGAGCGACACTTGCCCGTCACCCGCCATGGCGGCGTGCCCGTTGCGGCGCACCGCGACGATGGTGGTGGACCGGATGCGCATGGATTCGTCGTGGGGAGCAGTCACAAGGGGCCGAAGCTAAGAACCCACCCTGCACCTGTCAACGTGGGCACGCGACGCCCGGCGCATTCCGTCGGATGTGCAGGGGCGCGGCAGAGCCCGCATGCCCAGCCGCCGCGCAGGCCGCCGCCACGCGGCGCAGGCGCGGGCCTGGGGCCGATCAGGTCACTCATGTATGCTCGCGCGATGCCCACGGTACACTGGCTGCGCGTCGCGCGGACCTGCAACAACGCCTGCACTGTCTGCTCCGAGTCCGCCACGCTGGACGGCGCCCAGGTCCCCCTCGACGACCTCTTGCGCGCCATCGACGCCGTGCCCGGCCCATCGACTTCCCGTCCGGGCGAGGTGGAGGTCCGGCTGTCGGGAGGAGAGCCGACGCTGAGCCCGCACCTCCCGCAGCTGATCGAACGCGTCGCGAGCCGCGGGGTGTCACCTGTCCTGGTGACGAACGGGAGGGCACTTGCGAAGCCAGGGCGACTGGCGCAGCTGGTCGCTCGCGGACTGGCTGGCGTTCGGGTGTCGCTTCACGGCGCGACCGCCGCGACCCACGACGCTCGGGTGGGGGTGGCGGGGGCGTTCCGGCAGACCGTGACCGCGCTCGCGCAGGCCACGACGACTCAAACGCGCCGCACACTCTGCTTCGTGGTGACGCGCGACAGCGCGCCGGAGCTGCCCGCGCTGTTCGCGCTGGCGAAGCGACTGTCGTGCGACCAGGTGGAGCTCCGGGACGTCCTGCCCACCGACGACCGCGGCATCTGCGCGGCGGCCCGGCTGTCGGACGAAGAGGCCCGAGCGGTGCTGACGGACGCGGACCGCGAGGCGACGCGTTGCGGCATCCACCTGCGCGTCATCGGCTTCGAGCGCGCCGCGACGAACCGCCGAGCCACGGTGTTCGGGCCAGCCGCGACGTGGCCCATGGCGCCGGCCGCGACTCGGACACCGTCGCCAGGGCGCGTGGTGGTCTTCGGGCTGCCGGCAGACCCGGTCATGAACCGCTCGACCGTGCGGCGCGTGATCGAAGAGATAGAGCGGCGGGGCGTCCCGGCGGTCCACGTTCCCCCCGCGGGTACGCTGGACCTGCGGCACGACGACCTGGTCCTCTGCACGGGCTACGAGGAGCTGCGCGACCTCTACGCCAGAGCGCCGTGTGCGTCCGACATCGACGTCCGCGTGATGGACTTCCACATGCTCGGCATGTTCGACGCGTTTCGCGCTGCGTGGGTGCCGGACGGGGACGCGCGGGCGCAAGGCCCCTGGTGGCCGAGCGACAGGCTCGAGGTCATCTCGTGCTTCCCGGGCTACGCCGCCCTCTACGACTGGTACGGCGTGCCGCGGGGAGCCGTGCGGGTGCACCCGTATGTGGTGGACCCACAGGACTTCGGGCGCGGGGACGAGCCCGATGCCTCCTACGTCTTCTCCGGCGGCAACCACCTGCGCGACCTCGAGACGCTCGTCGAAGCCAGCGCCGCTCGGCGCTCCGCGTCGTCGGACATCCACGTCTTCCACGGCGGCACCGCGCCGCCACCGAGCGCGGGCATCGTGTACCGCGGCACGGTCGAGTTCATGGCGTTCTACCGCGCGCTGGCAGCGAGCCGCTTCGTCGTCCTGCCGCTGTCGCGCGACCCGACCTGCGCCGCAGGCATCACCGTGGCCGCGATGGCCCTCGCCGCCGGCCGCGCGGTCGTCGCCTCGGCCACCCCCGCCATGCGCGATCACTTGGACGATGGCGAGAACGCCCTCCTCGTCGAGCCCGAGGATCCACGCGCGCTCGCTGCAGCCATCGACCGCCTCGACCAAGACGACGCGCTCCGTTGCCGCCTCGAAGCGGGCGCGCGACGCGCGGCGACCACAGCGACCGCGGCGACCTTCGTCGACGTGTTGCTGGGGGCTCGGCTGGCGCGTGGCGACGCTCCGTCGAGCTGACCCCTGGTCGCCCCCGTGCCCCACGAGGGACGCGAATGCGGTGCTTTCGTCCGTGCCTGCTACGGTGGACGGGTGGACACCCTCCGCCGCCAGCTCGACGACTACGAGCAGCACCTCGCAAACGAGCGGCGCGCCTCACCGTTGACCGTGGCGACCTACCTCCGCGACCTCGCCGCGCTGCACGCGTACTGCGTCGAGCACGAGCTCCCGTTGGACGCCGCGGCGCTCACCACCGGGACCCTGCGCGCGTTCCTCGCGCGCTCGTTCGAGGGGCGCTCGTCCGCGACGATGGCGCGCAAGGTCAGCGCGCTGCGCGCGTTCTACCGCTACTTGGAGAAGCGCGGCCACGTCCGCAGCAACCCCGCGGCGACGCTCAAGCGACCTCGGGTGCGCAAGCCGCTGCCCGAGTTCGTGACGGTGGAGGACGCGCTGCGCGTCGTCGAGTCGCCCACCCGTCCGACGGAGAGCCCAGCAGACGAGGCCCGCGCCGCCACGCTTCAGCTCCGCGACCGCGCCCTGCTCGAGCTGCTCTACAGCAGCGGCGCACGCGTGAGCGAGGTCGCGGGGCTCTCGCTCGGCGCGCTCGAGCTGGGCGAGGGTCGCGCGCGGGTGCTCGGCAAGGGACGCAAGGAGCGGCTCGTGCCCCTTGGGCCGGAGGCCGTGACGGCGCTCAGGAACTACCTGGAACGTCGCGCCGACCTCGTGGACCGCGACGGTCAGCAGGACCCACAGGCCGTGTTCTTGGGGCGCTTCGGCACACGTCTGGGGCCACGTCAGGTGCAGAACGTCGTGAAGCGCTACGGTGAACGGGGGGCCGGTCGCCCCGACCTGCACCCACACACGCTCCGGCACACCTGCGCCACACACCTGTTGGACGCTGGGGCGGACCTGCGCAGCATCCAGGAGCTGTTGGGGCACGCCAGCCTCGGCACGACCCAGCGATACACGCACGTAACGACCGACCGCATGATGGCGACCTACGAGCGGGCCCACCCTCTCGCGCGCAAGACGCGCGACCTGCGACGCAACGGGCCCGAGTCAGACGCCGGAGACCACTGAGTGTTGCGATTCGCCTTGTTCGTCGGGTTGTTCCTGGCGCTCCCCCACGTGTATGTGGCGGCCCGCGTGGTACGCCCTCTCACGCTCGGGCGAGTCTCGAAGCTCGGGCTGTACGGCCTGCTCGCCGCCTGCTTCGCGCTGGGGCCTCTCCTGCTGGCGCTCGGGCGCGACGCGACGGGCCCTTTCGTGCTGGCGCTGCGCTACGTCACGTGGACGTACCTCGCGTTCTTCAGCGTGTTGTTCGCGGTCACGCTTGCGCGAGACCTCGGCCTGCTCGTCACGCGCGCGGCGGTTCGCCTCGGGCGCTGGGCCGGCCGCGCGGGCGGCGGCGCGGAGCGCGCGGCCGACACACGCGCCGCCGACGGGTGGACGACCGAGACGCGCCCCGACGACGCGCCGCGAGACCCGGGCCGGCGCGCCTTCTTGACGAACGGGGGCGGCGCGCTGGGGGCCGGCTTCAGCGCCCTCTCGGTCGGCGTCGGCGCCGTGCAAGCGCGCCTCGGGCCAGAGGTGTACGAGGTCGAGGTGCGCATCCCGGGCCTGCCCGAGGCGTTCGACGGGTTCCACATCGTCCAGATCAGCGACGTCCACGTGGGCATGACCATCGACGCCGAGTTCATCACGCCCATCGTGGATCGCGTACTGGCGCTGGGGCCCGACATGATCGCGGCGACGGGCGACTTCGTGGACGGCAGCGTCGCGAACCTCCGACGCGACGTCGCCCCGCTGGGCCGCCTGCGCGCTCCGCACGGCGTGTACTTCGTCACCGGCAACCACGAATACTACTCTGGGGTGGACGCGTGGTGCGCCGAGTTCACCCGCCTGGGCATGCGCGTCCTCGAGAACGAACACGTGGTGCTCACCCACGGGGACGCTCGGCTGGTGGTGGCCGGCGTGACGGACTACAGCTCGCGCGGACGCCGCGGCGAGAAGGGCAGCGATCCGCAAGGCGCAGCCCGCGGAGCGCCCGCGGATGCCAAGAAGATCCTCCTGGCGCATCAGCCACGTAGCGCGTTCGAGGCGGCGGCGGCGGGCTTCGACCTCCAGCTCAGCGGACACACCCATGGCGGCCAGTTCTTCCCGTGGAACCTGTTCGTCGGCCTCGTCCACCCCGTCTCGAAGGGGCTCGGCGTCGTCGACGGAATGCAGGTGTACGTCAACCGTGGCACCTGCTACTGGGGCCCGCCGGTGCGCACCATGGTTCCTCCGGAGATCACGTCCATGCGGCTACGCCGCGCGTGAGCAGGCCAGTCCGCGCGACCGCGTCGCGGTGGGGGACGCCCGCCGCCGTCCGACATGGGCGCTAGGACCAGAACGCGGACGAGGAGCCCCTACGCGATGCGCTCGAGCCACGCGCCGAGGTCGGCCAGCGCGCGCTGCCCCATGCGCTCTTTCTTCAGCTTCTTGTCGCGCAGGGGCGCGCCCGGCAGCTCGGGGAACATGCTCCAGACCACGTTGCTGGGCTGAAAATTGGGGCTGTCGCGGCGCAGGTGGCCGCGCAGCGCCCCGAGCGCGGTCGTGTCCGGGACGGGGACCTCGGGCAGCCCCTGCACGGCGCGCGCGAGCTGCACGCCGAGCAGGAAGCCGAGCGCGGCGCTCTCGATGTAGCCCTCCACGCCGCTGACCTGCCCCGCCAGGTACACGCCCGGTCGCGTGAGCAGCGCCAGCTGATCGTCCAGCACCTTCGGTGCGTTGACGAACGTGTTGCGGTGCACGCTGCCCAGCCGCTCGAACTCGGCGTTCGCCAGGCCCGGGATCATGCGGAACACCCGCTTCTGGTCGGGCCACTTCATGCGCGTCTGGAAGCCCACCAGGTTGTACGCGGTGGGCGGATCGTTCTCGGCCCGCAGCTGCACCACCGCGTGGGGACGCTTGCCCGTGCGTGGGTCGGTCAGGCCCACGGGCTTCATGCAGCCAAACGACAACGTCCGGTAGCCGCGCTCGGCCATCACCTCGATGGGCAGGCAGCCCTCGAAGTAGCGGATCTTCTCGAACGTCTTGGGCTCGACCTTCTCGGCCGCGAGCAGCGCCTCGACGAAGGCCTCGTACTCCTCCTTCGTGAAGGGGCAGTTGCCGTACGCGTCGTCGCCGCCCTTGTCGTAGCGGCTCTGGCGGAACGCGACGTCCCAGTCGATGCTGTCCGCCGTGACGACGGGCGCGATGGCGTCGTAGTAGGCCAGGTGGGCCTCGCCGATGGCCGCAGCCAGGTCAGCCGCGAGCGCATCGCCCGTCAACGGACCGGTCGCGAGCACCACGGGGCGAGCGTCGGGGATGGCTTCGACCTCGGTCGCCACGCGCTCGATCAGCGGGTGCGCGTCGATGCGCCGGGTCATCTCCGCACTGAACAGGTCGCGGTCCACCGCGAACGCGCCACCCGCCGGCACCTGCGTCGCGGAGCCCACCGACATGACGAGCGACCCGACGCGCCGCAGCTCTTCCTTGAGGAGCCCGACCGCGTTGCCCAGGTCGTTCCCGCGAAACGAGTTGCTGCACACCAGCTCGGCCAGCGTGTCCATGTGCTGCGCGGGCGTGCGCTTGAGCGGCTTCTGCTCGAGGAGCCGCACGTGCACGCCACGCTCGGCGAGCTGGTAGGCACACTCGGTGCCCGCCAAGCCCGCCCCGACGACCGTCACCGTGGTCGCGATGGGGGTGCTCATCCCGAGCCGGTCTTCTTCTTGGCGGCGGCCTTCTTGGGCGGTGCGCTCTCCTCGGCCTCGGCGGCTGCCCGCTTCTCGGCGCGCTCCGCCGCGCGCTGCGCCTCTTGTTCGGCCTCGAACGCGTCCGGGTCGAACGGCGTCTCGTAGTCACAGGTGGGGTTCACGCACTTCAGCGTGGGGCTCTTCTTGCCGCCCATCCACACCAGGAACTGCGCGTCACACTGCTCGCAGGGCACCCCGATGGGCTTCTGCCACGAGCGGAAGTCGCACTTCTCGTCCGAGTTGTAGTTGGTGCAGCCGTAGAACGTCTTCCCGCCGCGCGAGCGGATCTCGATGATGTCGCCGACCTTGCACTTCGGGCAGTGGAACCCGAGGGGCACTGGTCGGGTGGCCTTGCACGTGGGGTAGCTGGAGCAGCCGAGGAAGAACCCGTTGCGCCCCCAGCGCTTCATCATCTTGGCGCCGCACTCGGTGCAGTCGTAGTCCGTCAGCTCGGGCTCGCGGCTCTGGTCCTCCTCGCCCTCCTTCGGGATGTTCCGCGTGTACTTGCACTCGGGGTAGTTCTCGCAGCCGATGAACACGCCGTTGCGGCCCCAGCGCTGCATCAGCTGCGCGCCGTCCTCGGGGCACGCCTCGCCGATGGCGAAGGGCTCGGGCCACCACTTGTCCTTGGTCTCGTTGGCCTTGGCGATTTGCGCCTGCAGCCGCTCGTGGAACGGCGCCAGCACGTCCAAGCGCTTGGCCGACGCCTCCGCCACGGCGTCGAGGCTCTCCTCCAGCTTGCGCGTGAACCCGATGTCGGCCAGGTCGAAGCCGTCCTCCACCAGCTTCTCGATCACCAGGCGGCCCAGGTCGCTGGGACGCAGCTGGTTGCCGACCTTCTCGACGTAGTCACGCGCCTGCACCTTGCTGATGATCTCGGCGTAGGTGGACGGGCGTCCGATGCCCTCCTCCTCCAGCTTCTTCACCATGCTCGCCTCGTTGAAGCGGGGCGGCGGCTCGGTAGCCTTGTGTGTGAACTGAGCGCCCGGCGGGTCCACCAGCGTCAGTGTCTCGCCGTCGTCCAGCAGCGGGAGCGTGCCGGACTCGGCCACCACCACGCCGTCCTCGCCGTTGCCTTCGACCTCTGCGTCGCTGGGCTCGCTGGACTCGGCATCGCTCTCGTCGCCCTTGCTCGCCGCGGCCAGCCACACCTCACGCCAGCCGGCCTTCTTGAGCACGCTTCCCGAAGCACGCAGCCCGTAGACGCTGCTCCCGCCGCGGGCCTCGATGTCCACGCTGGTCTGGTCGTAGACCGCGGGCACCATCTGCGACGCCACGAAGCGGTTCCAGATCATGCGGTAGAGCTTGAGCTGGGGCTCCTTCAGGTACTTGGCCACAGCCTCCGGCGGGTACTCCATGCTGGTCGGGCGGATGGCCTCGTGAGCGTCCTGTACGTTGGCCTTCTTCTTGGAGCTGAAGTCGTTGGGCTTGGGAGGCAGCGCGTCCTTGCCGAAGGTGGTCTCGATGTAGCCACGGCAGGCGGTGATGGCGTCGTCCGAGACGCGCGTGCTGTCCGTACGCATGTAGGTGATGAGACCGACGGTCTCGGCGCTCTTGCCCTTGCCCAGCTCGATGCCCTCGTAGAGCTGCTGTGCCACGGACATCGCGCGCTTGGGTGCCATGCCGAGCCTCGTGCTGGCGTCCTGCTGCAGCTTGCTCGTGATGTACGGCGCCGGGGCCTTGCGGCTCGACTGACGCCGGCCGATCTCGCGGATGCGGTAGGTCGCGGAGCGCAGGTCGCTGACGTAGCGCGCCGCGGCGGGTTCGCTGGTGGCGGCAGGGCGTGAGCCGACGCGCTCGAGCTTCTCGCCGTTCACCTCGACCAGGTTGGCGGCGAACGCCACGCCGCTCTTCCCGATCAGCTGCGCGTCGACCAACCAGTAGTTCTGCGGGACGAACGCCTCGCGCTCACGCTCGCGGTCGACGATGATACGCAGCGCTGGCGTCTGCACGCGCCCGGCCGACAGGCCGAACGTCAGCTTCTTCCACAGCAAGCTGCTGAGCGGATAGCCGCCGATGCGGTCGAGCACGCGCCGAGTGCGCTGCGCCTCGTACAGGTTGGCGTCCAGCTCGCGCGGCTCCTCGAGCCCGGCCAGGACGCCCTTCTTCGTGATCTCGTTGAAGAGCACGCGCTGCACCTCGACCTCGGGGTTCACGTCCTTGACGATGTCCCGCAGGTGGAACGCGATGGCCTCGCCCTCGCGGTCCGGGTCGGTCGCGAGCAGCACCTTGCCCACCTTCTTCGCGCTCGTCCGGATGGCCTTGATGATCTCGGCCTTGCCCTTCTCCTCGAGCAGCTCGTAGCTCTCCTCGAAGCCGTGCTCCATGTCGACCCCGCCCTTCTTGGGCAGGTCCTTGATGTGGCCCTTGCTGGCGAGCACGTCGTACCGGTTGCCCACGTACTTCTTGATGGTCTTGGCCTTGGCGGGGGACTCGACGATGAGGAGCGCTTTATCCATTGGCTTCCTTACTTGGGGCGTCTGTGGGGGCCGACGATTCCATACCGGCCGCCACTGCGTCCTTCGATCCAGCCTTCCATCTCGAGGGCCGTCAGCACGCTGAGGGCCTTGGGCGCCGACCATCCGGTCGCCTTGCAGAGCTCGTCGAGCGTGCGGCCCTGACCCCCGAGCGCATCGAGGGCGGAGCGCGCCGTGTCGTCGATCCTGTCGAGATTGTTGGGTTTTTGGCGCGAAGAGACGCTCCGGCACCGCACTCTGCGGGTCTCCGGAGCGATGACCGATAAGACATCTCCGGCCGATGTGCAAATCCTCGCCCCCCCGAGCAGGAGCCCGAGACCCCCCTCCGCGCGTCGTTCCCATGGCGCCGCCGGGACCACCCAGACGGGGCGTCCGAGCTTCGCGGCGAAGGCCGCCGTGGACAGCGTCCCGGAGCGCCGCGGGGCTTGGACGACGATCGTCGCGCGCGCGAGGGCGGCGATGAGCCGGTTGCGATGCAGGAAGCGGAAGCCGGCCATGACAGCGTCGTCGGGTGCCTCGGTGACCAGGGCGCCGTGCTTCGAAATTTTTTCGAACAGCGGGCCGTGGCTGGGTGGGTAGGGCGTGATCAAGCCGCTCGCGAGCACCGCGACCGTCCGGCCAGAGCCCAGCAGCGCCCCACGGTGGGCGGCAGCATCGACGCCGAGGGCGCCACCCGAGATGATGACGCACCCCGCCTCCGCCAGCTCCTGCGCGAGCCCGAACGTGAAGTCCAGCGCCTCCGGGGAGGCGCGCCGAGTCCCGACGATGGCCACAGCGCGGTCGAGCGACGGGAGGCGTCCCGAGACGCGCACGGGCCCATGGTCCGGCAGCGCCCGGAGCTCGGTTGGGTAGCTGGGGTCGAGCGGCAGGAGCAGCTCGGGCGGCGGCAGCGTCATCGGTGGCATGGCGCGCTTATCGCGTCGGCGACGGCGCGGTTTCGAAAACGACGGCCTTGGCGTGCCCCGTGCGCACATCGCGCTAGATCAGGGCGTGCTCCAGAGTCCCCTCCCCGTCCCCGACGTCCCGGAAGCGCAGCGCACCCGGGCCGCGTTCCCCCTCCGCTACGCCGACGTCGACCAGACGGGTGCGCTGAAGTTCACCGCGCTCCCGCTGGCCCTGGAGCGGTGCGGCTGGGACCACGTCATGCAGCCGGGGGCGCCCATGGAGCGACTGGCGCGCGAGCATGGGACCCTGGCCATTCTCACCCGCTTCCGCATGCGGTGCGGCACCGGCCCGATCTCGGTGAGCGACCCGGTGGAGGGCCACGGAGCGTTCACCTGGTCCCACACAGCGGATGACAACGACACCGCCAACCGCATCCTCTTCACCATCTTCGCCTCACTGTCGGGCAAGGTCGGACATACGCACGGGGAGCCTCCGCCCAACGCCGGAGACCCCGTGGCGCTCGGCGCGGTCGAGGCGGAGCACGTCTTCACCCGCCCGTTCGGGGCTCCCAAGGACCGGCGGGTCATGTCGCTGCCAGAGGGCTGCGGGCTCCCGAGCGTCCCAGGTCCACGCGCCACGTGGCGTGTCCCAGCGCGCCTGGTCATCCCGCCTGACGACGCGCGGCGCCTCGACCGCGAGCCGCGCCTAGCGCGCCGCGTGCTGTTCGGTCTCACCCACACGGACAGCAATCGCCACGTCAACTCGCTGGTGTATCCAGCGCTCTTCGAGGAGATGGCGCTCGAGCGCCTGCACGACCTGGGCGTCGCGACGGGCGATCTCCAGCTCCGCGACCTCGAGATCGCTTACCGGAAGCCATGCTTCGCCGGGGAGCGCGTGGAGGTGATGGTCCAGGCGCTCCGCAGCGGTGAGCGCTTTGGGGCCGTGGGCTCGTTCGTGCCGCTGGACCGGGAGGACCGCCGTCCGAGCTGCTACGTGCAGGTCTGGTTCTGACGTCGCGCCCCCCAGCTGGGAGAGGGTGCCGGACGGCCCATCGAGCGCACGCCGATGCGGCCCCGACGACGAGGGCGGGAGCGCGCACAGAAACGTGGCGGTCACCGCTCGAAACAAAAAAAACGGGGTGGTCTCGAGCGATTGCAAGAGACCACCCCGTCGGTGGAAAGTCACTGCCGGATCCACGACTTAACGAAGAGTCCGACGGCGTGCGCGCACGGTTTCCCGCTGGCGCACTACGCGCGTTGCTTGTCGAGTGCCACAGCTCCCTCCGACGCTTTGTCGTGCGGCGTCCATGTAGAACGGCCGCTCGGGCGTCACTTTCGGTGGAGTGGCCGAGACCGAGGCCTCGACGATGGACCGAACCAGGGCTCGGTCCGACTCCGGAGGTCACACGCCAGCCGAAGCTGGTGAGCGCCCTCGGGCACACGCGTTGGCCGAAGCCGGTGCGTGAGCCGTGGCCCATGCGTTGGCCGAAGCCGGTGCGTGAGCCGTCCTCCACGGGCGCCTAGGACCCGCAGATGAAAGTGGGTTCGCTGTGGTGGCCAGGGTGTTTCACCCGACCACGTGCTCAGTCGCCGCTCCGTTCGCCCGGGTTTAGCGGGCGGCGGTCCTGCGACCTGCACTTGCCATGCTCTCCCCGCGCTGACGACTAGCGTCAGGCGACCGCGGTGGACTCGCCCGAAGGCGCGCACCACGACGCGGGGTGTCGAACGTGAGCACACGAAGTGCCCATGACGCGTCCCGCCAATTCCAGAGGAACTGCTTCGCCACGTCCACGTGTAGACAACCTGTGGAGAGATGTCTGCAACTCGTATTCGATTTTCAAGCTCCGCGATTTGACCGCCGACCGAAATCAGCGGCCTCGTATTTCGCGACCTTCCAACAGTCAAGGTGCCAGAACGAACAGGAGACCGTCAACACAATTCGACATGAGCCCACGTTTTTTCTCACAGAGGCCCTCGCGAACGCGTATCCACAACTTATCCACAACCCGCATTTGTAGGTGCTTTCGCTACGATGGAACCCATGCGGCGCGGGCTCAGCGCGACAGATATAGCAATTGATTTTCGCGCGTTGTACAGCGTTTGAGTTCACCAGGAGAACGAAGACGTCACACAGTCGTGGTATGCGTACGAAATCATGAATTCGCCACTCGCCCACGCCACTCAAACCTGGTTGGTGCCGCTCCTCCTCGGCGCGCTGTTGGTGGCGTTCGCAGTCGCGATCGCGCTGTCCGTCAGGACGCTGGTCCGCAGCGTGCGCGCGCGAAGCCGAGCACGGCGCGCCCTGCGCGGCGAGCGGCGCGCAGCCTCGCTCCTGGCCGCCCATGGCTACCGTGTCCACGATGCACAGCTCTCCGTCACCTACCACCCCACCCTGTCGGGCATGGGGTTCGCCGTGCCTCTGCGGGCCGACTACCTGGTCTCCCGACGAGGCAGACGATACGTCGCCGAGGTCAAGACCGGGGCTCGGGCGCCGTCCCTCGCCCACGCGCCCACACGACGTCAGCTACTGGAGTACTCGGTGGCCTTCGACGTCCAAGGCGTGCTGCTCGTAGACGTCGAGGCTGGGCGCGTTCAGGAGGTGCGCTTCCCGCGGGGGCCTGCGATGCGGCACCGCCCGGGGCTCGCATGCGTCATCGCGGCGGTCGGCGCGCTGACGGCGGGCACCCTCTTGCAGGCGCCTCGGGGTGGCTACGCACGAACACTCGAGGCTGCGTTCCAGCGGGGCCGCACCATGGCGATTGAGCTATGGTCACGTCCATGAGCGCAAGTGTGTCGCCCCTCGGTCGCCTCGTGAGCGTCCTGCTGGGCGCTCTCGTGCTGGTCGCCGTAGGCGCGGGCATCGCCGGCATGACGTTGGACAATCACTTCCAGGCGAGCGCCAGCGTGATCATCGCCGCGCCGCGTCAGGCCGTCCACGCCTTCGTCGCGTCTCCCCGCCAGCATGCGACCTGGATCGGGTGGGACGACGGCGTGGATCCGTCGTTGCAGCGTACCTACGAGGGGCCCGACGCGGGCGTGGGCGCAGCGTCGCGCTTCGAGGGAGAGCTGGTGGGGGCTGGGTCGCTGCGCGTCGACGCCGAGGACCCGGACCGCGGCGTCGAGTGGACGCAGGCGCTGCCCAACGGCGTCCGCTCACGGGGGTCCGTGCGGTACGAAGCGCTCGCGCCCGACAGGACCCGCGTGACATGGCGAGAGGAAGGCACGATACCGCGGCCGCACGGGCCGTTCTTCGCGGGGCTGGTGTCCCGGAGCCTGACTCGCCACCAGGAGCGCGCGCTCCTGTTCTTGTCGGCCGCCGCCGAGGGGCGCCCGCCCCCAAACCGAAACCCGCGGTCTCCGTAGACACCCCGGAGGGACGCTGTGCGCGCTGCGAGCCCTCCGCGGAGCCATCCACGGATGGGGATGAAACGCTACACGCGCTGGCGATCGTCGGACAATCCGAGTATCAATGGGGGAGATGCTCACGCAGACGCTCTCTCCCCGCAGCGCCGCGACCTGGGTCGCGCTCGCTTGCTCTCTTGTCTTGGCTCCAGCTGGCTGTGGTACCTCGGGCGGCACGACGACTGACGGTGGCTCTGATGCGACCGTCGCGGACGCCGGGCCCGACACCGGGACAGAAGACATGGGACACGACGCGGGCGTCGACCTGGGTACGCTGCCCGACCTCGGCGCTGGGTGCGAAGGGGTGGTGTGTGACGTGCCCTTCTTCAGGTGTGTGGCAGGGACGTGCACTGAGTACGCCCGCTGTTTCACGTCGGCCACGTGCCCCAGCGGGTCCACCTGCACAGGGTTGCACTGCGTGCCCGACGACGTGGACGTGGACGGGGACACCTACCCCGCCGCGACCGACTGCAACGAGGCCGACCCCGGCGTGAACCCTGGCGCCACCGAGGTGTGCGGCCTACTGGACGACAACTGCTCCGGCACGGTCGACGAAGGCGACCCTGAGGTGCTGTGCGCTGCAGACGCCGCGGGCGACGTGTGCATGGCTTCGGTCTGCTGCCCCTACGGCCTCTACAACTTCGACGGTGACCCGGGGAACGCGTGCGAGTGCAGCGCGGCGCCAGCACTGAACACCGGCGCGACCTGCGGCGCGGCCATCAGCGTGGGCTCGGTCTCCGACGCGGGCGCGGGGCAGACGGTCACGGTCCTCGACAACGCCCTCCCTGCGGGTCGCGAGGTTTGGTACCGGTTCACAGCGACGGACTCCCCAGACACGACGTGCGACAACTTCCACGTGCGGGTGCGGTTCGTGCAGAACCCCGGCAACCGCTATCGCTTCAACCTGTACCGCGGCTGCGGGACGGTGCTCTGCGATGGCAACACGGGCTACGTGGACTCCAATTTCGCCGTGGACGCCAACGGGGCGGGGCGCGTCGGACAGTGCCCGTGCACCAACAACAGCAGCACGCAGAACTCGTGTGGCTCCGACACGCAGGACTTCATGGTGCGGGTCACCTGGGCGGACACCTCGGCGCCCTCCTGCGACCCGTTCGAGCTCGAGATCACCAACGGCGTATTCTGAGCGCCGCTGGTCTGGGCTCGCCCCGCGCCTGCGCTCGGGGCGAGCGTGCTCCGCTCAGTAGTGCCAGGGGAACTTGGAGTAGTCCTGCGGGCGCTTCTCCAAGAACGCGTCGCGGCCCTCGATGGCCTCGTCCGTCATGTACGCCAAGCGCGTGGCCTCACCCGCGAAGAGCTGCTGCCCGACCATCCCGTCGTCGATCATGTTGAACGCGTACTTCAGCATCCGCATGGCCGTGGGGCTCTTGCCGTTGATGATGCGCGCCCACTCGAGCGCGACCTCTTCGAGCTGCGCGTGCGGCACGACCTTGTTGACCATGCCCATCGCGGCGCCCTCTTCGGCCGTGTAGTTGATGCCGATCATGAACAGCTCGCGGGCCTTCTTCTGCCCGACCTGGCGCGCGAGCAGGGCGGACCCGAAGCCGCCGTCGAAGCTGCCCACGTCCGGGTCGGTCTGCTTGAAGACCGCGTGCTCCGCGCTGGCAAGCGTCATGTCGCACACAACGTGCAGCGAGTGCCCGCCACCGACGGCCCAGCCCGGGACCACCGCGATGACGATCTTGGGCATGAAGCGGATCATCCGCTGCACCTCGAGGATGTGCAGGCGGCCGAGCTTCGCGGGGTCGGCCGTGTGGGCCTCGGCGCCCTCGTACTTGTAGCCGTCCTTGCCGCGGATGCGCTGGTCGCCGCCGCTGCAGAAGGCCCAGCCACCGTCCTTGGGAGACGGTCCGTTCCCGGTGAGCAGCACGCAGCCCACGTCGCTCCAGCGCCGGGCGTGGTCGAGCGCCTCGTAGAGCTCGTCGACCGTCTTCGGGCGGAAGGCGTTGCGCACGTCGGGCCGGTTGATGGCGATGCGCACCGTGCCCTGGTCCTTGGCACGGTGGTAGGTGATGTCCTCGAACGCGAAGTCGGGGACCGCGTCCCACTTGGTGGGATCGAAGATGTCGCTGACCATGTGCTGTCTCCTCAGATGCGGCGGGCCTGATCGGCGGCGTTGCCGACGTACGTCGCGGGGGTGAGCGCGCACAGGCGCGCCTTCTCGGTGTCGGGGATGTCCAGGGTGTTCACGAACGCCACCACCTCGGCGGCGCTGATGCGCTTGCCACGCGTCAGCTCCTTGAGCTTCTCGTAGGGCTTCTCGATGCCGTAGCGGCGCATCACCGTCTGGATGGGCTCGGCCAGCACCTCCCAGTTCTCGTCCAGGTCCGCCGCCATGCGGTCCGGGCGCGCGTCCAGCTTGCCGAGCCCCTTGAGGGCCGCCTTGTAGGCGAGCAGCGAGTGGGCGAGGCCGAGGCCCAGGTTGCGCAAGACCGTGCTGTCGGTGAGGTCGCGCTGGAAGCGCGAGACGGGCAGCTTGGACGCCAGATGCCCGAGCACGGCGTTGGCGACGCCCAGGTTGCCCTCCGAGTTCTCGAAGTCGATGGGGTTCACCTTGTGCGGCATGGTCGACGAGCCGACCTCGCCCGCCACGACGCGCTGGGCAAAGTAGCCGAGCGAGATGTAGCCCCACACGTCGCGATCGAAGTCGATCAGGATGGTGTTGAAGCGCGCGACGGCGTCGAACAGCTCCGCGATGTAGTCGTGTGGCTCGATCTGCGTGGTGTACGCGTTCCACTCGAGCCCGAGCGAGGTGACGAACGCACGCGCGTGCGCCTCCCAGTCGACGTCCGGGTACGCGCTCAGGTGGGCGTTGTAGTTGCCCACGGCGCCGTTGATCTTGCCCAGCAGAGGCGTCGCGGCCACCAGCTGCCGCTGCCGCCCCAGGCGCGCGACCACGTTGGCGAGCTCCTTGCCGAGCGTGGTCGGCGAGGCCGGCTGCCCGTGCGTACGGCTCAGCATCGGGACGTCCGCGTAGCGGTGCGCCAGGCCGCGCACGGCCTCGATCAGCTCGTCCATGACGGGCAGGACCACCTGGTCGCGGGCGCCCGTCAGCATGGCGCCGTGCGACAGGTTGTTGATGTCCTCGGACGTGCACGCGAAGTGCAGGAACTCCGTCACGGCCTCGAGCTCCGCGTTCCCGGCGATGCGCTCCTTGAGGAAGTACTCGACGGCCTTCACGTCGTGGTTGGTGGTGCGCTCGATGGCCTTCACGCGGCGCGCGTCGTCCTCGCCGAAATGGTCGACGATGCCCTCGAGCACTTGCACGGCGGCCGCGGAGAACGACGGGACCTCGGGCACGCCCGGGTTCTCGGCCAGCGAGAGCAGCCAGCGCACCTCGACCCGCACGCGATGGTGGATGAGCCCGAACTCGCTGAGGAAGGGGCGCAGGGCGTCCACGCTCGAGGCGTAGCGGCCGTCCATGGGAGAGAGCGCGGTGAGGGTCGAGAACTCCATCGGCGGGGCTTATCAGCGCTTGGCCCCACCCGCAACGACCGCGCGGCCACCGCTGACCCCATGGCCCGCGAGGGCGCCGCGCGGCTCCGGACGGACGCGCCGGATGGTCCCGCAGACGCGCCGCACCGTCGACACATACGCATCACGTGGCGCGCGCGAGCGCACTGTACCGTCTGCGTGAGGCTGCTATCGTCCGCCGCATGCCGACCGTTTTCGCGACACAAGATGCCCTGCGGGGCGCAGCCGGGACCGACCTGGGGGTCACCGACTGGCTGACCATCACCCAGGAGCGGATCAACCAGTTCGCCGAGGCCACTGGGGACCACCAGTGGATCCACGTCGACCCCGAGCGCGCCAAGACCGGGCCGTTCGGCACGACCATCGCGCACGGCTACCTGACGCTCGCGCTGTCGAACCTGTTCCTGCCGCAGCTGCTCGACGTGCAGGGCATGAAGATGGGCGTCAACTACGGCTGCGACAAGATCCGCTTCCCCGCCCCCGTGAAGGTGAACGCGCGCGTGCGCGGGCGGGGTGAGATCAAAGAGGTGATCGAGGTGAAGGGGGGCCTGCAGGCCACCACGGTGATCACGATCGAGATCGAGGGCGAAGACCGCCCCGGCTGCGTGATCGAGTCTCTCAGCCGGTACTTCTATTGATGGAGCCGGTCTCGTTCGTCCTGGGCGCGGCCCCCAAGGCCGTCGACACCGCCATGAAGCTGGTGGGCGCGTATCGGGCGCACCAGGACGCACGCGAGGCCGAGCTGCGGCTCTTGCGCCTGTTGTACTTCGAGGTGTGTCGCAACCTGGGCGTGCTCGACCGCTTCTACGTGGCCGACCGTGACGGCATCGCGTCGAACGACGACGCCTATCGAGGCGTCGCCAAGCTGCTGGACGTGGACGCGCACCTGGCGGTGGTGCTGGTGCGGCGTGAGGACGACGACGAGCGTGAGGCGGTGACGCGAGAGCGCGCCCGCGCCTACGAAGAGCGGCTGCTCGCAGCGGAGGACGCAGCGCGCGCAGCAGAGCGAGCGCTCGAACGCGAACGAGCGGAGCAGGCGCGCCACGAGCGCCTCGTCGCGTTCCGCGCCGTGTGGGGAGACCTGTGCGACGAGACCTGGGTGCTCGACGGCGGGGATGTGGATCCCGTCGACGACGACGCGCCAGCGCCGTCGGACGCGGCTGGCGCGCGAGAGGCTTCCCGCGCCGCGTCCAGCAAGCTCACCACCATGCTGCGGTCGCTGGCATTCGTCAGCGTGAAGGTGCCCACCCTCGCCACGCTGGGCGAGGTCGACGACGCGACGCGCGCGGTCATGCGCGACGTACGCATCGCGGTACGCCTCGAACAGATCCGTCAACACGAGAGCGCGCTCAAGCGCCGTCTCGAGTCGCTCCCCGCCATCGCGTCCGTCCGCGTCTGAGCCGGTCGGTGACGGCAGGTGCGTCCCTCGCGTGCCGTCACCGCGCAGGCGCCTGTCGTGCGAAGTCAGCGCGCAGGCGAGGCTCCGCGGCCTGCGCGGACACGGGCGACCACCTCGCGCAGCGCGTGCACCCCTTCGACCAGGCGCGGGCCAGGACGCCCCAAGAACGCCTCCGGCACGCAGTAGACGTGGCCGTCGCGAACGGCCGCCAGCTCGCGCCAGGCCTCGCGCCGCAGGACGACGTCTGGCCTGTACTTCGCAGCTGGGACCCCACACCAGCTGATGACTACGGCCTCCGGGGCGAGCGCCACGGCCTCCGCGTCGGTGATCGGGGACGACTCGACCGGCCGCTCACCCATCGGGTTGAGTCCGCCGGCGGCGAGCAGCTGCTGCGTGACCCAGCTGCGCTGCCCGGGCACGATCACGGGGCGCGGCCACCACTCGACCAGCACACGAGGCGGTGCGGCAGCTTCCGGTCGCGCGTCCAGCACGCTCTGCATGGACGCGACCAGCGCGGCCGCCTGCGAGGCCCGCCCGAGCAGCGCGCCGATGCGCGTGACGTCTCGGTACACATCGAGCACGGACTTCGGCTCGAGGACCTCGACGGGCAGACCCTCGGCCAACAGCGCCGCGACCACGCGTTCGTGACCCGGCACGGTGAGCGAAGCGAGCACCAGATCCGGGCGCAGCGCGGCCACGGCCCGGGCATCCACGCTCAGGTCCGGCCCAACCCGCGCCAGTCGACCCACCACGTCCACGGGGAAGTCGCTGTGGTCGTCCACCCCCACCAGCACGTGCGCCGCGCCCAGCGCACACACGATCTCGGTGTTGGAGCAGGTGAGGGAGACAACGCGCATCGAAGGCCCACCCTACCCCACGGACGCGATGGGCGCAGGCCAGCGCGGGGAGGCACGTTGGCGTCGCCACCTCGCAGAGGTCCGTGCGACGCCGCCTACCCCAGAGGCGCAGGCGGCGCAGGCCAGCGCACGCTCGGGTGCGGGTAGCCCGGCCGGGCCAGCAGGTAGCCCTGCACGTACTGCGCGCCCGCGTCGATGCAAGCGTGCAGCTCACCCACCGTCTCGACGCCCTCGGCCACCACCTTGGCGCCGAGCTGCCGGCACAGGTCGACCAGCCCCTTCACCAGGATCTGCTGCCGCCGCTCGCGGTCGAGCCCGGACACGAGGGAGCGGTCCAGCTTCACGACCGACGGGTGCAGGTCGACGATGCGCTTGAGGTTGCTGTACCCCGCTCCGAAGTCGTCGATGACGAGGCGCGCTCCCATGCGGTCACGCACTTCGCGGAGGACGTCCATGCAGAGCTCGAAGTACGCGAAGGCGGCGGCCTCGGTGATCTCGAGGAACACCTCGCCCTCGTACAAGCACAGCGGGTCGTCCGGACGCACCAGCCAGCGCTCGCTGAGCTCCTCCGGGTGGATGTTCACGAAGATCGGCCCGCCATCCGCGTCGCGCACCACCACCTCGCGGATGCGTCGCCCGAGGCGCCCCGTGCACTGCTCGTTCGTGGCCGCCTCGAACAGCGCGATGGGACTCTGGAACATGGGCACGTCGCAGCGGACGAGCGCCTCGTGCGCGAACGTGCGCCGCGTGTCGACGGCCACGATGGGTTGGAACACGACGCGCAGCTGTTCCGTCGTGACCTCCCTCACGCCGGAGCGAACGAACGAGAGCCCGGTTTCGGGGTCTATGGTCCAGTTCTTCTGCGACACGGACCGAGACTAGCAGGCCCGTTGCCATCTCAACAGGACTCGTTCACGCTGACTGGACAATTGTCCTACTTGAGGAAGGGCAACAGCTTCTTTTCCAGCGCCTGAAGCGTGGCGGCGTCTGTGAGCACTCGCCCACGTTGTAGGTCATCACCCGACGTCTTCACGAGCTGATAGTCCTTCAATGCCTTCAGCGCGGTCTCGAGCTTGGGCTTCGAGATGCTCTCGCGGCGGATGATCTCGCCCGCCAGGTACATGCGCTGGCCAGTCGCGAGCGCCTGCTTGAACCATTCTTTGCGCGAGATCTCGTCGCGCTCGAGCAGCGCGCCCGAGCTCCGCAGCGCGAGGATGTAGGCCTCGAAGTAGGACCGCAGCATGGACGCGTAGATGTCCACGATGGCGCCGGGCCTCCCCGGGGCGGGCCGCACGTCGTCCCCGTCGAGCACCAGCTCCTCGTGGGCCACCATGCTCGCCAGCGCGTCCTCGAAGATGTCCTCGAAGGCCGCGTCGGCGCGGAAGTGGAACTCGTACTTGAAGAGCTTCGAGAGCTGCCGCACGCGCTCGCGCAGCGTCTGCACGGTGATGGTCTTGCCCGAGCTGACCATCAGCGCGGAGGCGATGAGCGCGCTGGGCACGAAGAAGTGCAGGACGTTGTTGTTGTAGTACTCGAGCGCGATGCGTCGCTCGCTCGGGATCTTGTAGATGGCCTGCTCGCCCTCGCCGTGGCGCTGGATGAGCTTCCCGTCCAGGAACAGCTCGATGGCCTCGTGGACCGTGTCGGAGCGGATGGTGCCGTGTTCGTCGCGCAGCTGACCGGCCGTGCGCGCGTGCTGACGTTCGAGGGCCGAGAGCAGACACTCCGCCGTGTGGAGCAGGTCGGCGTGCGTCATCCCGCGCTGCTTGTGGGTGAGCAGCGCCATCGCGACGAGGGCCGCAGGGGTGACCACCGTCACCCGGTCGATCTGGTAGGTGACCAAGTGCGCCAGCCGCTGGATCATCACGCGCCGCTCACGCGGGCTCAGGTCCTGTCTGTCGCGCTGCGACGCGAGCACCACCCCGTCCCCACCGCTCGAGGGCTTGAGGGCGACGGAGCCCGACAAGATGGCTTCGGCGTCGAACTCGCCCGTCTCGTCGGCCAGCGGCTCGGCCAGCGCGTCGTCGAGCAGGTCGTCGAAGGAGATGATCTCGCCGAAGTGGACGTACAGCCGCCCGTACTTGGAGCGCAGGATGTCGGACGACCGCAGGAGGCCCCCGACGTTCTCCTTCTGCTTCTCGCCCCCGCCCAGCTCGTGCATGTAGGAGCGCTCTTCGATGATGCGCTCGTAGCCGATGGAGATGGGCACGAAGAACACCTTGCGCGCGCGCAGCAGCAGCGACGCGTCCACGACCATGGAGAGGAGGCCGTACTTCGGCGGGAGCAGCTTGCCCGTGCGTGAGCGCCCACCCTCGATGAAGAACTCGATGGGGAAGCCCTCCACGAGGAGGCGCCGCATGTAGCCGTCCACCAGGGCCGCGTAGAGCTTCTTGCCCCGGAAGCTGCGCTTGATGAAGAAAGCGCCGCCGCGCCGCAGGATGGGCCCCAGCGGGAAGAAGCCGAGGTTCTCGCCGGCGGCGATGAGCGGGGGCAGCAGCTGGCGGCTGTAGAGCACGGAGCTGAGGACCAGGTAGTCGACGTGGCTCTTGTGGCTGGGCAGGAGCACGATGGCGCCCTCGCGCGCCTTCTCGCGCAGGCGTTCGATGCCCTCGTCGTCGATGACGATGCCGTCGTAGATGCGGTTCCAGACCCAGTCGAGGAAGCGCGCCAAGAGGGCCACGACGTAGGGCTGCTGGTTCGCGCACAGCTTGCTGAGCTCCTTGCGCGCCTCCTTCTCGACCTTGGCGATGGAGCGCCCGGACCCCTTGGCCTCCGACTCGATGTGCTTGCGGATGCGGGGGCTGCGGAGGAGATCGTCCTGGATCCGCCCGAGGGTCTTCTTGGTGGGCCCGAGCACCAGCGTGCGCTCGCGCTCCATGCGGCGCAGGAGGGCGTAGCGGACCTTGTCCGCGAGGTCGGCGTCCTCGAGTTCGGGGTGCTCCACCAGGAACGCCTGGAGGTCGAATGGGTCGCCCGAGCGCAGGAGCGCGTTGCGGTAATTGAACAGGAACTGCAGCAAGACCCGCACGCGGCCGGGCCACTCGACCGTGCCGAAGACGCCGTCGAAGAGCCCGCGGCGGGCCTGGGGGGGGCGCTTGGTCCACACGAACGTCTGCGGCACCAACAAGATGGGCTGCGTCGTACGCCGCTGCGTCTCGATCAGCGTGCGGATGAGGTCCGTGTCGAGCTCCTCGCCGCGACGCTTGGGCCTCCCGAGGCGCGGCGGCCGACGTAGGAAGAGCAGCGCGCTGAACTGACTCTCTACCACCTCGTTGAGCGCGGCGTGCTCGGGGATCTGCCGCCGCAGCCGCAGGCGGCGCTCGCCCTTCCCGAACGGCTCGAGGATCCAGAGCCCGAGATCGTTCACGAAGCGCACGAGCGGCAGCCCGAAGCGCTTCAGCAGGAAATCCAAGCAGAGGAAGTCGAGCAGCGAGAGGGAGCGCATGACGTACACGACCACGCCCTTGCGAGCCGCGTCGCGCACGACGCCGCTCCAGCGCTCGTCGACCTGGATGTGCGTGAAGAAGCGCCTTAGTAGACTCCAGCGCAGCAGCCAGTGCGGCTCGGCGTAAGGTCAGGCACCCTCGATGGCCGTCCCGGGCGTCTCCCCCTTGGAGCTCGACTCGCTGGCGGCTCATGGGGCGACCCTGGCAGCAGTCCGTCCCGGCACTCTGCGCGGCAGCCCGCGGGGAGACGCGTGGGGCGATTGTGCTGGCGAGTGTCCGGGAGCTGCGCTAGACGCCGCTCGCGATTGGAGCCCTTCCATCGCGGTGTGGAGCCCCCGTCCCGACGGGGCCAGGTTTCGCACGCCTTGACACGGTGCCCCCAGGGGCTACTAAACGCGCCCCAGAGCGGAAGACCCGCCGGGAAGAGGTTTTGTCATGCGCACGCTCAGCGCCAAAGAATCGCAAATCGATCGCACCTGGTACGTCATCGACGCTACCGACCAGCCCCTCGGGCGTCTCGCCTCGCGCGTGGCCACCGTCCTCCGCGGCAAGCACCGCCCGGACTACACGCCGCACGCAGACGTGGGTGACTTCGTCGTCATCGTGAACGCGGGAGAAGGTGCGCCTCCACGCACCAGGTGGCCAGCAGACGGTTCACTACCGTCACTCCGGGCACCCCTGGGCGGCCTCACCTCGCGGACCTTCGGTGAAGAGGTGGCCACCGCGCCGGACCGCTTCGTCGAGCGCGTGGTCAAGGGCATGCTCCCGAAGACCAGCCTGGGTCGCCGTCAGCTGCGCAAGCTGAAGGTGTACCGCTGGCGCAGCGCACCGCGCATTACGGCGCAGCAGCAGCCCTTCAACTTGATCCGCGACCCGAGACCGAGATACGCAGATGTCCAACGCCAAGATCATCCACGGCCGCTTCTACGGCACCGGCAAGCGCAAGAACGCTGTCGCTCGTGTGTTCCTCTCGCCCGGCACCGGGACCGTCACGGTCAACGGCCGCACCTTCGAGGACTACTTTCCGCGCGACATCCTGCGCATGATCATCGAGCAGCCCTTCGGCGTCATCGAGCGCCCTGGCCAGTACGACGTGCGCGTCAACGTGCATGGCGGCGGCATCGCCGCGCAGGCCCAGGCCGTTCGTCACGGCATCTCGCGCGCCCTCATCGGCAGCGAGGAGGCGCTCCGCCCGCCGCTCAAGCGCGCCGGCTTCCTCACCCGCGACGCACGTGAGAAGGAGCGCAAGAAGCCCGGTCAGCCGGGCGCGCGCAAGAAGTTCCAGTACTCGAAGCGCTGATTCGCTTCGTGCATGTCGAAAGGCCACCTCCGGGTGGCCTTTTGCGTTTCCGTCGACCCCTCGGCGCGCGCGGCGTTCAGTGGCTGTAGGGCTCGTTCCGGAGGATGGTGAAGCCCCGGTAGATCTGCTCGGCGAGCAGCAAGCGGGCCAGTCGGTGCGGCAGCGTCATGGGGGACAGCGAGAGCTGCAGATCCGCGCGCTGGGAGATGGCCGGCGGCAGCCCGTACGCACCGCCGATCAAGAACACGGCGCTCTGCACGCCCTCCCCCTCACAGCGGCCCAGGTGCTGCGCGAGCTGCTCGCTGGACCAGCCCTTGCCCAGCACCTCGAGCGCCACGACGCGCGCCCGGTCCGGGATGGCCCGCTCGAAGCGCTCGCGCACCTCGTCCTCGGTGCCGTCCTTGAGCTCCACCTCCTCCAAGCGCGCGTAGCGATCGATGCGGGCGTAGTAGTCCCGCAGCAGCTCGCGGGTGGCCTTCTCCTTGATCTTGCCGACCGCGACGATGCGCACCTTCACGCGCAGGCCCTCACGCGCGAGGGCGCCGCGCGCTCACTCGTCGTCACCGTCGTCGAGCGGGTCGAAGTCGTCCAGCGGGCCGAGGGAGCGCGTGCGCTCCGCGCCGGGCACCGAGACGCGCGCCGCGTCGATCCAGAGCGCCTCCAGATCGTAGTAGCCACGCATGTCGTGGTGGAAGACGTGCACGACCACGTCGCCGAAGTCGAGCAGCGCCCAGTGCCCCTGCTGGAGACCCTCCGCGCCGAGGCAGCGCACGCCGTGATCCGTCCGTAGGTCACGCTGCACGCCCTGCGCGATGGCCGCGACCTGACGATCGCTGCGACCGCTCATCAGGACCACGTAGTCCGCGTAGTCGACCTTGCCGCGCACGTCGATGATCTCGACGTTCAGGGCCTTCTTGTCCAAGCCCGCGGCGGCGATGTGCAGCGCCATGGCGCGCGAGGACTCACCCTCGCGGTCGGTGTCGGCCGCGGGGCGAGGGGTGCTGGCGAGGGCGCCACGGGGACCGCCCGTGGGCCGATTTTCGTCTCGAGATGTCACTGTCGAACCTGACCACTACCGTAGCCCACCCACTTGGTGGTGCACAGCTCATTGAGGCCCATGGGGCCGTATGCATGCAGCTTGGAAGTGGAGATGCCCATCTCGGCCCCCAACCCCAGCTGAAAACCGTCGTTGAAGCGCGTGGACGCGTTCACCAGCACGAGGCTGGCGTCCACCTCGCGCACCCAGCGTCGCCCCTTGGCCACACTGCGGGTGATGATGCTCTCCGTATGATGGCTCCCGTGGCGAGCGACGTGCGCGATGGCCGCGTCGAGATCGTCCACCACGGCCACGTTGAGTTCGAGCGCCAGGTACTCGCTGTCCCACGCGCCCTCGGGAGCCTCCGTGGCTCCATTTCCCAGGAGCGCGAGGGCACGCGCGTCCGCGTGCATGTGGACGCCACGGTCACGCATGGCGGCCCCGAGGAGCGGCAGGAACACGTCGGCGACCGCTTGGTCGACCAACAGCGTCTCCATCGCGTTGCACACCCCGGGACGCTGCGTCTTGGCGTTGAGTGCGACCCGCAGCGCCACGTCGAGGTCCGCCTCACGCTCGACGAACACGTGGCACATGCCCTTCGCGTGGTGGATCACCGGCACGCGCGCGTGCTCGGCCACGAAGCGCATGAGGCTCTCGCCGCCGCGGGGGATCACGAGGTCGAGCACACCGTCGAGGCCGATCATGATCGAAGTCGCCTCCCGGTCCGTGGTGGGCAGGAGGGTGGCGCAGCTTCGTGGCAGGCCCTCCGCCTCGAGGGCCGCCCCGAAGACGGCGGCGATCGCCGTGTTGGTGCGGAAAGCCTCGGAGCCACCGCGCAGCAGCACGGCGTTGCCGCTCTTGATACACAGCGCCGCGGCGTCCGCCGTGACGTTCGGGCGTGCCTCGTAGATGATGCCGATCAACCCGAGGGGCACGCGCATGCGGCTCGTCTCGAGGCCGTTCGGCAGCCGCCGCGGCTCGAGCACGTCACCCACCGGATCGGGCAGCGCCGCGATCGCTTCGATCCCCTCGGCCACGTCGTCGAGGCGCGCCCGGGTCAAGGTGAGTCGGTCGACCAGCGCCGGCGAGAGGCCTTGCCGCACCGCCTCCTCCACGTCCACGCGGTTCGCGGCGACAGCAGCGTCCCCCTCCGGACCACGCAACGCAGCCGCAGCCCGCAAGAGCACCATGTTCTTGCGTGTGGTCTCGGCCACGGCAAGCTCTCGCGACGCTCGCTTGGCCTGCGTAGCGAGGCTCGTGACGAGCGCTGTGAGGTCTTCTGCCATGGAACCGCCGAGGGGTAGCAGGGAACCTCGGCTCCCGAAAGGCGACGTCAAGCCGCGTGACGCGTTCCCGGGCGAGACAAGGCCGGAACGCGTCACGCGGTCCCTACGTATGGGGCGTGTCGCCCACCATGTTGACCATGTCGTCCTTGTGGACGAGCACGTCACCGTCGTGCCGGCCGATCCGGTCGCTGATCTCGCTGCTCTTGGCGCCCGCGAGACGCGCCGCGTGGCTGGTCCCGTAACGCGCGAGCCCGCGCGCGATCTCCACGCCGTCGACGTCCTGGATGGACACTGCGTCGCCCGCCTCGAAGTCGCCGCGCACGCCCACGACGCCGCGCGGCAAGAGGCTGACCTTGCCCGCAGAGAGCGCCTTGGCCGCGCCCCGGTCCACCACCAGGGCCCCGCGGGGCTTCAAGGTGTACGCGATCCAGTGCTTGCGGCTCGCGAGCGGGGCTCCTTTGGGGAGGATCAAGGTGCCGACGTCCTCACCGCGCAGGACCTTCTCGAGGAGGTCGGGGTCACGCGCGTCGCCGATGACCACAGGGACGCCGTAGCGAGTGGCGCGCCGGGCCGCCTCGAGCTTGCTCGCCATACCCCCCAGTCCCACGTCGTCCGTGGGCGGACGCACGAGCTCGGCGACGTCCGTTGTGTCGCTGGCGACGCTCACGCGCTTGCCGGCGTAGTCGAGCACGCCCTCCACGTCGGTCATGAGGATGAGTAGATCGGCACCAGCCAGGTTCGCCACCATGGCCGCGAGCTGGTCGTTGTCGGAGAAGCGCAGCTCATCCACGCTGACCGTGTCGTTCTCGTTGATGATGGGGATGACGTTCAGCTCGAGCAGCGCGTCGATGGCGCTGCGCGCGTTCAGGTAGCGGTCCCGGTCGGCGAGATCGGCGTGTGTGAAGAGCACCTGGGCCACATCCACGCCGTGTTGTTCGAAGGCGTCCTCGTAGGCGCGCATGAGCCTGCTCTGGCCGGTGGCGGCGGCCGCCTGCAGCTTGTCGATGGCCTTCGGGCGTTCGGTCATGCCGAGTCGCAAGCGGCCAACCGCCACAGCGCCACTCGAGACGAGCACGGGTTCGCGTCCCAGCGCGCGCTGCGCCGAGAGCTGCCGCGCCAGCGACTCGTAGCGCTTGGTTCCGTCGGCCATCAGCGAGCGGCTGCCGATCTTGACCACCAGGCGACGGGTCTCGTGCAGGGATCCGCGCGCGGCCGAGAGGTCCGCTGGAGGGAGCTTCGGCTGGCTCATCGCGCGCTCCTCGGCTTGGCCTGATCGCTGGCGAGCGCCTCGTCGAAGCGTTGACGGATGGCATCGGACACGCCGTCCGGGGCGTCCGCCAACGCGTCGAGCAGCGCGTCCACCATACGCTCGACGGCAGGCCGTCCCTCTGGGTCGTTGGCCGTGGCCGCGTCCACCCCGGCCTTGAGCGCGATGAACGTGGACATCGGGACCCCACGCAGCGCGTCCGCGGCGCCCTTGCCTGCCGCGCCCTTCATGGCCCGCTGGATGGTCCGCGCCTCGTCCTCGTCCAGCGGAGCGCCTTCGCGTCGGTCGGTCGTCGTGAGATAGTGGTCCAGCAACGCCGCGGCCGAGAAGGCCCCCAAGGCCTCCTCCGCGCGGTTCCAGATGCGCAGGGGGGCGACGAACCGGCCCACCAGGCTCCGGACGACACGCAGCCCTTTCTCCGTGCGCAACGAGTCCTCACCGCGCGCGAGCACCTCACGCGCCGCTGGCGTCAGCCGCACGCCGTGCCGCTGAGCGACGCGACGCATGGCCGCGCCCCGGGCGAGGCTCGCCAGCAGCGAGTCCAGGAACGGGACGGGGAGCGCGGAGAGCACGCCGGCCGCCGCCGCGTACATGCCCACGTGTCCGTCTCCTCGACCCCCGGCGACCAAGTTGGACGGGGCGGTCTCTCGGAGACCGCCGGTGGGAGGTTCGGCGTGCGCGCCGGCGGAGGATCCACGCGTGTCGTCTTCTGGTTCGGTCACAGCGGCGTAGTGTACCTGCGGACCGCGGCGGCACCACCGCCGACCACACGTCCTGCCACCAGTCGCCGCACAAGCAGCTGGCGTGGCCGCGTCCGTTCGTCAGGCGACGCGGCCGCTGATATGGTCCGGGACGATGTACGCCAGTGAACTTCCTGAAGCGCTCGTCCGCGCGATCGCGTTCGTGTTCGGGGCGACTTGGGGCAGCTTCTTCAACGTCTGCATCTATCGCTGGCCACGGCACATGTCCGTGGTGAGCCCACCGAGCCATTGCCCGGCCTGCGGCGCGCCAGTGCAAGCGTGGCGGAACGTGCCGATCCTCGGCTACCTCTTGCTGCGGGGCCGCGCCGCGTGCTGCGGAGCCCCCATGACGCCGCGCTACGTCGTCGTCGAGGTGCTCGGCGCCGTGTTGTGCGTCGGGGTCGCCGAGCGCTTCGTCGTACACGCGGGCCCGGGCGCGGAGCTGCTCCCCGCGTCGCTGTCGGCCCTGGCCTACTTCATGTTCGCGGGTGGACTGCTCGTCGCGACGTTCATCGACCTGGAGTGGCTGGTCATCCCGGACGAGGTGAGCCTCCCCGGGGCGGCCCTCGGTCTGATGGTGGCTGGCAACGGCATCGGGCTGGTGAGCGCGGAGGACGCGGCGCTCGGTGCGGCGATGGGCTTCCTGTTCGTGCAGTTGGTCTTCGTCTGGGCCTACGAGCGCTTCACGGGCCGCCGAGGGATGGGCGAGGGTGACCCGAAGCTCCTCCTGATGATCGGCGCGTTCCTGGGCTGGAAGGGCGTGTTGTTTGCGGTCGTGGCCGGGTCGATGCAGGGGCTCGTGGCCGCGGCGGTGGCGTTCGTCGCCGGCCACTCGCTGCTCCCTCCTCCCGCCGACGACCCCCTCGACACCTGGGACCGTGAGAGCCTGTTGATGTATCTGAAGGACCTCTTCGGCCGACACCCAGAGCTGCAGCGCGGCGAGGAGGCGCTGCTGCGGCTCCGCTTGACGGGCGCGGAAAACGGGGGTGCGGCCGCTGGGGAGGCTGCGGGGGAGGCGCTGGCCGAGGACCCCGCGGACACCGATGGGCGCGATTCGGACGACCGCGACCGGCCGATGATCCCCTTCGGTCCCTTCCTGGCCCTGGGCGCCCTCGAGTTCTTCTTTTTCGGCGAGCGCGTGATCGACGCGTACTTCGGACTCTTCGAGTAGGCGCCCACGTGCCGCCGAGGCGGGGACGTACAAAGGGTCCGTTGGGGCGCTCATACGGAGCAATCCCAACGATGGTGCAAAAATCCACTTTCGCCGCACGCGATGGTTCGCTAGCTTACGGTCACGCGCCGCGTCGGGCGGCGTGCAGGGAGTGTGAACCGTGTCGCCAATCACCAGCCAATGCGGGCCCCAAGGGGCCCCGCCTGCGAGCCGCACCCGCCCGCACGGCAGAAGCGCCCACGCGGCGCTGTCTCTGATCGCCACCTTCGCGGCCCTGCTGGGGTCTTTCGCCCCAGCTACCGCGCAAGCCCAGACCTGCCCGGCCGGGCGGCGCTGCTACTACGTCCCGCCGCAGATGCCGACCCCGACCAACTACATGGGGGTAGGCTGGGACCTGGTCATCGCGAGCTCGACGGGAACGGCCACTGGCACGTACCGCTTCGGCAACGGCACACCCGTCGCGTTCACCGCGACGGCGGCGGCACCCGCGATCGTCGCGCTGTCCACCGCCAACGGGGTCGCGGCGAGCTACCACACGGTGGAGACGCGCGGCATCTTCATCGAGTCCGACATCGACATCTTCGTGGCGGCGCGCACCATCGCAGGCCCCTGGCAGAGCTCGGCGTCCATCAAGGAGGCGTCCTACGCCCTCGGGACACGCTTCCGCGCGGGCGGCTACAACTTGAACGCCGACAACACGCCGAACACGGGACACGACACCCTGTCCTTCTACGCACCCACCGGCGCGAGCGTGACCGTCACGGCCCCGCCCGGCGCCATGGGCAACTTCTGGCAGGGTGTGACCGGGCTCACCCACACCTTCACGCTGGCGGCCGGCGAGACCTTCGTCATGCGGAGCGTGGCGGACACCTGCAACAACGAGATCGATGGCGCGCTGATCACGGCCACGGCTCCCATCGCCGTGCTCAGCGGCGGCCGCGGCTGGAGCGGCACGTGCAGCGTCACGGGCAGCTGCGGCGACGACGGCCTCGACAACATCCTGCCGACCACCCAGTGGGGCAGCGTGTTCACCGTCACGAACTACCCGGGCGGTGACACGCAGGGCGAAGACGTGCGCGTCGTCGCCGACACCGACAACACCGAGGTGATGGTCAACGGCTCGCTGGTGGCCACGCTCGACGCGGGCGAGCGCCACCGCTTCGTGCCCGCGGCCGGGGCGACCTTGATCGAGACGTCCAACCCCGTCGCCGTGTACCAGAACGCGGCCCAGACCGGCTGCGAGATCGGCCTCAGCTTCCTGCCGCCCACCGAGTTCCGTGGGTCGACCTCGCTCAACGTGGCCGTCGACGTGGACGGCAACGGCACCGCCGTGGTGACCATCGAGACGAACCGCGTGAGCTCGCTGCGCCTGGACGGCGCCGTCCTCTCGAGCCCCACCCTGAACGTCGTCCCCGGGCGCCCGGACGTCACCATGGTGCGCTTCGCGATCGCCGACGGCGTGCACATCGTGTCGTCGTCGGGCGACTTCCAGATGGGGCTCGTGACCGGGCGCAGCGGCACCGGCTTGTTCGCGTTCTACAACCCCTTCCGGGTGCCGGGCTGCGGCAACGGCCAGATCGACGCGGGTGAGGGCTGCGACGACGGAGGCGTCATGAGCGGCGACGGCTGCTCGGCGAACTGTCGCATCGAGATCGGGACGATGGGCTGCCTGTCGGACGCGCAGTGCGTCGCGGGCGGTCACTGCGACGCCATGGGCGTGTGCCGCGCGTGCATCACGGACGCGCACTGCAACGACGGCAACGCGTGCTCCACGGACACGTGCGTGGCCAACGTGTGCGTGAACACCTCGCTCATGGCGGGCGTCACGTGCCCCGGGGGCGTGTGTGACGGTGCGGCGATGAACCCCTCGTGCGTCACGTGCATCGACACCGCCGCGGGCATGGGCCAGGACCTGGGCTGCACGGCGGGCGCGCCGCAGTGCACCAGTGACGGCATGGGCGGGTTCGCCTGCGTGGGCTGTCTGCTCCCGACCGACTGCTTGGACGGGAACCCCTGCACCACCGACCTGTGTGTCCTCGGGACGTGCTCCAACCCGCCCGTACTCGCGGGTCTGCCGTGCGCCGGCGGCGTGTGCAATGGGAGCGTGGGCGCCCCCGAGTGCGTCGTGTGCATCGACAGCACACCAGGCACTGGGCTCGACGCCGGCTGCACGCTCGGCACGCCGATGTGCGACCGCTCTGGCAGCCCCGCGGTCTGTGTGGAGTGCATCACGTCCACCAACTGCGGCAGCAGCGGCGACATCTGCGTGGGTGGCACGTGTGACGCGCCGAGCATCACGCTGAGCGCGCCGACGGGGACCATCACGGCCCTCAGCACGACGCCGAGCGGCGGCGCGACGCACCTCCCGAACGGGACGATGCTCAGCGTCACCGTCACCAGCACGACGAGCAGCGACATGTTCACGTGCACGGGCTTCGTGATGGGCACGACGTGGACGTGCGCGGCGGGGTCCATCAGCGGGCTCACGGCCGGCACGACCTACGACGTCAGCGTCACGGGGACCGTGGACGGCGTCATGGTGTCCGCCACCGGGTCGTTCTCGGTGGGGGGCTGCGCGGGCGCGACCGCGGGTGATGCGTGCACCAGTGGGGCGTCGCCGGGCACCTGCCAGGGCAGCGGCACGCTGTCTTGCTGCACGGGCTGCTGGGACGGATCGACGTGTCGAACCGGCAACACGGTGCTGGCCTGTGGAACGGCAGGCGGCGCGTGCGCGGCGTGCGCGGACGCCAACGAGTGCACGGACGACGTGTGCGGCGCGGGCGCTTGCACCAACCCGCCCACGACCGAGGGCACCACGTGCAGCACGGGCGTGTGTGACGGCCTGGGCTCGGCCCTGTGCGAGGTCTGCGTCGACGACGGCAGCGGCGTCGACTCGGGTTGCAGCGCAGGCGCGCCGGACTGCATCGGGGCCAGTGGCTCGCGCGAGTGCGTGGCCTGCACGGCGGACGCTCAGTGCGACGACGGGAACGTGTGCACGACCGACGCGTGCGTCGGGAACACGTGCATGGCGACCCCGGTGGCGGCTGGTGACGCCGGCATGTGCATGGGCGGCGAGGTGTGCTCCGGCGCGCCGAGCAACATGTGCGTGACCTGCGCCGACACCGACCCGACAGGCACGGACGCCGGTTGCACAGGCGGCGCGCCGTTCTGCGTTGTCGGCATGTCCGGCGCGACCTGCGAGCTGTGCGTCGATGACGGCGCCGGTACGGACACGGGCTGCGACGCCGCCACCCCCAACTGTGTGGTGGGCAGCGGCGGCGCGAACGAGTGCGTCAGCTGCGCTGCGAACAGCGAGTGCAGTGACGGCAACGAGTGCACGGACGACGTGTGCTCGGCCGGCATGTGCAGCAACCCGACCGTCACGGAGTTCACGACCTGCTCGGCGGGCGTGTGCACCGCAGCGGCCATGTGCGCCGCCGTGCAGGTGACGATCACCTCGCCGGCGGACCAGAGCGTGTCGAACAACAACACGCCTACGCTGACCGGCACCGGCACGCCGGGCGCGACCATCGAGCTGAGCCTCGACATGGGCGGGCCGCTGACGACGACGGTGGACGCCTCGGGCAACTGGTCGCTGACGCTGTCGTCTCCGCTGGAAGACGGGGGCCACGGCCTGCTCGCGATCATCAACGTGGCGCTCCTGAGCGACACCGACATGGTGAACTTCGCCATCGACACCATGACCGACGTGGCGATCACCGCGCCGGCCGACGGAAGCACGTCGCTCGACGCCACGCCGACCATCACCGGCACCGGTGAACCGGGCGCGACGGTGGTCGTCAGCATCGACGGCACCGAGGTGGGCACCACCACGGTCGACGGCAACGGCGCCTGGACCGTGACGCCCAGCACGCCGCTCACCAACGGGCAGCACGACGTCGAGGTCGTCGCGACCGACGTGGCTGGGAACAGCGCGTCGGACGCCGTGACGTTCACGGTCGACTCGAACACGGACGTCGCCATCACCCAGCCTGCCAACGGCTCGGTGACGAGCGACAACACGCCGACGGTGTCGGGCACGGCCGTGCCTGGTGCGTCGGTCGAGGTGACCATCGTGGTCGACGGGTCCGACGTGTCCCTGGGCACCGTGATCGCCGACGCGAGCGGCAACTGGAGCGTGGACGTCACGAGCGCCCTGCTCGACGGCACCTACACGGTCACGGCGACGGCGACCGACACCGCCGCGAACATGGCGCAGGACAGCGCCTCGTTCACGGTCGACACCGCGACCACGGTCTCCATCGACACGGCGGACTCGGTCACCGGCGTGATCACCGGGACGGGCGAGCCCGGCGCCACGGTGGTCGTGAGCATCGACGGTACCGTCGTCGGAACCGCGACGGTGGACGGGAGCGGGAGCTGGACGCTCACGGTCGGTCCGCTGAGCGCCGGCGATCACACGATCACGGCCGACGCCACCGACGTCGCGGGCAACACCGCCGACGACATGCTGCAGCTGACGGTGTCCGTCATGGACGGCGGCGTACCGGACGGCGGCTTCGCGCCCGACGGCGGCGTGAGCACGACCGGCGGTGTCTCGGGCGGCGCCCTCTGCGCCACGCACACGCCGACTGGCGAGGGTTGGCCAGCGCTGCTCGGTCTCCTCGCGGTGGGCCTGGTGGTGAGCGCGCGTCGGCGCCGCCGCTGACCCCCAGGGCCGTCGGCCCGACCTACGAGCGCGGGCCGTCGGCCCGACCTACAAACGCGGAGAGCCGCCTCGGACCGAGGCGGCTCTCCGCGTTCTACGACCTGCCCGAGAGCTGCTTCAGGACCCGTAGGATGCCATCGGCATAGCGCTCCAGCTTCTTCTCGCCGACCCCGGGCACCGCGCCGAGGTCCGCACGTGTCGCTGGTGAAGCGATGGCTACCTCGCCCAGCTGCCGGTCGGTCAGCACGCGGAACGCCGGGACGCGCTGCTGCTTGGACACCCCCAAGCGCCACGCGCGCAGCGCCTCTACGACTTCGGCCGGGGCGTCGATCTGCGCGAGGGGGCTGACCCGGGTGACGCGGGCCCCCTTGCGGACGCCGCCGGCGCTCGACCCCTTGCGCGCTCCTGTCGCTGAGGCTGCGGCGCTGCCCGTGCTGGACCGACGTCGACCGCGCTTGCTCGTGGCCCGGGCTCCCTTGCGCGCACGGCCCGCGGCGCCGCGCGGCGGAACCAACCGCACGGCCCGGAGATCGTCCTCCGTGGGCGCCTCGTCCCCGACGAAGAGCAAGTGAGCCCGACGAAAGCGGATGACCTGTCCGTCCTTCTCGAACTGGTCATCGTCGCAGCGCACGAGCCCCGCGCGCGCGAGCCCGTCGAGCAGCCGCTCGACATCTGCGCGAGCGATGCCTGCACCATGCGGGCGGTCGGTCAGCTCGCGGTGGAGACGCCCCGTCGCCTGGCCGTTCCACTCCAGCAGGAGCTCCACGAGTGCACGCATGGCGCTCCGCTCGTCGTCCGTCGGCGCCGAGAGCTCGAGCAACGCCGTCTGCCCGGGAGCGCACACGTCGCACATGCCGCACAGCGTTCCGTCGTCGGCGCGATCGCCGAAGTGACCGACGAGGTCCAGCATGCGACACCGGGTCGAGGCCACGAAGCCCTGCACCGCGTCGAGCTGCGCCACCTTGTGGGCGCGCTGGACCTCGTAGCGGGCCATCCAGCCAGCGCTCCCACGGACCGCGCCGCCGTCCTCGTCGAGCACCGCGCCCCCCGCCACCCACAGCTTGCTCAGCCAGCGCTCCACCTCGTCCAAGTCGAGCCGCGCACGCACCGCCAGAGCGTCCGGTGTGGCAGGTTCGCTCGAGAGCGCCATGAAGAGCGTGTTCAGACGGCGCGCCTCGGGGTAGTCCCGCGCCAGGAAGAACTCGTGTGTGCGGCGGTCCGCGAAGGAGTGCATCAGCACCGCCCGGCTCGGCGCGCCGTCACGCCCGGCGCGGCCGATCTCCTGGTAGTAGCCCTCGAGCGTGGCGGGCAGCGCCGTGTGCACCACGGTGCGGACGTTCGCCTTGTCGATACCCATACCAAACGCGATGGTGGCGACGACCACGTCCAGTTCGCCCGCCTGGAACGCCGCCTGCACCGCGTCACGCTCGGGAGCCGGCAGACCCGCGTGGTAGGCCCCCACGCGCAGCTTCTTGCCCAGCGCCCTGGCCTGCTCTTCACACGCCTTGCGGGTGGGGGCGTACACGATGGCGGGGAGCCGGCCGGGCCCGCGCAGCAGCGCCGCTGCGCGCTGCACACGCTCCGGGATACTGACCTCGACCACCTCGACGGCGATGTTGGTGCGCCGGAAGCCGAACGTGAAGGTCTGCGCTGCGCGCCCGGCGCCGGTCAGCCCCAGCTGCTGGAGGATGTCGGCCTGCACCCGCGGCGTGGCCGTGGCCGTGAGGGCGACGATGGGAACGTCGCGCAGCGCTGCGAGGCGCTCGTGTAGCATGCGGTAGTCCGGCCGGAAGTCATGGCCCCAGTCCGAGATGCAGTGCGCTTCGTCGATGGCGATCAAGGTGGGCGGGCGCTTGGCCAGCAGCTCCGGGAAGCCCCGCACGCCCAGGCGCTCCGGTGCTACGAAGAGAAAGTCCAGCTGCCCTTCGACGTACTCGCGGCACACCGCGCGGCTCTGATCGCGGCCGCGCCCGGCGTGGATGCGCTCCGCCTGTAGGCCGAGCCGTTGGAGCTTCTGGACTTGGTCCTCGATCAGCGCGACCAGCGGACTCACGACCAAGGTCGTCCCTCCGCGCGCGAGGCCAGGGAGCTGATAGCACAAGGACTTGCCGGCCCCCGTCGGCATCACGACCAGCGCGTGCGCACCCCCGCTCACCGCGGCACAGATGTCTTCCTGGTGCGGCCGGAACCGTTCGAAGCCGAAGACGTCCTTCAGCCACGCAGACAAGCTGCGCCCGTCGCTCGGTGGCCCCGGCGGCCTGGCTCCGCGGGCTTCCCTCGCGCTCGCCGAGGGAGCGTGCACCGCTGCCCGTGCCTCGACCGGCGTGCATGTCGGCGCCCGATTGACGGTCGACCGGGCCACCGGCGGCAGGCCCTCCGCGACGCCACCGCCGCGGACCGAGCCCTCGCCTGCGGGAGCCGCCCTGGCCGGAGAGGATGCCCCCTGCCCCGCGTGCCCGCGCGGCGCATGCCCCTGCGCTCGAGGCTCATGGGCGCTCCCCGACGAGGCCGGGACACCCCGCCGGCTGGGGGGCGGGCCGCTCTCCTTCACGTGCCCGACGACGTCGCGTACGAACGCCTCGATGTCCTCCATGAAGCGCTCGAAGGGCTCGTCGCCGCGCTGCATGCGGGCGAGGCGCAGCTCCCACTCGCCCGTCAGCTCCGCGCTGCGGACCCGCTCGTCCACGCGCGCGATGAGGTCCACCCCCTTTGCCGTGGCCCGTATGAGCTTCTTGCCCTCTCGCGCCAGGTACCCGCGTTCCAGCAAGGTCTCGAGAATGGCGGCGCGTGTGGCGGGCGTGCCAAGGCCACGCTCGCGCATGGCGTCCGACATGGCCTTCTCGTCCAGCGTGCGCCCGGCGGTCTCCATGGCCGTCAGCAGCGTCGCCTCGTTGTGCGGCTTGGGGGGCTGGGTCTGCTTGTCCTCGATGCGGACGCTCCGCAGCGACGCCGCCTGCCCCACCCGCAGGCCGGCGGGAAGGTCGGGCTTGGGAGGGCGCGCGCGGGCCGTGTGGACGTCCAGGGTGCGGAAGCCCACCTGCTCCACGCTGGAACCGCGGCTGCGAAAACGGTCCACGCCACCTGTCGCGCCTTCTCCCAGGGCAGCGGCGCCAGCGGCAGCGTCACCCTCTGTTTGCGCAGGCGCGACGCCAGCGGCAGCGTCACCCTCCGCTCGCGTGGGCCACGCGACCTCGGTCAGCACGCTCGTGAGCGCCTCGACGTGGTCCGGCTGGTAGGCGGCGAGGAGGCGGCGCGCGACCAAGTCGTACACCTTGAACGCGTCGCTCTCGGAGCGGAGCGAGCACCTGGCCTCGGTCGGGAGGATGGCGTGGTGGTCCGTGACTCGCGCGTCGTCGACGAAGCGCCTCCCCAGCGGCCGCGTGAGGCTCCCCGCGGCGAGCGCGTCGGCGTAGCGGGGCCCGACCGCGGCCAGCACCGGCGCGAGTCCCCCCGCCACGTCCGTCGACAGAAAGCGGCTGTCCGTGCGCGGGTAGCTGATGAGCTTGTGCTTCTCGTAGAGGTCCTGCGCGACGTCGAGGGTGTGCTTGGCCGAGAAGCCGTAGAGACGGTTGGCCTCGCGCTGCAGCTCGGTCAGGTCGAAGAGGGCCGGAGGAGGCGTGCGCCTCCGCTTGCGCTCGACCTCGGCGATGCGGATCCGGTCCTCGCTGGCCCCCGAGACGCGCGCGAGCACCGCCTGCGCCTCACGCGCACCGTCGGCCCCCAGCAGCTTGCGCTCCTCGCGCACGCGGCCCCGCTCGTCGGGGCGCGGCACGACATAGACGCCCTCGTACTCGCCCTGCTGGGCCCCGAAGCCGGCGTGGACCTCGTGGTACGGCTCGGGCACGAAGCGCAGGATCTCGTCGTCACGCTGGACGACCAGCGCGAGCGTGGGCGTCTGCACGCGCCCCACCGACAGGTGGTCGTCGTAGCGCAGGCTGTAGGCCCGCGAGAGGTTCATGCCCACCAGCCAGTCGGCCCTGCTGCGCGCCCTGGCCGCGCTGGCGAGCGTGTCGTAGTCGGCCGCGGGCTGCAACGCCGCGAACCCGCGCCGGATGGCCTCTGGGGTGAGCGACGAGACCCACAGGCGGCGCACCGGCTTCCGACACAGCGCGTGCTCGTACACGTACCGGAAGATGAGCTCCCCCTCACGCCCCGCGTCCGTGGCACAGACCACCTCCGACGTGTCGCGCGCGTTCAGCAGCTGGGTCACCAAGGCGAGCTGGTCGCCCACGCGCTCTCGCGCGACCAGCGGCCAACGCCCCGGCAGCATGGGCAGCTCGGCGTAGCTCCAGCGCGACCACGCCGGGTTCATGGCCCCGGGCTCGGCGAGGCCGACCAAGTGGCCCAGTGCCCAGGTGACACGGTAGCCCGAGCCCTCGAGGTAGCCCTTGCGCTTCTGCGTGGCGCCCAGCACCTCGGCGAGGTCCCGGGCCACGGCAGGCTTCTCTGCGAGCACGACGGTGAACATGCTGCGAGCTGTATCGGACCGGTGTGACACCAGTTGCGGTTCTAGCGCTCATTGCGACACTGAACAAGCAATCAGATACGCGCCCCTGGTCGCTCGGTTGGTCCGCTCGGCGCGTGGTACGCGACGCACGCACGACGAGCCCGGCCTTCCCGATACCCCACCGCTTCCCTGGGTGTCCCTTGGCGCGTAGCCTGGCGAGGTACTCATGACTCCGACCGCCCCCGAGAGGGCTCGCCGCTATGTGCCGGAAGAGCTCGGCCAGCTCGACCTCGCGTGGGTGGACCCACGGGTGGCGTGGGCGACGAGCGCGACGGCCTCGTCGGAGTGGAGCAGCTCGTACGCCGCCGCCGCGGCCTGCGGTCCGCCGTGTGTCTTCCCCAGACATGGCGATCACGAGGGCACGTGGCTGCCCGACTCCTCGGACCAGCGTCCGCACATCGACGTGACGCTCCCCGAGGCCACGCTCGCCCACGCCGTGGTCGTGTGCGAGACCTGCGGCACGGGCTCGGTGCGCCGGATCCGGGACCTCGACCGGGAGACGGTACTGTTCGATGATCAGGCGCCGCGTCCGAAGGACCGCCGCAAGGCGCAGTTGCTCGTCGTGCCACTCGCGCCGAGCACACCCGCGCCACGCCGTCTGCGCGTCGAGCTGCGTGGGCGCAAGGAAGACTACGAGGAGATCGACGCGATCGGTCTCCTGCTCGCCCCGCTCTCCGAGCTGATGAACACCCGCCCTGCGCCAAGCGAGGCGCGGCACGCGCGCTACGCCCCCGACGAGCACGGCGTCGACGACCTACGCGGCGACTGGCGGCTGTCGTGGGCCAAGGCAGGGCGAGCGTCCTCCGAATACTCGTCCGACTACGCCGCGCGCCATGCGCTCGGAAAGCCGCGCGTGTTCCCGAAGGGAGGTGACCACGCGAAGACGTGGCTCTCGGACAATGACGACCGGTACGCATGGCTCGAGGTGTCGTTTCACGACGAAGGCCCCTGCCACGGCTTCATCGCGCTCGAGACGTGCGGCGCGGGCGCCGTCGTACGTGCCACGGACCCCTCTGGCGCGGAGCTGTGGCAGGGAGCCGTCGACGAGGCGCCGAGGCGCGAGGCGCGCCTGCTGTGCGTCGAGTTCACCACCCCACGCGAGCTCACGGATCTGCGACTCTACGTCTCGCCCGCCATCAGCGACTACCGTGAGATCGACGCGGTCGCCCTGCTTCGCTGCCCGTTCGAGGAGCTTCGACGGCCCGCACCACCGCGTCCGCCGCCGCCGCCCAAGCCCGTCCCGGGAGAGCCGAGGGGAGGCTTCACCCGACTCGGGGGGACCTTGCGAGGTCCGACGCCGGAGGCGCCCCTGCTGCACCTCACGCTCGCGCACGCGGGCGGCACGCTGAACGTGAACCACGGGGGGCCGGCCACGCTGCGACTCGCAGATGGCCACGAGCTGTCACTCGAGCTGGAACGGACCGTCATCTACGGTGCGCCTCTGCAGCGCCACACGGCACCCTTTGGCGAGCTGGTCGCTTCGCTCCCCCCGCTGCGCGACGCGCTGGGGTCGCTGGCCCTGCCCGACGACACCGTGGCCACGTTGGTCGGCACGCAGCTGGTCGGAGGCGAGCACGTGCTGGTCGCGGGGACCCCCGTCGTTGCGGACGCGGGCTTCCGCGAGGCCGCAGGTCGGCTCGAGGGCATCCGAGTGGCGGCGCTGAGCACCCGCCCGTGGGACCAGACCACGTTCGCGGCGCGTGGCATCCACGACTTCGAGCGAGACGTGCGCGCCACGGGTGGCGCGGCCGAGGCACGTACCGAAGGAGCGTTCGAGCGCTGGCGACGCATCGCCAACCGAAGCGCCAGCCTCGCCGCGGTGCTGTTGTGCGCGGCGTCCTGGTACGCGGCGCGTACGACGATCTTGCAGGGCTGGGCGGCCACTCTGCTGACGGCCACACTGCTCGCGACGGTGACCAGCGCGGTGTTCGCCTTGGAGCTCCACGGTCGCGCGCGCTTGGTCACCGTGGTCGAGGACGGCGGACGACGACGGCGGGGGAGGATTCGCGGGACGCCACCCGGGTGGACGGCGTTCGGCACGGGGTTCTTGCTGTGCTTTGCGTTGCTGGTCGGGGGCATCGCGGTAGGTACCGCGGCGGCGCGCGTGGGAGAGCTGGTCCTACGAGTGGTCTTCGCCATCGGCGGAGCCCACGCGCTCGTGCGCCTCGTGATGTGGCGCTGGGCCGACCGCGGTGCGCTGCGGGCGACGCTGCCGCTGCTGCTCGGGCGACCGGCTGCGCTCGTGGAAGGCAGCCGTGGGTTGCTGGCAGGAGCGCTGGGCGAGAGGCACCGCACGACGGAGGCGCTGAGTGCCCACTCCGAGCACTTGGGGAGCTACGAGTCGACCGACGAGCAGGGCCGCGTCACTGTGCACGAGCAGTACCGAAACTGGAACGAGTCGCACCTGAGCTGCGATGCAGGGCAAGGGACGCGCATCTTCCTGGCGGACGGCACACTCGTGGTGGCTGGGAACGTGCGGCGCGTCGTCGACGCTGGCGTTTCGCCCCGGAAACCGAAACGCGACGAGGACTACGCGCGCTTCGAGAGCCAGCACCAGGAGGGCGACCCCGCGGTGCTCCTGGGTCGGCTCGTGCGTCGGGACGAGCATTGGGAGGTAGACGACGCGGTGCTCTTGCTGGGGAGCCGAAGCCAGCTCTGGCGAGAGACGGCGCCCCAGCTGGTGGGCGTGCTCGGGCTGACGGTCATCATGGCGGCGGGTGTCATCGCGGCGACGGGTGTCATCGCGGCCGTGGGTTGAGCGCGCGGGGTGTTGCGGGGCTTTCGGGCTTGAACTAAGAGGTCCCCACCGTCTCATTGAGCCCCTTGTCCTCCATCAGGAACGTGCGACCCATGGCCGAAGAGCCCACCCCCATCCCCAACGCGTTCGCCCCTGTTTCGCGCGACGATTGGCGCGCCAAGGTCGAGGCCGACCTGCGGGGAAAGCCCGTCTCCTCTCTGAGCACCGAGCTCGAGCCGGGCATCACGCTGCAGCCCCTGTACATGGCCGAGGATCTCCCCGCGTCAGCGGTCCCGTTCCCCGGGCTTCCGCCGTTCACGCGCGGCGGGGAGGCCCTTGGCAAGGCGGGTGACGGCTGGCTGGTGTGCCAGGAGTACGATGACCCCCGCATGGAGGTCGCCGGGGCCATGATCAAGGCGGACCTCGAGAATGGCGCGGGGGGCGTGTGGGTGCGCATGGCCTGCGACGCCGGAGTGCGTGTGCTGACGGCAGGCGACGTCGAGACGGTGCTCGAGAGCGTCGACCTGCGGAAGCACGCGGTGCACCTCGAGTCGCAGAGCGACGTGTTGCTGGTGGCGTCGGCGCTGTTCGCCGTGGCCGAGGCACGTGGCGTGCCGCACGGCGAGCTGCGCGGCGGGCTGGGTGCCGACCCGCTGGCCACCCTCGCGGAGACCGGCACCCTGCCGGACGGTTACGAAGCGGCGGCCCGCACGATGGTGGAGCTGGCGCGCTTCTGCAGCGAGCGCGCGCCGGGGGTCAAGGCGGTGTGCGTGTCGAGCCGTCCCTACGCGGACGCAGGCGCCAACGCCACGCAGGAGCTGGCCTACGTGCTGGCCACGAGCGCGGAGTACCTGCGGCGACTGATCGGCGCGGGGCTCTCGCCCGACGCCGCCGCGCAGCAGATGAGCCTGTCGCTCTCTGTGTCGTCCGACTTCTTCGCGCAGATCGCCAAGCTGCGCGCCGCACGCACGCTGTTCGCGAAGGTCACCGCCGCGTTCGGCGCGAGCGCCGAGGCACAGACGACCACGCTCCATGCGCGCACCGCCTCGTTCAATAAGACGCGCCGCGACCCGTGGGTGAACATGCTGCGCGCCACCACCGAGACCGCGGCGGCCGCCATCGGGGGCGCCGACAGCGTCGCGACGGGCGCGTTCGACGAGCTGTGCGGGCCCTCGGACGGCTTCGCGCGGCGCGTGGCGCGCAACACGCACGTGGTGCTGCGCGACGAGTCGCACCTGAGCCGTGTGGCCGACCCCGCGGGAGGCAGCTGGTTCATCGAGTCGCTCAGCGACCAGCTGGCGCGCGCCGCCTGGGCCCTGTTCCAGAGCATCGAGGGCAAGGGCGGCATGCGCCGCGCCCTCGGCGCCGGCCTGGTGCACACGGCCCTGGCCGAGGGCAGCGCCGCCCAGCGCCGAGCGGTCGCCACGCGACGCACGGCCGTCGTGGGCGTCAACGAGTTCCCCAACCTCACCGAGCAGAGCCTGGCGCGCTCCCCGGTGTCGCTGGAAGACGTCGAAGGCGAGCTGGGCAACCCGTTCGGGCGCGGCACGCCCGACGAGCGCCAGGACCTGCTGCTCCGCCTCGCCCGCGCGGCCCGCGGCACCTCCGAAGCGGGCACGCTCGTGCCGGCCGCCATCGCGGCGACGCTGGCCGGGGTCGACATGATGAACCTCGGCACCATGCTGCGCGACGGCTTCCCCTCGCTGCACGTGGAGCCCCTCCCCCGCTGGCACGTCGCCGACGCCTGGGAGGCCCTGCGCGACGCGAGCGACACCACGCTGGCCCGTGACGGGCGTCGCCCCCGCGCCTTCCTGGCGCAGCTGGGTCCCATTCCCGAGCACAAGGCGCGCGGCACCTGGACCGCCAACCTGCTCGCCGCGGGCGGCATCGAGAGCGCCGAGAACGAGGGCTTCGCGGACGCCAGCGCCGCGCTCGCCGCGTACGACGGCAGCGAGGTGGTGGTGTTCGTCGGCAAGGACGAGCGCTACGACGACGCGGTCGAGCTGAGCGACGCCTTCCGCAAGGCCGGCGCCAAGCAGATCGTGGTCGCGGGCAAGGTGCCCGACAAACAAGAGCAGTTCCGCGCCCAGGGCGTGGACACCTTCCTCTACGCGGGCGCCGACGCGCTCGAGACCCTGTCCAAGCTCCACGCGGAGCTGGAGGTGGCGCGATGAGCTCCTTCCCCGACTTCAGCACCCTGCCCTTCGACGGCGTCGCCAGCAGCTCCTCCACCGCCAGCGCAGACGCGTGGCGCGCCTTGGCCGGCGCTGCCGCCGAGCGCACCGAGCCGACCCCCGAAGGCATCCCGGTCAAGCCCGTGTACAGCGCGGCGGACCTCGAAGGACTCACGCACCTGGGCGGCGCCCCGGGCATCGCGCCCTACGTGCGCGGCCCCTACTCGAGCATGTACGTCCAGCGCCCCTGGACCATCCGCCAGTACGCGGGCTTCTCCACCGCGGAGCAGAGCAACGCCTTCTACCGCCGCAACCTCGCCGCGGGTCAGAAGGGCCTCAGCATCGCCTTCGACCTCGCGACGCACCGCGGCTACGACTCGGACAACCCGCGCGTGGCGGGCGACGTCGGCATGGCGGGCGTCGCGATCGACTCCATCAAGGACATGCGCATCCTGTTCGACGGCATCCCGCTCGACCAGATGAGCGTCTCCATGACCATGAACGGGGCTGTGCTGCCCATCCTCGCGCTGTTCATCGTGGCGGGCGAGGAGCAGGGCGTGCCGCCCGAGCAACTCGCCGGGACCATCCAGAACGACATCCTCAAGGAGTTCATGGTCCGCAACACGTACATCTACCCGCCCACGCCCTCGATGCGGATCATCGCGGACATCTTCCGCTACACGTCGGAGAAGATGCCCAAGTTCAACAGCATCAGCATCTCCGGCTACCACATGCAGGAGGCTGGGGCGTCGCTGGACCTCGAGCTCGGGTACACGCTGGCAGACGGGCTCGAGTACCTGCGCACGGGCATTGCGTCGGGCCTCTCGGTGGACGCGTTCGCGCCGCGCCTCTCGTTCTTCTGGGCCATCGGCACCAACTTCTTCATGGAGATCGCCAAGATGCGGGCCGCGCGCCTGCTGTGGGCGAACATCGTGAAGGGCTTCGACGCGAAGAACAGCAAGAGCCTGGCGCTGCGCACGCACTGCCAGACCTCGGGCTGGAGCCTCACGGCGCAGGACGTCTACAACAACGTCGCGCGCACCTGCATCGAGGCCATGGCGGCGACCCAGGGGCACACCCAGTCGCTGCACACCAACTCGCTGGACGAGGCCATCGCGCTGCCGACGGACTTCAGCGCGCGCATCGCCCGTAACACGCAGCTCTATCTGCAGATGGAGAGCGGCACCACGCGCGTCATCGACCCGTGGGGCGGCAGCTACTACGTCGAGCGCCTCACGCACGAGATCGCGCAGCGCGCCTGGGCGCACATCCAGGAGGTCGAGGAGCTCGGCGGCATGACCAAGGCCATCGAGAAGGGCCTCCCCAAGCTGCGCATCGAAGAGGCCGCGGCGAGGACGCAGGCGCGCATCGACTCCGGACGTCAGGTCATCGTCGGTGTGAACAAGCACGTGCTCGAGAAGGAGGACGCGCTCGAGGTCCTCAAGATCGAGAACGCGGCGGTGCGCGAGGCGCAGATCGCGCGCCTGAAGGAGCTGCGCGCAGAGCGCGACGAAGCGGCGCTGGCGGTGAAGCTCGAGGCGCTGACCAACGCGGCCGCGTCGGGCGAGGGCAACCTGCTGGAGCTCGCGGTGGACGCCGCCCGCCAGAACGCGACGGTGGGCGAGATCAGCCTCGCCCTCGAGAAGGTCTACGGCCGCCACGAGGCCACCATCCGGAGCATCCAGGGCGTGTACAGCAGCGAGGCCAACAAGGGCGGCGACGGGACCGACGGCATGGAGGCGGTGCGCGCGCGCAGCGCCAAGTTCGGCGAGGATCACGGGCGCCGGCCGCGCATCCTGGTGGCGAAGATGGGCCAGGACGGCCACGACCGCGGTCAGAAGGTCATCGCCACGGCCTTCGCCGACCTGGGCTTCGACGTGGACATCGGGCCGCTGTTCCAGACGCCGGCCGAGACCGCCCGTCAGGCCGTCGAGAACGACGTGCACGTGGTGGGCGCGAGCTCGCTGGCCGCCGGTCACCTGACGCTGGTGCCGGAGCTCAAGCGTGAGCTGGCCGCGCTGGGCCGTGAGGACATCATGGTCGTGGTGGGCGGCGTCATCCCGCCGCAGGACTACGACGAGCTGTACGCGGCGGGCGCCGCGGCCATCTTCGGGCCGGGCACCGTCATCTCGAAGGCGGCCCTCGAGCTGCTGGACAAGCTCGACGCCATCGTGGCGGACGACTGAGCGCCGCCGTGGCCACGCGCAAGCGCCTGAGCGTCGACGACTACGTGGCGGGCTTCCGAGCGGGTGACCGCGCGGTGCTCGCGCGCGCCATCACGCTGGTGGAGAGCGACGCCCCGCGGCACGTCGCGCTCGCGCAGGAGGTGCTCACCGCGCTCCTGCCGCAGACTGGCGGCGCGCGGCGCGTGGGCATCAGCGGCGTGCCGGGCGTGGGCAAGAGCACGTTCATCGACGCCTTCGGCACCCTGCTCACCCAGCAGGGGCTGAGCGTGGCCGTGCTGGCGATCGACCCGAGCAGCAGCGTCACCGGCGGGAGCATCCTCGGGGACAAGACGCGCATGGCGAAGCTGTCGCGCGACGACAAGGCCTTCATCCGCCCTTCCCCCACCAGCGGCACGCTGGGCGGCGTCCACCGCAAGACGCGCGAGACCATGCTGCTGTGCGAGGCCTTCGGCTTCGACGTGGTGCTGATCGAGACCGTCGGCGTGGGCCAGTCCGAGACGGTGGTGGCCGACATGGTGGACTTCTACCTGGTGCTCATGCTCGCGGGCGCGGGCGACGAGCTGCAGGGCATCAAGCGCGGCATCCTCGAGGTGGCCGACATGCTGGCCATCAACAAGGCCGACGGCGAGAACGAGATCTACGCCAAGCGCGCGCGGGTGGAGTACGAGACGGCCCTGCACTTGATGCGCGGGCACGGAGGCTCGTGGCACCCGCCCGTGCTCACCTGCAGCGCGCTGCTGGGTGTGGGGCTCGCCGAGCTCTGGGCCAAGGTCGAGGAGCACCACAAAAAGCTGAGCGCGACCGGCGAGCTGGAGGCCCGCCGGCAGAAGCAGCTGGTGCGCTGGATGTGGAACATGATCGAGGAGCGGCTCATGTCCGAGCTGCACGCGGCCCCCGCCGTGCGCGCCTTGCTGCCCACGCTGGAGCAGCAGCTGCGCGGCGGTCAGGTGACGGCGACCACCGCCGCCACCGCCGTCCTCGACGCCTTCGAGCACCACAAGACCCACGCGTAGAGCGCGGTCCCCGACCGCGCGTTCGACCACGGCTCAGGGGCGCCATGCGCTCGCGCGGCTGCACGACGTGCGCCGCGCCGCGACCGCCGGGCGCACGTCTGCACCTCGAGTCAGCGCCGTCGCCGCACGCGCACGAGGCCGATGACACCGAGCACCAACCAGAGCGCTGCGGTGCCGTCTCGGCCCTCCGTTCCCACCGCACACCCGGAGCCGCCGCTCAGGCCGCCCATGAACGACACGTTCTCCGACGATGGGTCGAGGTAGTCCGGGACCCCGTCACCGTCCACGTCCGCGCGCCCCTCGGTCATGTCGGGGATACCGTCCCCGTCCGAGTCGGTGTCCAACCATGCAGGCACGCCGTCGTCATCAGGGTTGCCATGGCGTCCCACGTCCATGCGCTCGGTCGCCGTGGGGATCCCGTCCCCGTCGTCGTCGTCGTCCAGGTAGTCCGGCACGGTGTCCATGTCGGTGTCCACGTCCACGTCGCCGGGCCGTTCGTCACGCGTGAGCAGCGTGTCCCCGTCGTCGTCACTGTCGCGGTGGTCGGGGATGCCGTCGCCGTCCGTGTCGCGGGCGACCCCGTCGGGCGCCTCCACGGCGGTCGGGACGCCGTCCCCGTCGTCGTCATCGTCGAGGTAGTCGGGGACGTCGTCCCCGTCGGTGTCGACGTCGCTGGGGATCTCGAGGACCGTGGGGACGCCGTCGCCGTCGTCGTCGGGGTCGGCGATGTCCGGGACACCGTCGTCGTCGGTGTCTGGGCAGGTCCCAGCCGCATCAGGGCACTCGACGTCGTCGGGCACGCCGTCTCCATCACGGTCGCCGGTGTCCGTGCCGTTCATGACGGTGAAGCTCGCGCTGTCCATCGACACCGCTCCTCCTGGGGTCGTCGCCGTGACGACCACCGTGTGCGCTCCATCCGCGAGCCCGGCCCCCGGCCGGAAGCTGAAGGTGCCGGTCACGTCCGCCACGACCGTACCTGCAGACGTGTCGTCGATGCGGACGACCACGCTCGCGCCCGGCGTCGCGAGCCCGGCGACGACGGGCCGGTCGACGCCCAGGTGAGCGCCGTCGACGGGTGAGAGCAGCAAGACAGAACGCTCGGTCGGCGTGCTCGTGTCGACCAGGAAGTCGCGCGTCACGCTGCTCTGGTTCCCGGCGGAATCCGTGGCCGTGACCACGACCTGGTGCGCTGCATCGCTCAGGTCGGTGGGCGGGGTGAACGCGAAGCTCCCGTCGTCCGCGACCACGACCGTGCCAGCGACGTTCCCGTCGATGGTCACGCGGATCTGGTTCCCGGGCTCGCCCGTGCCGACGATGGCCGGGCGTGGCTCGGACAGCTGTTCATCCTGGAGCGGGGACGTGACGGTCAGCGGCGGGGCCGTCAGATCGACGGTGAACGCGTGCGTGTCGGTGGCGGGCGCGCCTCCGTCGGTCGTGGCCGCGACGACGCTGTGCGCCCCTTCGCCCAGGTCGCTGGGCGCCGTGAGCGCCCACTGCCCGGCCGCGTCGGCGGTGGCAGTCCCAATCGCGCCACCGTCCAGCATCAGCGACACGCTGGCCCCTGGCGCCGCCGTCCCGGAGATGACCGGTCGGACCATGTTCGTGAAGCCCTGGTGGGCGGGCTGAACGATGTCGAGGGGTGCGAGCCCGGCCACCACGGTGAACGCGACGCTCGCGCTGGCGCTGTTACCCGCGCCGTCCGTCGCGACGACCATGGCGGAGTGCGCGCCGTTCGAGAGAGGCGTGCCCACCACGGTCGACCACTCGCCCTGTGCGTTCGCCACGACGGTCGCGATGACCCCTGCGTCCACCGAGACCTGCACGGAAGCGCCAGGCTCGGCTCGGCCCGCGATGCGCGGCGTGCTGTCCCCCACCTGCGCTGCGTCCGTCGGCTCGTCGATGGTGACCAGGGTCATGAGGTCGACGCTGACCTGCAGCGTGCGCGTCGCGGTGCCGCCGTTCGGGCCCGTGGCGACGACCTGGATGGCGTGGGCACCGTCCGTGAGTGGCGTGCTGACCGCGACCATCCAGCCGCCCCCGCCGTCGGCCGTATCGGAGCCCACCATCACACCGTCGACACTCACGACGACCGTCGCGCCCGGCTCTGCCGTACCGCTGACCGTAGGCGTGGCCGTGCCCAGCTGGGCCCCGGCGAGAGGCGAGGTGACGACGAGCGCGACGCACGTGCTGCCATCGCCCGTGAAGCCCGTGGCGCACTGACACTCGAAGCCCCCTGGCGTGTTGACGCAGGCAGCGTTCGCGCTGCACCCCGCTCCGCCGAGGGCGCACTCGTCGATGTCGGTACAACCCGCAGGCAGGGGGCTGATGCTGCAGGTTCCGTCCCCGCTGGGGTTCGCTGGATTGTTGTTGCACAGCGGAACCCCAGCGTAGCCGGCAGGACACGTCACGCCGGCGCCCAGCAACGTTCCGTCACACGCCTCGCACGCGTCGACCGAGCCGTTGTTGCAGCCGGGGAGCGTGCCGCCCCACGAGCGGATGCGGAACACGCCTGCCTCACCCACGTTGGAGCGCGAGGTGAGCATCAGCACGCCCGGTGTCCCCGAGCCGGGCAGCGCCTGGGCCGTGCCGGCGCCGTCATCGAGCCCCGCGGTGGCCTCGGTGCCCCCGAGCCCGCCGTTGCCAGAGCTCGCGTCCCCCGTGGTCCATGTCAGGGCCGCATAGCGAAACTCCACGTCCACGCCGCGCGTCGCGGCACCCGTGCCACATGCGACGTCCGGGACGCTGAGGATGACCTGGAAACTGTTGAGCTGATCAGGACGAAACCCGTTGGACGAATTGTAGTAGGTGACATTCTCCCAGGTGACCATGATCCTGTCACCCGGTGTCTGAACACCACTGTTCAAATCTGACACAACGCAGAGATAGACGGTTCCTGGGTTTGGAATGTCCGGCAGCAGAAGGCGATTGAAATCGCGCAGATCGACGTCGGCGAAGTACGCCGCCACCGACGCCGTGCGAAGGCCCGGGATAGCCGTCGGCGTGTACGTGTAGACCGGCTCGCCGAACGAGATGGTGCCGTTGACGTTGACGTAGAGCTCGGTGCTGTTCGACGCGAACGGAATCCCGTCCGTGCCGAACACGTTCAGGATGTCGGCCTCGGGGATGCGATAGGCGCCGTCGTCGCGGGCCGAGCGCGAGATGCCACTGTTCGTGAAGAGCGCGTCGAGCGGTGTGCCAAAACCGGACACCCCACACGTCCGAAGCGTCGCCTGTGCCAGCGCGCCCGGTGGTCGCGAAAGGCATCCGACAAACAACGCGAGCGCGACGCCCACGAATCCCATGAACCGAGACACAGAGGTCTTTGATTTCTCCACGGTTCCCCCTTGGTACGAAACAACTACTGGAATAGAACAGTTCCAAGATGAGAACGGTTCGCTATGGTTGTTTACCCTTATCTATCAGCCGTGAATGAGGACGCTCATGCGCGCCGATCAATCATGACGATCCGCTCACGGTCCATCGCGAGACACACGTCGCCGGCCATGAGGCGCGCGAGCGAGCGGCCGAGGAGCTCGTGGCGCCACCCGTCCGCGAGGGGCGTGCCGGGCTGTCCGGACACGTACGCGGCGATGTCCTCTCGCTTGGCCAAGCGCGGCAGGTCGATGCTCTCGTCGTCGGCTCGCTGACTGGCCCACGCCATCGCCAGCGCGATCAGCCCAGGTGGCGCGGTGGCGGGTGTCGCGGCCGGGGGCTGATGCAGCTCGGCGAGGTCCAGCTGCTGACCCCGCGCGAGCGCCGCCAACAGTCCGGGCTCGTGGGACCGCAGCGCGCGCCGATCCAGCCCGCGCACGCGCTCGAGGTCACCCGCCGTCTTGGGAGGCCGGTCGATCATGGCTTGCACGGCGACGTCCGGGATCACGCGCCGCACGGGGACGTTCATCGCCATCGCCGTACGTTCTCGAAACGCCAGCAGCTCTTGCGCCACCGCGGCGGCGCGGGGGCGCAAAGACGAGCTGCCCTTCACCTTCCACCAAGCCGTCTCGGGGTCACGCGACACACGCGCGCTCGCTCGCACACGCTCGCACTCCTCCTCGCACCAAGCCAGGCGCCCGCGGTCACGCAGACGCGCGACGAGCACCTCCGTGAGCTCGATCAGGTGCAGCACGTCATCGGCGGCGTATTGCAGCTCGTCGGACGCGAGCGGCCGGCGCGTCCAGTCGGCGAGCTGTGCGCCCTTGCGGAGCTGTCGCCCGAGACCCTCGAACACCAGCTTGCCCAGGTTGGGCATCCCCATCCCCAAGAACGACGCAGCGATCTGAGGGTCGAACAACCTGCGCGGGGCCCGCCCCACCTCGCGCAGGAGAATCTCGAGGTCTTGGGAGCAGGCGTGAACCACGCAGAGGCCTGGACCTGCGAGCAGCGGCTCGAGCGCCCGCAGGTCTACGCGTAGGGCGTCGACGAGCACCACGCGGTCCAGAAAGGCGAGCTGCACGAGGCACACCTTCGCGAAGTACGTGGTCTCGCGGTGGAACTCGGTGTCCAGCGCGTAGGTGGGTGCTGCGGACGCAGCTTCGACGATGCCCGCGAGAGCCTCGGGCGTGTCGACGTACTCGAAGTCGGCCGTGGTCATTCCGGGAGCTTGTCACGCTCCGGCGCCGCTGCATCTACGACGGGTCTCGACTCGCGCGCTTCCGCGTCTGGCTCACTCGTCTCGGACGCCCCCTCCGAGGCGACGTGCTCCTCTGTGCGCTGCGTGTCGCCCGCGTCGCCCGCGGGCGCGGGGTCGTGTCGGTCGCCCGCATCGCCAGGCGCGGGGTCGTTCACGGCGCCCGAGCTGGCGGGCGCCGGGCCGTCCCCATCGCTCCGCACCAAACGGAAGGTGAGCGCGCCGAGCAGCAGCACGACGACGACGAGCACCACCAGCAAGGCGGTCTCGGTCACGGCGTCGCGGCTGGGGCTCGGAGGCGCGTAGCCCGGGTTCGCCTCGAGCGGCCCGAGCTCCGCTGAAGCAGCGCGCAGGGAGAGCACCAGCTCACGGGCGCTCTCGAGGTCGTAGGAGGGTGAGTCGATCAGCGCGTTCCCCACGAGCAGCTGGTACTCGCCCGCGGGCGCTGCCATGAAGAGGTCTCGGACCTGCACCACGACCGACGCGGCCCGGACGCGTAGCGGCTGCTCGTCGCCGTCCCGCACACGCAGCTCGAGCGCCCGCACGGTGGCACCCACCGAGACGCGGAGCTGCGGGTCGCGGGTGCTCGGGCCGCGCTCGATCGTGCTGGTCTCGAGCAGGTAGGGCTCTCCCTCGAGCGAGTCGCTGCCCCACACCTCGACGCGTCGGCTCACGAGCGCGGCTTCGACGTCGAGCAGCACCTCTTCCACACGCACGACACCCGGGAGCTCAAGGCGGAACGTCGTGGCGCGCTCTGCCGGACGCGGCGTGGCGGTGAGCGTGACCTCCATGGCGCGAAGCTCGGGCTCGTCCCCCCACAGATACGGCCACTGCCGCCCTTCCCGGTCCACCACACGCACGTCGTCCGCGCCCGTGCGCGCCTGCGCCAGCGTCTCGACGTCGAGGGGCACGCGCACAAGACCCTCCGGCGTCTCGGGCACGTGCACGGCCCGCGTGTGGGAGAAACCCGCGGTGTCGACCGGGGCGCCTGGCCTCATCGCGAACGCGAGCACGGGGCCTGCGTGGAAGCGCGTGTTGTCCGTGGCGGGCCGCACCCGGGCCTCGGACACCGCGGCGCCCGGCGTGAAGCGGCCCTGCAGCTCGCGCAGTCCGTACGCCGGGCGCGTGGCGCGCGCGCCCCCGAAGTACAGCTGCGCCTCGCTCCCGTAGGTCTCGAAGACCAGCGCAGGCTGTCGGACGCGCGCCGTGACGCGCAGCTCCGCGAGCGGCGGGGCGTCACCATCCAGTACGCGCACGCGCAGCTGGTCGCCCGTCGCGGCGCTGATGGGGAGCGACAAGAGCGCCTCGTGCCAGCTGGGGATGTTGTACACGACGGCTCGACCGATCTCGGCCCCACGCGCCCCCACGCCGGTGTCCTCCACGACCACCTCGCGGTGGAACGCGCCGCTGCTGGTCGCGAACACGAGCGCGTCGGGGACGACCCCGCGTGGCCGCTGCACCGTCAGCACGGTCTCCTGCTGATCGGCGCTACGCTCCGACGCCAGCACCTCGAGGGGCACGCTCAGCTCGCGCGGGTTCGTCGGCGAGCTCTCCGTGTGCAGCGTCACCGTCGGGCGTTGGGCTGGCGCGGGCCCTCGGAGCCGGAGCCGCAGGCGCGCGCCGGGCAGCGGTTCCACCCGCACCGAGAGCTTCTCGCGCAGTGGCCCCTGCATGCGGAACAGGGTGGTGTCCGCGAGGGGCGACTCGGCGCCCGCCTCGTCTACACGGTGGATGCTGAGCTCTCGCACCAGCTCGCCGGGCGCCATGCCGAAAGCAAGCCGCCACGCGAGGGGTTCGTCGTCCGTCGTGACGGGAGCGTCGCCGGGCAGCTGCACGTCCCATGTCTCGACCACCTGCGGCTGGGCGCGGTCACCCATCACCTGCTCACGCACGTCGAGGGGCGCGAGGGGCCAGGTCGTGCTCGGCGTGCGAGGGGGGTCCGCCTCGATCACGAACTCCACGGACCGCCCTGCGACGAACACGCGCACGTCCGCCAGGTCGGCCCGCACCGCCGCGAGCACCTCGGCCGGGAGCGGGGCGCGTACGAGCCCGTCGGCGCCCTGCGTGTCGATGTCCGCCACCCTGGGGAACAGCGCCCGCAGGTCGTCCTCCGAGGCTTGCGCCACGACGCCCGACACCACGAGCGCGAGGCACAGCGGGACGGCCAGACAGGCCAGAGCCCGCGAGGTCACGCGCCGGCCATCGTCGAAGAAGCGCTTCATGTCGGTCCACCTTCCTGCTCGCTCGTGGCCGCAGGGGGGAACACGAAGCGGCGGTACGCTAGCGAGATGATGATGAGAGAGAACGCGAGGCCCACCAGGGACGCGACGCGGTAGAGGTCCTGCAGGTTGCCGAGGTCCACCAGGAAGACCTTCCCGATGGTGAGCATCACCAGGCACAGGCTGAGGCCACGCAGCGAGGTGCTCTTGCGCCACATGCCGAGCCCCAGGAGGCCAGCGCCGTAGACCGCCCACGCGAGGCTGAGCGTGAGGTCGCGCGCCGGGCGCCGATCGAAGTCGAGCTCGAGCGGGCCCTCGGGCGCGAAGGCGTCGATGATGGTGAGGTTGACCCACGCGAACCCGATGGCCACGGCGAGCACACCGAGCGCGTTGGCCAACAGCGTGACTTGCTTGGGCATCAGGCTGGCCTCGAACGGGCGCCTTCGCGCGATCTCGATGTCGCGCAGCCACATGAACCCCAGGCAGGCGGCCGCGGCGGGCACGAGGTAGGTGTAGGCCAGCCAGTTGACGAACGGCCAGGCGGACACCGGGTGGTACTCCAGCACGTAGGGGTTCAGCAGGAGGCGCACCCCGACGGCCGCGAAGTGCAGCAGCGCGAAGTACTTGAGCCCGGCGTGATCGATACGCCGGAAGAGCGCGAGCAGACCGGCGCCCAGCAGCGCCCAGCCCACGGTGACCCACTCGTTCTCCAGCTGCAGCGGGATGGCCACGCTGGCGAAGCCGAGGGCTGTCGCGGCCGGCCACGCCATTGCGGAGACGCGCACCGTCGCAGGCGCTCGGACGCGCGACACGGCCAGCATCGTGAGCACGACGGCGCTGGACAGCACGGCGGGGATGCCGTCCGTGTGGCGCCCGAACACGTCGCGGTAGGCCTCGAGGATGGGCAAGAAGAACAGCGGCATGGCCAGCGCGCTCCCACGGTAGAGCCCGCGCGACGCGCGTGCCCGCGCCCCCAACGCCAGCATCGGTACGCAGGTGGCGCCCGCGGCCACCAGCACGAGGACGGTCAGCCACGACCCCTCTGCGCTGGCGATGCTCTCGTGCCCATCCAGCCAGGCGGCGCGGATGGAGAGCGCGAGCACGACCCAACCGAAGGAGGCGCCTGCCCCCGAGCGCGCGAGGGGCAACCAGACCGCGACGAGGGCGACCGCGGCCGCCACGGCGAACAGCCCCACCGTGACCGGGACGCCAGGCGGGAGCACGGTCAGGTGCACCGCGAACACGAGCGCGGCGATACCCGCCGCGTGGTCGAGCGGAGAGCGCTTCTCGACGTCGCGCACCAGCACCCCCACGTTCGCGCCGAGCACGGGCGCGATGGTGAGCACCAGCCACACCCACTCGCTCGGTCGTCCTGGCAGCGCCCCTTGCGTCACGTGCAGCGCAGCGACCGACACCGTGGCCAGCGGCGCGACCAACGCGGCCAGCCAGCGCAGCGGTGACGCCGCGGCGACGCCCAAGCTCGTGATCACGATGAGGAGCGCGGTGAGGGTCCCAGCGAGGGGAAGCACCCGCTCGGCGCCCATGAGCAGCGCGAACGAGGCGGCGACCGCGAACAACACCGCGGCGTGACTGGGCTGGAACGAGAGGCCGAGGGGACTCGGCGTGTCCGACGAGGGCGCGGCCTGTGCTCGCCCTTCGGTGCGGACGAAACGCAGCACCACCCCCGCATGGACCAACGTCAGCGCCGCGATCAGCGCGCAGAAGGCTCCGCCGAGCGCGGCCTCGTGCGAGGCCACGACGTGCATCAACAGCGTGACGCCGCCCGCCGCCGCAGCAGCCACCTGGATCCAGAACGCGCGCGTCGCGAGCGCGACCACGCCTGCCCCCACGGTCAGCGCGCTGACGAGGACCAGCGTGGGCCAGAGGTCCATGCGCAGGTCACGGTGCGTCGCGAAGAACAGCGGGAACAGGAACGGCAGCAGGAGGGCAAGGGCCTGGGTGGCCTGCGCCATGAGCGTCTCGAGCGGCCGCGGCGCACCATCTGCGGGCGCTCCCGCTGCGGCCCGCCGCCCCGCGAGCACGGTCCCCAGCGCGAACACGGAGGTGAAGAGCGCGATGATGACCACGCCCCACCACACGCGCTCGGCCCCCATGCGACCCATGATCCATCCGAGCTGGTACACGAACGTGCCCAGCACGCTGAGCAGCGCCAGCAAGCCCCAGCGCGTGCGCTGCGCCACGGCCAGCAGGGCCACGTCCAGCAGCAGCAGGTAGCCGAACAAGGCGAGCGGACGGTCCTGCCCCGTGGACAACGAGATGGGCGTCACGAAGCCGCCGAGCAGACCGATCAACGCGATGCTCTGGGCCTTGTGCCGCAGCGCCAACGCGCAGCAAGCCGCCGTGGTCACGCCCATCAACCCGAACGCCAGGGGCCGCGGCACGAGGTCGTACAGCGCCGCGCTGGCCCAGCTCGCGAGATAGAGCAGCGCGACGCCAGCACCGGCGATGAAGTTCGCGAGCAGCTCGTGCCGTGCCCGCAGCGGCTTCTCGGACGCGCCGATGCAGGCGACGCCCAGGATCAGCCCGACGATGACGCGCATGGCGGGGGTGATGAGCCCGTGCTCGACCGAGTAACGGAAGAAGTACACGCCGGCGATCACCAGCGTCAGCGCGCCGACGAGCGCGATGCCACGCACGCCGAGCCACTCTTCGAGCCCAGGCCCCTTGCGGGGTGGTGGCGCGTTCGCCCCAGGCGGTGAGGGCGCGCGCCCCCCAGCGCCTGATGGCCCATGGGCAGGCCCAACGGCCGTCGAGCCGGCCTCCGGCGCCGACTGCGCCACCTCTCCCGTCTCGACCGTGGGCGGCTGGTCGACGCGCACCACAGCTCCCGGCGAGGTCAGGTCGCCCTCACCCCGCGCGTCCATCGACGCCGAGGGCTGCGGTTCCTCCGACGGCACGTTCGCCGTGGAGGCCACGAGGTCGGGCGGCACCGTCAGGGACGCCGCGAGCGGCTCCGATCCGACCGCGGTCGAGGCGGCTGTTTCGGGCGTGGCGCCCGCGTCGTTCGACGGGACTCTGGAGACGCCGACCACGGCGGACGTGGAAGCCGGGGTGCCCAGGGGCGACGTGTCCACCCGTTGCGCCGTGGGGATACGCCCCACCTCGGTCGGCACCTCCGTCGCCACAGGTCCCTCGCGCGCCTCAAGCGCCGTCAGCTTCTGCAGCAGCGCCATGTGGCGCACGTGCAGCTGATCGAGATCGACACGCAGCGCCGCGGTCTCGTTCCGGCGCTGCCGGTTTGCGCTCGCCGCGACCAGTCCAGCCACGACGAGAAACATCAGGAGGACAGGTCCTCCGCAGAAAAACGTAACGAGTGCGAGTTCTTCCATCGATGTTCCTCTTCGGCGCCGGACAGGGCGGCACAAAGCAGGTTCCACGCCAACCTACGGACGGAGCGTCTCACATCTTCGTTTTGCGCGGGGTCTGCATGCCTCTCACGCCGTATGACCCTGCCCCCATACGTGCCTTCCCAGCGTTGGTCACACACAATCCGTGCATGGCGTGTACATCGAACGCGCGCTGCTGACGCCCACGGTTCACCCGGGTGTCGGTCACGTTTTTCGTGCCGTCGCGCGGACAACCCGTTACCCTCTCGGGCCATGACTAGGGTTGTGTTGGTAGTTGCGGGGTTGCTGGCCTTGAGCGCGTGTTCACCAGGACTGAGCGCGGCCAAGCGCCAAGCCGAAGTAGACTTCGCGTGCGACAGCTCGGATCTCGAGACCACGCGGCGCAGCAATGACACGTACATCGTGCGCGGCTGCGGCCGGACGGGCGTGTACCAGTGCCCGACCGGGGTCGGAACGGATCACCGTTGGTGCTCCAACCTCACCATCCTCGCCAACCAACGCTTCGCGGCAGAGTTCTCCTGCGCCGAGTCGGAGCTCTCGGTGTCCGAACTCAGCCCGTACGTGTTCCGGGTCTCCGGTTGTGACAACCAGGCCACGTACCACTGCAGCGCCGCCGACGGTAGCCCTCGGTGTACGGTCGACGCCGCGCGCTGAACGCGCTCATTGGAAGCCGCGCGCGTTCAGCGCGCGTTGGAGCACGCCTGGCCCCACGGTGACCAGGCGCCCCACCCCGACGCCCGTCCCACGGTGACGAGGCGTCGCGTCCGAGAGGGGAACGCCTCAGCGGCAGACGCCAGGTCCCGCCGGGGGCCGCATCCACGCATCGCGTGCGTCGAGCCACGCGCGCACGTCCGGATGCATGGGGCCTGCAGCGCGCCGCGCCTCGGCCGCCGTCGTGATCGGCGCGCGCAGCCTCTCGGGGCCTGCCATGCGTGGCGTCGCGCCGGCCGACGCCAAGCGTGCCCGGTGCCAGGGTGGCATGGGTCCCGAGTCCCGACACCCTGCGGCCAGGTCGTCCACGCTGCAGAACACGCGGATGTGGAAGTGGTCGTCGTGAGGATAGCCAGGCTGGCACGCCACCTGCTCGAAGCGCCGTAGGACCGCCCGTGACGCCCCTGCGCGCCGCCCGTGCCTCAGCAGGCGTTGCCGCAGATGGCGCGCCACGAACATGCGTTGGACCCAGGCGTCGGGGTCCGACAGCAGGGCCTCCACGAAGGCCCAGGTGCGCACGACGTCGAGCTGGACCGGGACGTCGTCCGCCGCGACGCTCAGGTCCTGAAAGTCCACCCCCCGACCCGCGAGGTCGAGCGGCGCCCCCACCGACGGCCGGGGCTCTCCCTCCGCCGTGAGCGTGTAGAAGAGCACGTCCACGTCACGCCCCCCCTGGTGGCTGCCGTGGTGCGCGATGGGCCCGCCCGAGATCAGGCTCAGGTCGTTGACGACGAGCTCCCCACCGTGGCGGGCGTGCACGGCGGCTCCCGCGCGCAGGAGCGCCTGCACCAACTCGACGGTGCCGTAGCGCGCCCGGGCGTCGCGGCGGGGGTTGAAGTGCGCCCCCTCGGCCTGCAGCGGAAAGGGCACGCCGCCCTCGAGAGAACCGGCGCTCGGCCCGCCACGCGAGGTGCTGGCCGTCGGGAGTAGCCCGAGCACGTGCTGCACCTCTGGGTGCGAGTCTCTGGTCCCGACCGGAGGAGCGGGCCCGTCCTGTGCGCCGTCACCCGTTCGTCTCGGAGCCGGGCTCGCCGCGGTGACGTTCCGGCCAGCGCCATCATCCTCCCCGTCAGCGGTGGGCTGCGCGACGGCGCCATCATGGTCGGGCGCGAAGGTCGTCACGGCCAGCAGCGCGAGCACACCCACGACCGCTCGCGCGCGAGGAGACGAGCAGACCTGTCGGATGCGCGTCAGCGCTGGACGGTGGAGAACAGGGCGATGCATTGACGAACGATGAGGTCGGCCAGCGCGTCCCGGGAGATGCGCTTGTGCTCGACCCACTCGATGCTCACGGTCTCGACGTAGCCGATGTAGCCGCGCAGCGTGATGTCGACCTCGGGCGACTGGGGCAGGAGGGCCGCTGCGTCGCGAACGCGCTCGAGGAACGCCATGCGCGTGCGATCGACGATGGCTTGCACCTCTTCATCCACGCCGTCCCCGCCACGCACCAGCAGCAGGTAGTTGCGCGCGTGGCGGTCGACGTAGTCGAGGTAGCGCGTCACGCCCTCGCGCATCTCGTCCATGGTCGGCACGTCGCCCACGGTCTCCACCTCGGTCGACTCCAGCAGGCTCTCGGCGGCGGCCTCCACCGCCGCGACGAAGAACGCGCGCTTGCTGGAGAAGTAGTGGTAGAGCAGCCCCTTCGACACGCCCGCCTCCTTCGCGATCTCGTCGATGGAGATCTCGTCGTAGGGGCGGTTGCCGAAGAGCTCGAGGGCCAGGTCGAGGAGCTGCTTGCGTCGCTCGTCGACGCCGAGGCGATGGCGCGCGGCTTGATTCACGGACCCCACCTAGCAGCTGTGCGGGGCGGAGTCATCCAGCCGGTACATGTCGACACCGTGTCAGCGTACCATCCCAGGATGCAGTCAGACAGCCCCAGCCGCACGGCCATGCTGGTCGCCGCGTATCGCGCGCTCGCCACCGAGGCTCCCGAGCCCATCTGCCACGACCCGTTCGCGCGCCACCTGGCGGGTGACGAGGGCTTCGCGTTCGCGCGCCAGATGGACCGCGTCGCGCCGAACATGCAGCTCTGGATCGCCGTGCGCACCGCCTACCTCGACGCCGTGGTGCGCGAGCACACGCGCGCTGGCACGCAGCAGGTGGTGATCCTGGGTGCCGGCTTCGACACGCGCGCCAAGCGGCTCGCGGCCGAAGGGGTGCGCTTCTTCGAGGTCGACGCGCCGGCCTCGCTGCGTGAGCGGGAGCGCAGGCTGTCGCAGCTGCCCGACTACGGCACGCACGCCACCAGCGTCGCGTGCGACTTCGAGCACGAGGACTTCGTCGAGCGGTTGGTGTCAGTCGGGTTCGAGGTGCACCAGCCAGCCCTCGTGGTGTGGGAGGGGGTCAGCTACTACCTCAGCGAGCCCGCGGTGTGCGCCACCCTGCAACGCGCGGCGGAGGGGCTGCACCCAGACACGACCGTCGTGTTCGACCACGTGGGGAAGCGCTTCGTAGCGGGGGACACGCGCAGCGCGGAGGACGCCGCGACGCGTTCACGGTTGGGTGAGGCGGGCGAGCCGATGATCTGGGGCATGGACCACCCGTTCCCGCTGCTCTACGAGCTGGGCTACCGCGACGTGCGCCAAGACACGTTCGACGAGGCGTGCCTGCGCTTCACGGGGACCTACGACCGTGAGCGCAGGTTCCGCTTCCAATACCTGGTGCAAGCCCGCGTGCAGGGTGCCGCGAGCGCCCGCTGACACGCGACGCGCGCCGCCAACACCCACCGACGAGGGCTAGCGAGCGTCGCAGCGCTCAGTCCTTGCGAAGCGCGTCCGCCAGCTCGGCATACAGGCGCACCGCGGCGCGGGTGCCCTTCTTCCAGTCGTCGATGAGCAGGCTCTCGTTCTCGGAGTGCGCATGACACAGGGGGTCTTCGACGCCCGTGAGCAGCGCCGGCACGCCCCCCAGCACCTTCGCGAACGGGCCGACGAAAGGGATGGTCCCGCCGCAGCCGATGATCTCGCAATCGCGCCCGTAACCCGCGCTCATCGCTCGTCGCGCGGCGTCGAAGGCCGGCCCGACCGCGGGGGCGAGCCACGCGTTGGCGGTCTCGTCGCGCTCGACGCTCACCTCGAGACCGAAGGGCACGCGCTGCTCGAAGTGGCGCACCAACGCGTCCTGAACCGCCCGCGCCTCCTGGTTGGGCACCACCCGGACGCTGACACGCGCCCGCGCCGCATCGATGATCTGGTTGCTGGAACCCGCGATGGCGCGCGACTCGAAGGCGATCACGGTGACCGCCGGCTCGCGCCAGATGCGCGCGTACAGCGGGACGTCCTTGCGCCCAGTGAGCTGAGCCCCGGGCACCAGCCCCGCCTGCTCACGGAACGCCCCCTCGTCGAACGGGAGCTGCGAAAGCTCGGCGCGCTCGACGTCCGTGAGCTCGGCCACGCCTTCGCGGAGCGCCGGCATCACCCGGCCGTCGTCGTCCACCAGCTCTCCGAGCGCGCGGGAGAGCGCGATGACCGGGTCGGGGAGTGGGCCGCCCCACATGCCACTATGCAGAGGCTGCCGTAGGGCGCGCACCTCGACGGTGACGGCCGCGAGGCCGCGCAGTGACGCGGTCAACGACGGGATCCCCGCGTCGAGGTTGGCCGTGTCCGTCAGCACGATGCAGTCGGCCGCGAGCCGCTCGGCGTGCGTCTCGAGGAAGCGCTCGAGGTTGCCCGAGCCGATCTCCTCTTCGCCCTCGACGATGAACTTCACGTTGACGGGCAGCGTGCCGGTCGCGTCCAGCCACGCCGCGCAGGCCGCGACGTGCATCATCACGCCGGCCTTGTCGTCGACCGCGCCTCGCCCATACATGCGTCCCTCGCGCACATCGGGCTCGAACGGCGGCGTCACCCACTTGGCCTCGCGTCCCACCGGCTGCACGTCGTGGTGGCCGTAGAGCAGGAGGGTCGGAGCTCCGGGCGCGCCCAGCCACTCCGCGTAGGCGTAGGGGTGCGCTCCCGGCAGCTCGAGCACCTGCGCGCCGTGGAGGCCCGCGCGCTCCATGAGGCGCACCACCGCCTGCGCGCTCTCGAGCAGCTTGGGGTTGGGTGGGGGGTCGGCGCTGACCCCGCCGATGCGGACCAGGTCGGCCAGGTCGGCCAGGTGACGATCGAGGCTGGCTTCGAGCCGCGCGAGGGCGGCGTCGAGGGGGACGTGTTGGCTCATGCGACTACTCCGAGGGGGGGGCCTTGACGCGGCCGGGGCGGGTGGCGATCCCGGCATCGGGTGAGGGTGCCGCCACCTGTGGAGGGCGAGCATGCGGCGCCGCCGCGGACTCTGCCAGCACCGTGGGCAGGCGCGTGCGCGTGGGCTCGTGGGGCGCAGCGGACACGACGACGGGATCGCGCGGCGCGCTGTCGTCGGCGAGCAAGAGGGTGCCCTGATCGAGCTCGGTCTCGCGCAGCCGCGTGTGGGCCAGCGCCTCGTGTGTGGTGGAGAGATCACTGTCCACGTGGTCCGCGAGCGCGCCCACGACGCGCCCGAGGATGAGCTGCGCGGTGCCCGGCGGAGACAGCGCCACCAGCTCGTCCAAGAACTCGGAGGCCGTGCGATAGCGGCGCTCCGGGTCCGGCTCGAGCAGCCGCTCGACGGCCGCGGCGAAGGCTCGGTCGACGCTGGGCACGGCCTCCGAGAGCCGCGCATAGCGCCCTCGCTGCAGGTTCTCGAGCGTCTCCAGGTCGTTCGCGCCGTCGAACGGTCGTCGGCCCCGCACGCACTCGTAGAGCGTGACCCCGAGTGAGAAGAGGTCACTCTGCGCGTTGAAGTGCCCCGCGCTCGCGTACTCCGGCGCCATGTAAGGGAGCTTGCCCTTGACCGCGGCCGTGCGGGTGGCCACGTCGGCGCTCATCGCCTTCGCGATCCCGAAGTCCGTGAGCTTTACCTCTCCCTCCCGACTGAGCAGTACGTTGCTCGGGCTGATGTCTCGGTGCACGACCCCCCGCGCCCGCCCGCTGGGGGTCGCGGCGTGCGCGTACTCGAGCGCCCCCGCCAGCTCGAACGCCAGGTGCGCCACCACCCCCGTGGTGAGCCGGTCGTCCAGCTCGACCAACCTCGAGATGACAGTGCGCAGGTCGAGCCCCTCGACCAGCTCGAGCGCCAGGTAGTGCGAACCCTCGACCTCCCCGAAGTCGAGCACCTGAGCGATGCCACCATGGTGCAGGCTGGCCGAGACGCGCGCCTCCTCGAGGAACAGCCGCAGAAACTCCGTGTCCCGCTCGAACGCGGGGAGGATACGCTTGATACACACCCTCTGGCTGACGCCGGAGGCGCCGTGGCGAATGGCCTCGAAGGTCTCGGCCATGCCCCCCCGGCCGAGGCGGCGCACCAGCTCGAAGGGCCCGAATTGCGTCACCTCGGACACGCCCGGACCCTACGCGAATTCGGGCGCGTGCGCGAGCGGGCCCACGCATTGGCCGAATCTTTGACTCCGCGTCGGATGATCAGTATTGTCGGGGGCGATACCTGCACAGCTTGACAGCTTGAACACATGCACAGTATCTTCGGAGGCAGCCTAGAACCATGCAGAAGCTCACCGATAGACAGCGCGCCGTCCTGGAGTTCATCTCCGAGTCCATCTCGGACCGCGGGTTCCCCCCCACCCTCCGCGAGATCGGCAATCGGCTGGGCATCCGCAGCACCAATGGCGTCAACGACCACCTGCGCGCCCTCGAGCGCAAGGGCTACCTCACGCGCGAAGACATGAAGAGCCGTACCCTCCGCCTGGTGCGCTCGCCTGACGGGCACACGTTGGGTGACGGCGAGGACGAGGGCGACTCCGACGCGGACACGTTGCTCCACATGGCATCGGCGGGCCCGGGCTTGCACGCGGTGGGTGGTTTCGGTGGTCGCACGGCCGGGCCCGCGCCAGCGCCAGCGGCAGCGGCAGCGCCAGCGCCAGCGCCAGCGAATGATGCACGGCTCGACGACGACCTGCTCGAGATCCCCATCGTTGGGCGCGTCGCGGCGGGCCTGTTGGCGGAGGCCATCCAGGAGCCAGAGGACACCGTGCGCATCGACCGCATGCTCGTCGGCGGCAACCGCGACGTCTTCGGACTGCGCATCGTCGGCGAGTCCATGATCGAAGCAGGCATCCACGACGGCGACTACGTGTTCGTGCGCAAGCAGCTCACCGCCAACCGCGGCGAAATCGTCATCGCGCTCGTCGGCGACGAGGCTACGTGCAAGTCCTACTTCCCGGAGCGCGACCACATCCGGCTGCAGCCCGCGAACAGCACGATGGCGCCCATCCTGATCCCCAAGACGGACTGGCGCAACACGCAGATCATGGGTGTCGTGGTGGGCATCTACAGGCGCCTCCACTGAGCGTGTTAACGTCCGAGACGACGCGGTCCCGAGCAACCGTCCGCCGCGGTCCCACGGCGTAGCGCAGGGGCAGCCCCGCGGCCCTTGGGCTGCTATGGAGAGCCTCGATGTTCATCCGAGAGAGCAAGCGCGTGCGTCACTTCGTCGGTCGATGTGAGCGCGGAGAGGACCTCCACGTCGCCCTGCTGCGGCTCGCCGTCGAACACGGCATTCAGGCCGCCTGGGTGCAAGCCGTGGGTTGGCTCGAGTCCGCCGAGCTACGTGAGTACGACCAAGACGAGCGCAGTCATCGGACGCCGACACGCTTCGATACACCCCTGCAGCTGCTGAACCTCTCGGGCACCATCTCGTCGATGGACGACCGACCGTTCGCCGACCTGCACGTCACGCTCTCGCGGGAGACCGACAATGGCGTCCAAGTGTTGGGGGGAGAGCTGGCCCGCGGCGCGGTGTTCTCCGTAGAGTTCCGCCTCGACGCGTACGATGACCTCGCGCTGGTCAGGACGGCTGACGCGGCGACGGGATTGCCGTCCTTCGCGGCCTCGCCTGCAGGTCGGGCGCACGCCCACGAGCGCACGACAGGCCCGGAGCTCAGTCGCGCGGCCGTTCGGCCGGCTGTCGAACCCGTGGTCGAGCGCGCCCCCTTGCGTAGCCGCGACGACGCACGCCGCGCGCCCGACCCTGCGCCGGCTCCCCCACAGCCTTCGGAGAGCCGCGCTCCTCGAGGGGTGACGTGGGCGATGGCCGCGAGCGCGTCCGAGGAAGCTCAGCAGGCGCCCCTCCCCAGCCGCGTGGCCCGCCCCGCGCGACGCGAGGCGGAGGTCTCGGTGCCTGCGCATCGCCCACCTCCCCTGCACGACTCGCCCGCCGACGACACCCGCGCGATGCTGTTCGACGAGCCCATCCCCGAGGTGGGTGAGTATCTGGACCACCGTCAGTTCGGGCTCTGCAAGATCGAGCGGATGGACGAAGACGGGGGCGTGATGTTGCGCATGCCCGACCGGCGCAAGAAGCTGATCAAGCTGGACGTGCTCCAGGTCTTGGAGCCCCGCATCGAAGGCGACCGCATCATCTATCCCGTGCGCCCCCGAGGTCCCCGCAAGGCTTGACCGACCTGTGCGCACCGAACCGCGTGCCGCGCACGCGCAGCGCAACCCGCTCGGCGAGCCGACCCAGACGGACTCCGGGCCGCGACGCGTCGCTCTCCAGCGGAGACGAGCCGTCGGCGTGGGCCATCCGTACGGTGCGAACGTCCCGCGTCAGTAGGGTGCGAACGTCCCGCGACTCTGGCGGCGACCGTTCAGCGCCGACAGCTCTGCGGGGCTGAAGGCGTGCTCGCTCCCCTGGGGGAGGTGACGTCGAACCCACCCCACGATGGCCTCGCGAGCGGCATCTCCGTCCAGGTCGTCTTCGGCACAGTCGTCCCAGAGCGCGAAGATGCGTCGTCGTCGCGCTTCGGGGCTGCGCTCGACCGTGTCCCACGTCTGTTGCGCGCGACCCGCCACCCGACGCGCGAGGGTGGTCCGCGCACGCTCTCGCGCCTCCCGTTGAAGCTCCTCGCGCAGCTCCTCGGTCTCCCGCATGAACCACGCGCGCTCCGCCTGGTACGGGTCCTGACCACGGCGACGATAGGCCGCGTCGGTCAGGTCGAAGCCGAACGACACCGAGACGGAGTCCGGGAGGTCGCCTCCGCCGTTGTAGGCCATGCCCGTGCGGTCGCTGAAGTGCACCTGACCTTCACGGTCGATCTGTGCGGTGAACGCGTGCCCCCGATAGCGGTACGAGCCATCCGCCTGACGACGCACCTGGGGGCGTGGCCGCTCGCTGACCGCCGGCCGGGTGGCCGCCTGCGCCGCCAAGTGGCGGTCGAGCGCGGCCTCGGCGCCGCGAAAGCGTGCTCCAGGGTCGACCGCGTCTGGAACCGCCTGCGGCGCCACCTCGTGAGGCGCCACGTCCAACACCCCGAGCGCGACGGCGCGCGGGTCGAGCGCTCGCGGCGGCACCCGCACGTCAGGGGGCGACGGGGGGGGCCCCTCCGCCGGCAGCTCGGACGGCGCGCTCACGCTCGGCGTCGGTCCGACCTCGGCTGCCGTCTCGCCCGGCTGTGCAGCGACGGGGTCGGCAGGCTGCGCGACCGACGGGTGCACGGGGTCCTCCGCCTCCGGGGGCGGCTCCAGCGGCGCGGGCGGCTCGACGGACTCCGGCTCTCGCACCGGCTCGTACGTGAGCCATTCGAGCTCGACGCTCTCTTCCCGGACGACCCCCGGGCGCTCCGCGCGCTCTTGACGGAACGCCGCCGCCGCGCCGGCCCCGAGCGCGTGCACCGCGATGGAAGCCCCGAGAGCGAGGAGGAAGGCACTGTCACGGTCGAGGGGCGTCAAGGGGCGAGGTGGCGGCTTGGGGCTTGCTCCACGAACCCGCGGAGGCCCCAAGCATTCCACACCCGTGAGGCGATGGCCCGCGAGCGAGACGCTGGAGGCTCGACGGATCTGTCGGATCCGAGGGCGTAGCGCTTGTCCAGCGCAAAATCGACAATCATTCCGACGGTGGCAGATACCCCTACATGGTGCTAGGTGCGGCGACGGCGGGAGTTTTCTGGGCGGCACAGCCGTTGTGTGAAAGAAACACCGCACACCGAGCCTCTGTGATGCCCCGCACTCCGACGAGCCCAGGACCGAGCCCCGTGAACCGACGTACCGTCCTGGTCGTGGAGGAGCACTCGGGCCAGCGTGCGACCCTCGGCCGGGTCCTGCGCGCCGAGGGTCACACGGTCCTCGAAGCAGCCAGCGCCGAGGCTGGCCTGGCCCTGTTGTCCGCGCCGACGGGCGACGCGACCGCCACCCCCGTGTCGCTGGTCGTCGTGGGCGAGGGACCCCTCGGCCGCACGGGGGCACGCATGCTGCGTGGCATGTCGCGGGCCAGCGCCCCCGCCACACCCGCGGTGGTGCTGACCGCCTGTGGGCCCCGAGGCAGTGACGCGGATCTGACGTTCGGCCTCCAGAAGCCGTTTCAGGTCGAAGAACTCCTGGCCCTGGTGAGTGACTTCGCGCAGCGTCGACGCCCCGACTGAGGTCCGCGGCCCCAGACTGGTACGACGCGCCGAGACGCGCTAAGCACGCGAGGGTGGAGCCCGCCACCGACACGCTCAAGAGCAAGCTGATCGCCACCTTCGGGGTGCTGTGCGTCAGCGGCATGCTGCTGCGGGCCATCGTGCGGCTGACGCACGCAGCGTTGGTCCCCATCACCGAGGACATGCTGACGCCCGCCCTCGGTGCCGCGTACGTGCTCTGGCTCGTCTTCCAGGGCTACACCGAAGGGTACCGAGGGTTTCAGCTGCGCTTCTGCCCACGCGTGGTCGCGCGAGCGGTGCATCTCGGTCGCAACCCACGGCCGCTGCACGTGCTGCTCGCGCTCCCCTTCTGCCTCACGTTGTTCCACGCGCCGCCGCGCAAGCTGCTGGCGCGATACATCTTCGTCGCGTGCCTCGTCGCCCTGATCACCCTGGTCCGCCAGGTCCCACAGCCGTACCTGGGCATCATCGACGGAGGCGTCGTGCTCGGGCTGCTGTGGGGTGTGCTGGGCCTGTGGTGGCTGCTCATCCGCTACCTGCTGGGCTACGGCAGCCCAGAGCCCACGGACCTCCCAGCGCCGAGCGAAGCCGAGTCGGGCACCGAGGACCTCGACAGCGCCCTCGCCTGACGCGCGCTCCGCTCAGCGCTCGCGGAGCAGCTCCAGCAGCGCCGTACGCCCCTCGGGCGAGATGGTGTGGGGCCCGTCGAAGGGTACCCAGCGAGCATGCGGATCGTGCCGGCGCAGAAGCGAATGAAGCGCCTCCCCCTGCGCGAATGGCAAGACGGTGTCGCGTTGCCCGTGCGCGACCACGAAGCGAACCCCGGCCGGCGCGCTCTGCTCCCAATGGTCCCGATCGAGCACGGCGCCGCTGAACGCGACGACGCCGCGCAGCAGCTCGGGATGGCCGAGCCCTACGTCCACAGCCAACATCGCCCCCTGGGAGAACCCGGCGAGCACCAGGCGCTCCCGCAAGACCCCGCGTTGCTGCAGCTCCCGAAGCGCCCCCAACACCGCGTCGCGCGCTTCGTCCGCCCCCGCTGGCCGCAGGCGCTCGAGCTCCGGCCAGTCGCCTCGCTCCCGCGCTCCTCGGACGCGTTCCAGATCGATGGGCCACCACATGCGGCCGCCGCCCGAGCGGGGCAAGCGAGCTTCGAGAGCGATGGCCGCCAGCGTGGAGTCTGCGCCGACCAGCCCGCGGGCGAACTCGACGAGGCCGTCGCCGCGGTCCCCGAAGCCGTGGAGCAAGACGACGACCGCCTCCGCCGAACTGAGTGGCGCACCCACGGAGTGCGCGGCCAACGACCCGAGGCGTGCAGGCACGTCATCCCCGCGAGCGTCGTGAGGCTCCAACAGAGGTGCGCTGGGGCGGGGTGCCGTCTCGGGCTCCGAGGCTGCCGTTGCCGCCACCGCGGAGGGAGGCGTGGAGGCCGACTCGGGGGCGACCGACGTGCCGCTGCGGCACCCGAGCAACGCGACGAGCGACCACAAGGCGAGCCCGCGCTGGACGTGCTCGACGCGGAGCACGATCATCGTGCGACCTCGGTCGCCGACCGCGACCAAGCGACGGCGACGCGTGATAGTGCCTCGCGCACCGGCGGAGACTCCACGTTCGCGACCAGGTACCCCGCCAGGGCCGGCTGCTCACGCTCCAAAGCAGCCGCTGGCGTGTCCCCCACGGCGTCCAGCTGCGCGAACGTCACCGGAGCTGGGGGCGTCGTCGCGCGTGCAAAACAGGCTTCCAGGACCGTCGCATGAAAGACGGCCTGCATGGCCTCCTCGGCCCCCACCTTGCGCCCGACCGCCAGGGTGAGGAAACGCGCCGCGTCGGGCTGCGACTCGACGAAGCCGCCGATGCTCACCTGACCGAAGGTGGGGTCGGCGAGCTGAGCGCTGATGTCGGCGACGACGGTCGCCACCACTTCCTCGGTGAGAACCATTCCGAGCACGGTACCAGTTTCTGGCCGGACGGCCGACCGAAGAGTGGTGCCGCTATGGCATACGCCCGAAGGCGATGGCATGGTGCCGCTCCATGACCTCCACGCAGCGCGAAATCGAAGTCTCGTACGACGTCTCCAATGAGTTCTTCGAGCTCTGGCTCGACGCCGACATGCACTACACCTCGGCGAGCTTCCACACGGGCGACGAGACACTGGAGCAGGCGCAGATCCAGAAGTGCGACATCCTGTACGACTACGCGGAGATCACGGCGGACACGCTCACGCTCGACATCGGCTGCGGCTGGGGGTCGAACCTGAACTACCTGCACGGGCGCGGCGTGAAGCGCGCGCACGGCATCACGCTGTCGACGGCGCAGTGCGAGTGGATCCACTCCCGCGGCCTCGAGGGCGTGAAGGCCATCGTGTGTGACTACAAGGACTACGAGCCCGAGGAGAAGTACGGCGCGCTCCAGTCCATCGAGATGATCGATCACCTCTGCTCGCCCGCGCAGGCGAACAAGGGCATGGCCATCGACATCTACCGCCAGTACTTCAAGAAGACGGCCGGCTGGGTGGAGGCGGGCAGCTGCTTCGGCTTCCAGGCCATCCTGCGCAACCGTGTGCCACGCAACCGCAAGGACCTGTCCGACCTCGCCTTCACGGCCGACGTCATCTTCCCCGGCGGGCTCAACCCGCGCCTCGAGGAGCTGGTGGCCGCGGTGAACCCCTACTGGGAGGTCGAGGAGCTGCGCACCCAGCGCGTCAGCTACGGCAAGACCACGGCCGAGTGGCTGCGCCGCATGCAGCAGCACGAGGCGCTCATCCGCGAGAAGTGGGGCGACCAGCTGTACGACGACTACGACCGCTACCTGAGCACCTGCGTGCGCGCCTTCGAGAACCACTACTCGAGCGACGTGCAGATGAAGCTCCGCAAGATCTGAGCGCTCGCTGCGCCGCTTCGCACGATGCGGTCAGCGCTCGAAGTCGCTGGCCGCGTGCCGCTCCCGTAGCTGACCTTCGGGCGGACCCCACACGCGGTTCACGCGCTGGCCGCGCTCCACCGCCGGGCGCGCCGCGATGTCAGCAGCCCAGCGCAGGACGTTCGGGTAGGCCGCGACGTCCAGGAACTCGGCAGCTCCGTAGACCTCGTCGCGGACGACCCCGCCGTACCACGGCCAGCTGGCGATGTCCGCGATGCTGTAGGCGTCCCCCGCGAGGAAGGGGTGCTGGGCGAGGCGCTGGTCCAGCACGTCGAGCTGGCGCTTGACCTCCATGGTGTAGCGGTCGATGGCGTACTCGATCTTCACGGGCGCGTACTTGTAGAAGTGGCCGAAGCCGCCGCCCAGGAAGGGACCCGCGCCCATCTGCCAGAAGAGCCACGAGAGCGCCTCCGTGCGCGCCGCGTGCTCGGTGGGCAGCAGCGCGCCGAACTTCTCGGCCAGATAGAGCAGGATGGCGCCCGACTCGAACACACGCACCGGCTGCGCGCCGCTCCTGTCGAGCAACGCTGGGATCTTGGAGTTGGGGTTCAGCGCCACGAAGCCGCTACCGAACTGCTCGCCCGCGTTGATGTTGATCGTGTAGGCGTCGTACTCCGCGCCCTCGAAGCCGAGCGCCAACAGCTCCTCGAGCATGATCGTCACCTTCACCCCGTTGGGCGTGGCGAGTGAATAGAGCTGCAGCGGGTGCTCACCGACGGGGAGCTCCTGCTCACGCTGGGCGCCCGCCGTCGGACGGTTGATGCTGGCGAACGCGCCGCCGTTGCCCGGGTTCCAGGTCCACACGGCGGGTGGGGTGTATGTCGTTTGGTCGCTCATGGTCGGACTCCGGGGCTCACGGTGAGGTGTGGGCGGAGTCGGACGCACGGGGCGAGCATTACGCCGCGCGGGCTCAGGGGGTGGGCGCGAGCGCCACCCGATACGGCAGGTCGAAGCACGCGTTCATGCTCTGCACGAAGCGCGTCTGGAACGGGTGCGCCTCCAGCTCGAGCTGGCGCAGCACGTCCGCGTGCGGGGAGTCGCCGAGCACGATGCCGTCGGTGGCCCCCTCGTTGACGGTGACCCCGCGCGACAGCAACGCGCCGAAGCGCGTGTTCAGGTGGAAGTCTCCCTCGAACGTGGTGTAGCTGCGCGCGAGCTTGCCCTCGAGCATGGAGCACACCGTGCCCACCTCGCGCATGTGCTTCGGCTTGCCGCTGGTGGGGACGCTGAGCTCGAAGAAGAGCTTCCCGTCGTCGTCCGTGGCGCGCGTGGTGCAGCGCCCGTCCTGCACGTCGATGTCGATGTCCTGCACCGTCTTCGGCAGCCCCCAGAACTCGTCTCCGCGGACCTTGTTCTCGAGCGACGTGACGGGCATGGCGAACACGTAGTAGCCCTTGTTCGGGTTCGGCGTGATGAGCGGCACGACGGGGGGAGCCTTCTTGCCGTCCAGCAAGACGGGCAGCGTCATCGCGACCTCGTTGTAGCCGGGGATGCCGCCGACATTGCGGTACACGTAGTTCGAGATGGTCAGCGCCGCGCGCCCACGAGGCATCCGGATGGGCGCCATGCGGGGATCCGGCAGGAGCGCCTGAGCGCGCGCGTAGTCGCACATGAAGACCGCCACCGAGCACGTCACGTCCCCATAGAACGTGGGGAACTTGTAGCTCTTCTGGATGTCGCCCGGGAGCTGGATGGCGCGTGGCCCTTCGCGCAGCGTGAACTCCTTGAAGAACGGGTGCTGGAAGCGGTCTTGGTTGTCGAGGAGCTGCGGCTCGATGGTCTTGGTGGACTTCATGATGGTGGCTTCCGGTCAGTCGTGGGCGTCGGAGGGTGCGTCGTCGTCGGCACCGTGTTCGTCGGGTGCTCCGGGCTCTTCCGGGGCTGCTCCAGGCGGTGGTGGGAGCGCGGCCCCAGAGAAGAAGTCTGCCAGCAGAGTCTCACGGATGCGGTCGCTGCCTGCACGATTGCGGAAGTTCCCGCGTGAGACCGACCCTGTGCGGAGGTACACGTCCGACGGACGCCCGCCGATCACCTGCGCCCAGCCAGAGTCGGTGAAAGCGATGCGAATGCGCGCGTTGTCCCGCCACACGCTGCGCAGGTTGAGGACCTCACCGTCGCTCAGCCGGTGGACGCGCGCGAGCGTTCCTTGCACGTGACCCAAGAGCCCCGAGTCCGGCGCGATGACGAAGCGGCCCCCCATGGGACAGCGCCCCAGCGGCCCACGCTCCACGCCGTGGTCGAGGTACTGCAGGTAGGTGGACCCCCCGCGACAGGTGACGGCGTAGCGCCCCTGGCCGTCGACGGCGCGCAGGCGCCCCGCCTCACGGCCACCGCTGATGCTCCCGTCTGCCGCGCTGAGCGTGGACGCTTGCCCAGCGGAGTCGAGCACGTGCAGGGCCGTACCATCGGCGTTGTACGCCAGCGCCGTGAGCGTGTGCGGGAGGTCCACGTGCCAGACCTCGCTGCCGTCCGTCGCGCGCAACAACGTCAGCCGCTTGCGCCGCAGGAACGCGACGAGCTGACTGTCGGGGCTGAACGTGAACGACTGACGCGCCTCCACGCTCCGCTCGGGCCCAGCCAAGCGACGCAGGCGCTCACCGGCCAGGTCGTGCAGGCCGACGGAACCGTCCGCCCCGATCGCGACGATGCGCTCGCCATCAGGGCTGAACTCGGCAGAGCCAACGGCAGCGCCCGGCTCCTCACAGCGCCCGTGGACGCACACGGTGCCGTCGCCGCACTCGCCCGCGCAACCACGGCCAGTCCGAAACGACCCGAGGCGCGCGCCGCTCGTCGTGTCGAAGATCTCGACGAGGTTGGCGTGCATGAGGGCGATGCGTCGCTCCTCGCGGTCCCAGCGGACGGAGATCGCGCAGCCCACGTACTCGTCACAGCTGAGCACGTGGGCGTCCGCCAAGGTCACGCGCGTGGAGCGGGTGAGGAGCACCGGTCGGTTGTGGCGGTCCACGCGCAAGACGCCGTGCCGCGTGGGGGAGCGCGCCACGAGACCGTCGAAGTAGCCCTCGTCGTCGTACCCCTCGTCGCCCTCGCCGACCTGGGTGCGTGCGCGCCGCACCCCAGCCGCGCTGAACGCCTCGGCTCCACCGCGCCGGTGCAGCACGGCGCGCCCCTCGCTGAGCTCGAGCGACCACAGGCTGTGCTCGCGACCGTTCTCGCCGGCCTGCCGCCTGTGCTCGGGGTGCAGCCCCTCGTCGTTGAGCGGCACCACGCGCGCCGAGGCCCCGTGGAGAGCGGGCCGGCTGGCGCCGGTGCAGGTCTGATCGGCGATCGGTTCGGCGGAGGGTGTCGTCCCGAGGTGTACATGCACCACGGGCCCGTCGTCCGCGCACAGCGCCACGCGGGATCCGTCGCGGTTGCCGATCATGCGCGTGTGCTCGGGCGCGCCCTGCAGAGACACCTCGCGCGCCACGGCGCCGTCACTGACATTGCGGAGCTGCACCGCCGTCTCGCTCAGCGCGACGAAGCTGCGACCGTTGGGCGTGAAGGCGTTGGACGCGATCCTGATCGCCCCGAGGTCCACCGGCTCGGAGCGGCCACGGACGTCGTACATCGTGGCGCCGCTCTCGCTCTGCGCGATGACGTGGTTGCCGTGCACGGCGAGGACGCGGACAGCCTCCTCGTCGGCGCCGCGCTCGACCGCCTTGTGTGGGTGGCCGCCGGGCGACCACGTGTAGATGGCCTCTCCGCCGTTCCCTTGCGCGCTCGCGAAGACCACGCGCCGCCCACCGCGGGCGACGGCGACTGGGCCGATCTCGTCGACGTCCACGCAGTCGTAGTCGTCGGTCGAGAGGTGCCACAAGCACAGCTCGTTGCCGGCGAACGCCGCGACGTGCGCGGACGAGCCGTCCCACGCGAACGACACGCCGGCGTCGTAGGCGCTCCGGAAGAGGCGCCTCGAGGCGCGCACGACGCCCTGGCGCGCGTCGTAGATGGCCGCCATGCCGGAGTACGAGGAGACGGCGGTCAGCCGCCCGTCAGGGCTGGGGAACGAGCTCTCGACGGTGCCCCCCGCCATGATGTCTTGAGGTACTGCCTCGAACAGGGCGTGCTCGCCACCGCGGGTGGGCGCGGGCGCGTCGAAGGCTGGGTCGACGCTGGGGGGCGGGGCCTCGGGCAGCGGCGGCTCCACCTCGTCGGGGCCGCTCGGAGCTGCTTCTCCGGCCGACGCGGCCTCTGCGGTGGGGGCCCCGCTGGCACCCGCCGGCGGGGTCGCCGGGCTCGATCCCGCCTGGCCCCCGCCGGTCTGACCCGCGCTGGGGTCCGACGACGAGGAGCCGGAGCATCCCCAACACGAAAGAACCAAGAGCAACCAAAGACTACGCCGCATCAGAGCCTCCACACCGACCCACCGCCGGCTGGCCGTGAGGGTAGGAGGTTCCGTCCCGGATTTCTATCGCGCTCTGCGACGCGCGCGTGCCCAGCGAGCGCTGCACGACGCCGCTACCGTGCCGCCGCTGGGACGACGCCCCCGTGCGGCCAGCGCGGCGACTGCGCGCCCCTTCTGCCTGGCGGCCCCCAGCCCGCTCCCAGCCCGGCCAGAGCGGATACTCGGACCTGGCCCGAGCGACTACTCCGCCGCCTGGCCCGAGCGGCGCTCCTCGCGCTCGCGACGCGCCGCGGCGCCCAGCTCGGCGCGGTCCACCCCGAGGCGCCGCAGCGTGGGGAAGAAGACCTTCTTGTAGAACAGGTCGCGGTCGACTGCGCCCTCTTCGCGCATCACCTCGATGCGCGCGTCGTAGTCGGGAACGATGCCCACGCCGGGCATCTCGAAGCCCTTCACCACGAGGTTGATGTCGCGCAGCGTGCCCTCGCGGTCCTCCTCGAGGCAGACCTTCGTCACGTCCTCGTAGAAGCGGGCGTGGGCCACCTCGTCACGCGCGGCCAGGCGGTAGGCCGTCGCGAGCGCCTCGTCGTCGTAGCGCTGCGCGACCTTCTCGTGGCGCAGGTAGATGACGAACGTCGCCATCTCCTGGAACACCCCGTAGATGGTCATCTGGCGCGCGCTCTCGAAGGGCCGCTCCCAGACCTGCTGCATCAGCTTCTGCTGGAAGTCGAACATCTGCGACTCGGTGCGCTTGCCCGAGCGCAGCAGGTACTCGGTGAGCACCATGCTGTGCTTGAGCTCCTCGTAGCCCCAGTTTGCTGCGAACCAGCGCTGGGCCACCGAGCTCGCCCGCACGGCGTCCATGCCGAAGCGGATGTAGTCAGGCAGGTACGCCTCGACACCGAGGAACGTCTCGGCGCACAGGGCCACGTGCTCCGGGAGCTCCGGGTTGATCTTGTCCCAGGGCACGTCTCGGTACGGGTTCCAGCGACGGTTTTGCTCCGCTTCGTCGAAGAAGGTGCGGAACCGTTGGTAGAGCTTCTCGTGGTACTGATCCGAGGCCATGGGGACCCTTTCCCGTCAGCCGATGGCGACGCGCTTCTCGACGAGGTCCAGCAGCTGGCGCACCGTCTCGATGCCGACCAGCTCGTCATCCGGGATCTGAACGCCGAGCTCGCGCTCCATCTCGCCCACGATCTCGAGCATGGCGAGGGAGTCGACGCCGATGTCGGCGATGACGCTGGCTTCCTCGAGGCCCGTCAGGTCCTTCTCGGCGACCTCGCCGGCCATCTTCTGAAACAACGTGAGCAGCTGTGGGCGATCCATGATGCGCATCCTCGTCGGAACAACAGTAACGTAGGCCGGGCCAGGGCGGCTCGAACCGGGTGCCCATAAAGCACGCGACACCGCGCTTGGCAAGTCTGTCGCATCGGCCAAGTGGCCAGAATTCAGGGGTTTTCGGCCGTTGGGCCGGAGTCCGGGCGCTCGCCCTGTGGCGCCTGCGTTGCGGCGGGCGGCGCAGCCTGCATGCTGGGGGGTCATGCGCCCCCAAGCCCGCCTCCCGTCGCCCGCGTTCGCGCTGATCGCGATGTTGGCGTCGCTCGCCGCGGTCGCTGAGAGCGCGGCCGACCTCCCCCACCCGCACACACGCGAGGAGCTCGAACGGGAGCAGGCGCACGCCGAAGGCCACGGGGAGCCCACGGAGGAAGAACAGCGCGACATCGACAGAGAGATCGCGGCCGAGGAAGAGGCGCGGGCCCAGCTGGCGGACACGGCCCCCCCTGCGCCGCCGGCCCCACCCCCATTCAGCGTCGAGGCTATCGTCGGGCACTCCCGCTCGATCTCCATGGGCACGGCCAACCGTGGGCTCTTGCGGCGCGGGGTGCCGATGCCACGGCTGCCCGTCGTGCGTGTCATCTCGGCGGCGCGTGGCGAGCACTTCGGTACGGCGGAGCTGGTGACGCTCATCGTCGCGGGCGCCGAGGCCGTCTCGGCCAGCGCACCGGGCAGTCAGCTGGTCGTGGGAGATCTCTCCCGCGAAGGCGGCGGGCGCATCCGTCCGCATCAGTCGCACCGCAGCGGCCGAGACGTCGACCTCGGGTTCTACGTGCTGGACCACCAGCGCCGTGCCCTCCCCGCTGGCCCCGGCTTCGTGTCCATGTCGAATCAGCTGATGGGCACGCACCGTGGCTCCCTCTATGCCTTCGACGTCGCCCGCAACTGGACCCTGGTAGAGGCCCTGCTGACGCACCCGGACGTGCAGCCCCAGTACATCTTCGTGGCGAACCCCATCATCGCCGCGCTGCTCGCGCACGCGCGGCGCCAGCGTGTCAGCGCCGACGTCCTCACGCGGGCCGAGGCGGTGATGCGTCAGCCCCGGGGCTCGCCCCATCGCAGCCACTTCCACCTGCGCATCTTCTGCCCGCGTGACGACGTACCCTCGTGCGAGGACGACCCCCCCTTCTACCCGTGGACGCGGCGCACGCCTTGAGCGTGTTGCGCACGCCAGCGACCTCGGTGGCCGGCTGGAGGGCCGCCTCGGAAAGAGGCGGATGGGCCGTCAGTGCTTCGCGAGCCGGTCCCGCAAGTCCAGTAGGTCGCCCTTCAGCTTCTTCCCCAGGCCGTCCAGGTCGTGCGCCGCCTGCTTCACTTCGGACCCGACGCCCTTCAGCTCCTTTCCGATCTCCGCCCCGGCCTGCTCGAGTCGAGCCTCGAAGTCGACCAGCTTGGGCTCGACCTCTCGCCACGAGTCCTTGAGGTCCATCCCGCCCAAGTGGACCTTCAGGCGGATCTCGTCGGCCAGGCCGCGCAGCTCGGTGCGGAACCGCTCGAGGTCCTCACGCACACTGGCTCCGAGCTCGACGGCCTTTTCCTTGGTGTTCGACATACGACTCTTCTCCTGGGTTGGTTGGACACCCGTTCACGAAGCACGAAGCACGCCAGCGGTCTCCGCACGGCCACTCGCTTGCGCCATGCGCGCGGGCGCCGTCCGCGCGTGCCACGCCACCTCGGTCCCGCCTCGTCGCCGTGGTGCAGGGATTGCGCGGAAGGTGCGCCACGCGCAATCCCCGCCTCGCCAACCCCCGCCCCCGAGCGGGTGAGGGCCCTGACGGATCCCCAACCGTCAGGGCCCTGGTCCTCGGCACGAGAATCGCTAGCCTCTGGCACATGACCACCCCGTACGAACAACTCGGAGACGACGGAGTGCGGGCGCTCGTCGCGCGCTTCTACGACGTCATGGGCGCACGCGCCGACGCGACCACCATCCGTGCCATGCACCAAGGGGACCTCGCCGAGATGACCGACAAGCTGGCGACCTTCCTCATCGGCTGGATGGGAGGCCCGCAGCGCTACAACGAACGCTTCGGACGAGTGGTCATCCCGGCGGCCCACCAACGCTTCGACATCGGCCCGAGCGAGCGCGACGCGTGGCTGGCGTGCATGCGCGATGCGATGGAGGACAGCGCGCTGACCCCCGACATGCGCCTCCGCGTGATGGCCTCCTTCGAGAAGATGGCGGACATGTGTCGGACGCGAGACTGACGCTCGCGCCTCCATCGACGACCCGTGGCGGGCGACCCCCAGTTGCGCGGTTGAATGTGCCCCAACCCACGGCATAGACTGAGCGGACATGGACCTGCACGGGCACCTCTGGACGTTCCGGCCCTACGTGGCGCATGTGCTGCGGCCCAAGGCGCCGCCTCCATCTCGCCACTTCCGCGTCCACGTCGACGACCCCGTGCGCGGGCCTGTTCGTCTGACGGGGCGGCTGACCCTCCCGGCGGGCTCGTTCGAGCCTGGGGAACTGGATCTCGTCGTCGCCATCCACGGCATGGGGGGCAGCCATCGCAGCCACTACATGGTGGCCGTCGCTCAGGACGCACACGCGCTGGGGATGGCCTGCCTGCGTGTGAACCTGCGGGGCGCCGACCGGCACGGCACCGACTACTACCACGCAGGCCTCACGGCCGACCTCGCGGCCGTGCTCGAGAGCCCTGAAATCACGGTGTTCCGGCGCGTCTTCGTGCTGGGCTACTCCCTCGGTGGGCACATGGCGCTGCGCCACGCTGCGGAGGGTGGACACCCGCGGATCGCGGGGCTGGCAGCCATCTGTCCGCCCATCGACCTGGCGGCCGGCGTCGTCGAGATCGACAAACCGAAGGGGAGAATCTACCGGCGCAACGTGTTGAAGGGGCTCAAGGACATCTACAAGAACGTCGCGGCGCGGGTGGACGTGCCCTACCGCGTGGATCTCGCGGAGACCATCGACACCCTGCGCGAGTGGGACGAGCGCGTCGTGGCGCCGCGCCATGGCTTCAGTTCGGCCGACGACTACTACGCGCGCACATCCGTCGCGCCGATCCTCCACCAGATCGAGGTGCCGACGCTGGTGGTCGCCACCACGAAGGATCCCATGGTGTTCGCGCACGTCGTGCGCCCCGTCCTCGAGGAATGCCGCGCGGTGCGCACGGTGTTCCTCTCTCGCGGTGGCCACGTGGGCTTCCCGCAGGGCACGCGCCTCGGTCTCGGCGACACCGGGAGCGTCGCCACCCAAGCGCTGCGCTACCTGCAGCGTCGCGCTGGTCCCTCGCGCGCCATCGTTTGAGCGAGCTCATGTCAGAACCCACCTCTCCTGCCCCCCCGCGCGACGCGCGCTGCCTGCGCGCGCGCCCGTCGCCTGCGCGTGGGCGCGGGGTCGCTGCGACGGCGCACCTGCTGTGTGCATACCTGTTGGGCTGCGGCGGCCCGAGCGATGGCGAACCCGAGCCCGCCCCGGAGCCCGCGGCGGGCAGCGAGGCGAGCACCGCGTGCCCCGCCCAGGCGCGCGCCCCCGAGCGGCTCCCCGGGGTGCTCGCCGAGCACGAGCGCTTGGACTACTGGATCACGCGTGCCGCCGCCTATGGCGACGTGGACGCTCCGCTGCTCTCGGCCGACGAGGTGCGCGACCATGCCCTCTCCATGGCACACGCTGGCGGCGACGACGGCCCCATTGGCCAGGTCGATCTGCTCGAGCCGCTGCGCACCGACCGGCTCCTCACCTCGGTCAACGAGCGCTTCGCATTCCTCCGGGAGCGCTTCGCCAGCGGCGCGTTCGTCCACGCAGACGGGGGGCCATGGAGCGGCGAGGAGCGCCGGGCGCTACGACGACTCGACACCCTGCCCCCCGTGGCACCCAGCCTGCACGTGGCCCTCGAGCCGATCGACCTGCGCTGCGCTCCCTTCGAGACGGGCTACTTCACCCCCACGCGCGACCTCGACTTCGACCGCAACGCATGCAGCACGGTGCGGCCCCAGGAGGTGGTGCAAGTCCTGGCGCGCTGGCCTGGAGGGCTGCGGCTGGCACGCACGCGCTACGCCATCGGCTTCATCGCGGACGCCGCGGCGCTCTCCCCGCCTGTGCCCGTCGAGCACGAGCAGGCGTTCGTGCGTGGCCCCTTCGTGTTCATGCGGGGCGCGGCCACGCTCCGTGGGAGCGGTGGCGCGAGCGTCACGTTGCCAGCCGGCGCACGCGTCCCAACGCCGGCCCCCGGTGAGGCTCTCGGCATGACGGCCATGGGGGTGGTCCGCGGCCGCTTGGACGCCGAGGGGGTGCTCACCGAGCGCCCTCTGACGCGTCGCGGGGTCCTCACGGAGGCGTTCGCGCTGCTCGGGACCCCTTATGGCTGGGGCGACCACGCGGGCGGCCGCGACTGCTCGCGCTACCTGCTCGACATCTTCGACACGTTCGGCCTGCCCATGCCGCGGCACAGCGCTCAGCAAGCTCGCGCGGGCTCGTTCGTGGTCGACGTGGAAGGCATCGTCAGCGAACGCGACAAGCTGGAGGTCATCGAGGAAGCAGCCCGCTCGGGCATCGTGCTGCTGCACTTCCCTGGGCACATCATGCTCTACCTGGGTCGCGACGCCGCGGGCACGCCCATGGTGATCCACTCGTTCAGTGAGTACCTGTCGCCGTGCCAGCCGGAGGGCGAGACGCTCATGCGTGTCGATCGCGTAGCCGTGAGCGACCTGACACTGGGCGCAGACACTACCCGGCGCTCGTTCATGGCGCGCATCACGAAGGTGATCGTGCTCGGACGTGCGCCGACTGCGGGGCTCCAGGGCGCAGCCGAGAGGCGCCCTGCCGCGCCTCCGTCGCAGGCCCCGGAGGCGTGCGACGACTCGGTGTCGGTCGCCTTGTTCCAGTCACCGCGGCGTCCCAACCCGCAGCAGCCGCTGCGCGTGATGGTGAGCAGCAGCGAGGATCTGGGCCCCATCGCGCTCGCGCTGTTCGACCCGGCGGGCCAGCGCCACGTGCCGGCCGTGCACGTGCTGGGGGGGCCGCCGTTCACCTACTGGGCCGAGCAGCCGAGCCCCGTCGAGGGGACCTGGACCGCCGTGGCGGGCGACGGCACCCGCGTGCTCGCCTGCGAGCGCATCCACGTGCGCGGACACCGCGGCGGCCTGCGCCGGCACGAAGCCGACGTCGACCCAGCGTGGCGCTCCGTGTGGCGCTGGGACGAGGACACCGAGAACCTCTACGCCGGCTTCGTGGAGCAGCTCTTTGCGCCCACGACGCCCGGGCAGCGCGAGGCCCCACCGGAGGAGTCGACCTGGCCGAACCTGAGCGTGCTCGTCCGGGACCCGGCGCGGAACCTGCTGCACGATCACTTCGGCGCCCGCGAGGACGAGCGCGTGCGGCTGCGCCCGGACTGCGCCGACCTGCCCTACTTCCTACGCGCCTACTTCGCGTGGAAGCTGCACCTGCCCTTCGCGTTCCGCGCGTGCAACCGCGGCGCCGACGGTCGGCCCCCGGCGTGCGACGGAACGCCGCAGCACAACCACCTGCCCGTGCCCGGCACGGACGAGGTCAACGCGTTCCAGGAGTTCTCGCAGCGCGTGGCAAACACGGTGCACTCGGCCAGCGCCCGCACGCACCCGGACTCGAACGCGACGGACGTGTACCCCGTGCCTCTGCGGCGCGAGAGCCTCGCGCCCGGGACGGTCTTCGCCGATCCGTACGGTCACCTGCTGATCATCGCGCGCTGGATCCCTCAGACGGCGACCGAGTATGGCGTGCTGATCGGCGCAGACGCCCAGCCCGACGGAACCGTGGCGCTGCGCCGCTTCTGGCGCGGCTCGTTCCTGTTCTCTCCCGACACCAGCAGCGCGGGCGCGGGGTTCAAGGCGTTCCGGCCAGTGCGGGCGCGCCGCGAGGGTGTGCAGCCGCGCGCGAACGACGCGCTCGTCGGTGGCCCTCGGGCGTGGTCACGCCAGCAGTACGCGGGCAGCGCGGACGACTTCTACGACCGCATGGAGGCGCTCATCAACCCGCGCCCCCTCGAGCCCTCGGGGCAGCTGCGGGTGCTGGTGGACGCGCTCGACGAGGCCGCCCAGCGGCGCGTGCAGTCGGTGGACAACGGCGAGGCGTACGTGCGCCAGAACGGCCCTTCGGTGCCCATGCCGGAGGGCTACGCCATCTTCGAGACCACGGGTCCGTGGGAGGACTTCGCGACGCCCTCGCGGGACATGCGCCTGCTGATCAGCATCGACGCGGTCACCGGGTTCCCTGCGAGCGTCGTGCGGCAGCCGGGACGCTTTGGGGTGGGCCCCGCGGACGCCGCCGCCGTGGCCTCGCGGCTGGAGGGCGAGCTGAGCACGCTCTTGGCCGGGCGCGCCATCACCTACCGACGCAGCGACGGTGCCGCCCAGCGCGTGACCCTGCAGGATCTCGTCGCCCGGCAGCGCGCGCTCGAGCTGGCCTACAACCCGAACGACTGCATCGAACAGCGCTGGGGGGCCCCGGCGGGGAGCGCCGAGGCCAGCAGCTGCCGCCGCCACGCGCCCCCCGAGCAGGCGCGACGCATGGCCGAGTACCGCGCCTGGTTCGCCCGCCGTCAGCGGCCCGCCCGATAGCCAAGGCCACCGGATTTTTCCCGGGTAGGAGTTCGCCGCGACCTGCGTATACTCGCGCTGGAGCATCACACCGGTGGGGTGACCGCCAATGGAGGACGTATGAGCAGCGAAGAGAAGAAGGATCCACAGAACAAGCCTGGGCAGCTGACGCTCACGGACGAGGACATCACCAGTGAGCGCGCGATGGGTCGTCGTGGGATGCTCCAGACGGTCGGCGGCTCGTTGCTCGCCGGCGCGGTGGTGACCCTGGTCGGGGCGCAGGTGAAGGCCGAAGAGCCCACCGAGGCGGCGACGGACAGCGACCCGAACGACGCTGCGGGTCGCGGCCGCACCGGCCGCACGGACAACGACTCGGGCAGCAACGCCGACCAAGCTGGTCATGGGCGTGGCCGTCGTCGCGGGGGCGGGGGCGGCGGCAGCCGTCGCCGCAGCGGTGCCACCGACAGCGACTCCGGCGCCAACGCCGACGCCGCAGGGCGCGGGCGTACGGGCCGCACCGACAGCGACTCGGGCAGCAACGCCGACCAGGCCGGTCACGGCCGCCGCTGAGGTCGTCGGTGGGGAAACGCCCCGCCGCGTCTGGCTCGCAGCCAGCGGAGCCCACGTCACCCCCCTCGCTCGAGGTGCGGGTCGCGTGGGCTTCGTGCGTCTGGTTCGTGCTGGTGGGGCTCGCGCTCGCGCTCGCAGGGCGCACGTGGGCCTTTGCTCCATGGCGCGAAGCCGCCGCCGACGTGCTCTTCGGGACACCCACGTTCCCTGCCGCGCTCGAGCCCTTCGCCGCGCTCACGGACGTCATCATCGGTGGGTCCATCGTAGGCAAGTGGGTCGCCGCCGCCTGGCTGGTGGCCCACCCGCTGCGCGCGGGGGAGCGTTGGGCACACCGCGCCTTGGTGGCCGGGCTCGTCTGGTGGTTCGCGTGGGACTCGGGCATGTCGCTCGCGGTCGGGGCCACCTTCAACGTGTGGATGATCAACCTGCTGCCGTTCATCTCCTTCGGCGCCTTGCTCGCGTGGGCGCACCGCCGGGGCGCTCTCGACGCGGCGCGCGTCATGCGACCGCCCCACGCCCCCATCACTGCCAGCTGGCGCGCGTTGACCCTCGTCTGCTGGCTGTTCGTCGCCGTGGGCGTCGCGCTGAGCCTGGGTAGCACCTCGCTACTTTTCGGGGTGTACCAGCGCGCGGTCGCAGAGGCGTGGTTCGAAGGCGCGCTCACCGTAGAGGCGCTGACGTGGATGCGCTTCAGCTACGGCATCATCGGGGCCACCTTCGGCGCGCACTTCCTGATGTTGGCCCTCGCGCTGCACGGCGCGCCGGGACAGCGCTGGGTGCTCACGGCCGTCGCCACGTCGATGCTCGCGTGGTTCGTCGTGGACGCCACCGGGAGCGCGCTGCACGGCGCCTGGTTCAACGTGTGGTGGGTCGACGCCCCGAGCCTCGTGGCCGTGGCCATCCCATGGGCCCTCGCGCGGCGAGAAACACGGGCGCGCCAGTCTGCCACGCCCTGACGCTCTGTGCGCTCCGTCGACCACACCCGGAGCCTCGAGCCTGGACCGAGTACGCGGAGGGGAGCACGGTCACGCGCTGGAGCGGGCTCGTCGGCGCCCGCTGCGACATGGGGCTCCTCTCCGAGACTCAGGGGAGCACGGTCAGATGCTCGCTGCGCTCCTCGCGCACCACCATGTGGAAGTTCTGCGTCTGGCCCTGGGCCGAGACGGAGAAATTCACGTCCACCACCACGCTCAGCGTGCCGGTGGGAGGTCGCGTGCTGCCGTCCACGGGGAACGCTCCCGTCGCGTTCATCTGCATGGTGCCGCTGCGGAAGGAGGCCGAGGGGGGCAAGTTGGGCAACCCGCGCAGCTGGCCCTGAATGTTGGCGGTCAGGGTGAGGCAGGGCAGCGTGTCGACGGTGACGAGCTCGGTGGCGCGCACCTCGCCGCGCAACCGCATGTCGGGGGCACCGGTCGCCGCCAGCTGCTGCTGCGCCGCCGTCGCGTTCACGTTCCAGCGCTCACCCACCCGACGTGGGGTCTGTGAACCGAAGACCTCGTCGTCCGTGGTGTCGGTCGCGCTGCGGGAGAGCACGATGGAGAGCGCTTCCGCGACCTCCTCCGAGACGTCGCGACCGTTCACGCGCATGTGGCCGTCGCCCCCTGGCTGCGTGGACCGCTCCAACGTCAGCACCGTACCGACGGCCAAGGGGGTGGTCCGCGTCCCGTCCCGTGTGATCTCGAAGGCCTCGATGGTGTACTCGAGCGTGGTCGCCTTCCCGATGGCGCTGATCGCTGTGACGCGCTCCACCGCGACGAAGCGCACCTGCACGGTCTCATCGCGCACGGACTCGCGGTTGCGCCCGTTCACGCGTTCCATGGAGATCTGCTTGCTGCCGGTGAGCTCGACACGCGCGCGGGCGCCAACGGCGAGCGGCCGATGAAAGTGGATGTCGTAGCGCTGCGCTCCGCCCCGCTGGGCGGAGAGGGTCGCGGCGCTCGCGAGGACCACGGCGCAGGACGCGAGAGAGAGGGAGAGCGCGCGCGTGACGCTCGGGCGAAGATGGCGTGTCGTGAACTGCATGGGACCTCCGTCACCACCGGCTTACGTCGGGGCGCGGGGAATCTACCACGGCGTGTCTCCTGCGGGCGACGACGGAAGCCGCGGAGCAGGAGGGCATGCGTCGCGTGCCGCGCTTCGCTCAACGGCGGATGGGCGTGCCCGTCGGGCCCATGATGCTGACGCCCTGGTTGTTGCTGACCGGTGTCCCGGGGGCCGCCTGCACCGGCCGGCCAGCGGGAGCGGAGATGGCCTGCCCTGCGCGGGGCGCGATGGGCACGGCGTTGCCCCCCATCGGGTCCACGGCACCCGGAGGCAGCTCACGTGGGGTCTCGACGGGCGTGCGGGTCGCCTCGACGCCCTCCGCGGTCCGCCGAAACGAGACGACGGTGCTGACGGTGATGGGCGCGCGCGGCACGGGCGATCGAAACCTGACCGAGAGGGCCCGTGCCTGCATGCAGGCGAGGCCGCCAGGGGAGAGCCCACCAGAGACCGTCGCCCGCAGGACGGATCCGCCTTGGTCGACGACGGTCGAGACGCGCACGTCGATGGTGGCCGCGTCCGGCGCGCCCGCCACGCACTGGACGGGTTGGCCCAACGCCGCGTGAAGCTCGGCGCTGAGGTCGCGTGGTGGTCCCTGGGGCACGCCGTTCTCGATGCTGGGCTCTCCCGAAGACTCGCTGGGTGGCGCGTCGGTCGGGAAGGGCGCGGGGCTGCCGAACGCCTCGCCCAGGGGACGGCGGCCTGGGGGACGCGCCCTCTGACCCTCGTCGGCAGACGGCAGGTTCGCCACTGCAGCAGGGTTGGGTCCCTCGAGCCCACGGCCGGGTCGCTCGCGGACCTCGTCGGGCTCGCAGGCGGACGCAGGGAACAACGCGCCGATCAGCACGAAAGGGAGCAGGCGTGAGAGCGCGGAGGACAACGGACGGTCGGCCATGCGCAGCAGCATATCGCGGTCGGGCGGACGTGCGTGCGCGTCGTCAGTACGACTTCGGCAGCTGCAGCGAGTGCTGCGCGATGAAGTTGAGGATCATCTCGCGGCTGACGGGCGCGATGCGGAGCGTGCGGGCGACGCCCCACAGCGCCGCGATGCCGTACTCCTCGGACATGCCGTTGCCGCCATGCGTCTGGATGGCGGCATCGACCGCAGCGAGCGCAGCCTCCGCAGCGGCGTACTTGGCCATGTTCGCGGCCTCCGCGGCGTCCAGCCCCTGGTCGAACAGCCAGGCGGCCTTGGTGGTCATGAGGCGGGCCAGCTCGACCTCGATCTTGGCCTGCGCGAGCGGGTGGGCGATACCCTGGTGCGTGCCGATGGGCGCGCCGAAGACGGCTCGCTCGTTCGCGTAGCGAGCCCCCGCCGAGAGCGCGTAGCGCGCGATGCCGTTGCCCATGGCCGCCCCGAGGATGCGCTCGGGGTTCAGCCCGATGAACACCTGCTGCAGCCCATGCCCCGGGTTGCCCACCAGCCGCTCGGCCGGCACGCGCACGCCGTCGAAGAACAGCGTGAACTGACGCTCGGCCGCGACCAACTCCATGGGGATGGGGGTCTTGGTCAGGCCGGGCGCGTCGGCGTCCACCAGGAACAGGGACAGGCCAGGACGCCCGTCTGCGCCCTGCGTGGCCGCCACCACGAGGATGGCGTCCGCCTCGTCGACGCCCGAGATGTAGTACTTGGTGCCGCTCAACACCCAGTCGTCGCCGTCGCGCTTGGCCACGGTGGAGATGCGATGCGAGTTCGATCCGGCGTCGGGCTCGGTGATGGCGAACACGAGCTTGGTCTTGCCGGTAGCCAGGCCGGGCAGCCACGTGTCCTGCTGCGCCGGGGTCCCGAAGCGCGCGAGGATGGTGCCGCAGATGGCGGGGGAGACGAGCAGCAGCAGCAGCGGACAGCCCGCAGCCGCCAGCTCCTCGCTGACCATGGCCAGCTCGGTGATGCCCAGCCCGCCACCCCCGTGCGACTCCGGGATGTTGACCCCCAGATATCCCGCGTCGCCCACGGCGTTCCAGAGCTCGTCGAGCGGCTCCCCCGCGCGCGCCTTGGCCAGGTAGTACTCCCGCCCGAACGGCTTGGCGAGCGCACGGATCTCTTGGCGCAGGAGGGTCTGCTCTTCGGTCTCTTGGAAGTTCATGACAGGCCACGTACCACCGCTGGGGCGAGCGGCCCACCAGAAAATGAATGGCGGTTCATTTTCGCGTCGTGTGACAGTCGGCACGCTCCGCTTGCGAGCGCCACCGACCTGACCCAGAACGAGGCCTCGCCGCGTGGAAGCGCCGGCCTGCTCGGCAGCCCGTTCTCGGACAGGCCGCGAGCGAGAGAAGAAAGGGTGCGTCGCGATGAGTAGGTGGATGCTCTACGGAGCCAACGGATACACCGGCCAGCTGATGGTCGAGGAGGCCGCCCGCCGTGGCGAGCGCCCCGTGCTGGCCGGCCGACGCGTCGAGGTGATCCGCCCCCTGGCCGAGCGCCACGGCCTCGAGTACCGCGCCTTCGACCTGAGCGACCCGGCGGCCATCGCGGGACAGCTCGCGGACGTGGACGCCATCGCGCTCGCCGCCGGGCCCTTCTCGGCCACCAGCGCGCCCGTCGTGGACGCCTGCCTGCGGAGCGGCACGCACTACACCGACATCACCGGCGAGATCGACGTGTTCGAGGCATGCGCCGCGCGCGACACCGACGCGAAGGCGCGCGGCGTGGTCCTGCTGCCAGGCGCTGGCTTCGACGTGGTGCCCACCGACTGCGTGGCGGCGTCGCTGCATGCCGCGCTGCCCGACGCGACCGAGCTGGTCTTGGCGTTCCGTGGCGACGGCGCGTCCAGCCGGGGCACCACCAAGACGATGATCGAGGCGCTCCCGCACGGCGGCAAGGTCCGGCGCGACGGGCGCCTGGTGTCCGTCCCCACGGCCCACGAGACCCGCGAGATCCCCTTCCGCGACAAGACGCGCCTGGGCGTCGCCATCCCCTGGGGCGACGTGTCGACGGCCTACCAGTCCACGGGCATCCCGAACATCACCGTGTTCCTGGCGCTCCCGCCCGGTCAGATTCGCGGCATGAAGGCCCTGCGCCACGCGGCTCCCGTGCTGGGCACGAGCCTGGTCCAGCGCGGCCTGAAGGCGCTCGTGGAGGCCACGATGACCGGCCCGGACGCGCAGCTGCGCGAGCGCGCCAGCTCCACCATCTGGGGCCAGGTGCGCAACGCCGCGGGAGACCGCGTGGAGGCCACGCTGACCACGCCCGAGGGCTACACGCTCACGGCGCGCACGGCCGTGGATGCCACGCTGCGCCTGGCCAACGGCGAGGTGGAGGCCGGGGCCAAGACGCCATCTTTGGCGTTCGGCGCGGACTACATCACGTGCTTCGAGGACTGCGACCTGCGTGTGGGGGCAGTCTCGTGAGCCGCGTCACGCTCTGGCACAACCCACGCTGCAGCAAGAGCCGGGAGGCGCTGGCCCTGCTCGAAGGGCGCGGCGCGACGGTCACGGTGCGCCTCTACCTCGAGGACCCGCCAGACGCCGACACGCTGCGGGCCGTGCTCAAGAAGCTGCGCATGACGCCGCGCGAGCTGCTGCGCCGCAAGGAGGACGCGTACAAGGAGCTGGGCTTGGCTGACGAGTCGTTGTCCGACGACGCGCTCATCGACGCGATGGTGGCGCACCCGAAGCTGATCGAGCGCCCCGTCGCGCTCGCGGGGAAGCGCGCCGCGCTGGGTCGCCCGCCCGAGGACGTGCTGCGCATCCTGTGACGACCCGCGACGCCGCCAGGCACTCCGCGTGCGCCAGCCGCCCTGGTGAGTGCATGGTGCGCGGCCAACGCGACGCGCACGGCGAGGCGCGACGCGCTCAGCCCTCGAACAAGGTGAGCTGTCGACGCGGCTCGATGGGCCGGGCGAAGGGGCTGGGCCCGAGGGGCTCCGGGCCGCGCTGCAGGTCGTAGCCGAGACGCAACGCCGTCTTGCGGAACAGCTGCTCGACGAGCTGGTAGTGCTCACCCTCGCCGCGCATGCGCTCGTGGAAGCCCCCGCGCTGCCCGCTGCGCATCTCCCCCACGCGGCGCAGCACCTTGTCGGCCCGCTGCGGGAAGGCCTCGCGCAGGCGCTGTTCGAACACGGGGCGCACCTCGGCCGCGAGGCGCACCAGCGTCATGAAGGCCTTGTCCGCGCCCGCCTCGCGCGCACGCTCGAGGATCTCGGGGATCTGTGCGTCGTTCAGGCCGGGGATGGTGGGGGCTAGCGAGACCGTCGTGGGGACGCCCGCGTCGCGCAGCACCCGCAGCGTCTCGAAGCGCTTGCTGGGTGGCGAAGCGAACGGCTCCAGCAGCCGCGCGTCGTCGTCGTCGGCGAACGGGATGCTGACGGCGACGCGTGCATCGGTCTCGCGCGCGAGGCGCCCCAACAACGCCGCGTCGCGGCGCACGAGCTTGCTCTTGGTGATGATGTAGACTGGGTTCTTGTACTCGGCGCACACCTCGAGGCAGCGCTTGGTGAGCTCGTAGTGCGCCTCGATGGGCTGGTAGGGGTCCGTGTTGCCGCTGAACACGAGCGGGCGCCCCGCCCAGCTGGGCTTGCGGAACGCCTCGCGGAGCCGCTCGGGGGCGTTCACCTTCACGACGATCTTGCGGTCGAAGTCGGTCCCAGCGCCGAAGTCGAGATACTGGTGCGTGGGCCGGGCGTAGCAGTACGCGCAGGCGTGGAAGCAACCCCGGTAGGGGTTGAGGCTGTACTCGAAGCCGATGTCGGGGCTGTCGTTGCGCGAGAGCACGCTGCGCGCGTTCTCTTCGAACAGCTGCAACTCGGCCGGGGGCACGGGCCCGTCCCACTCGAGGCTGTGGTGCGCGAACGGGTTGGGTGGGTTGCTGACGAGGCGCATGCTGAACATCCGTATAGCACCCTCGCGGTTCGTCGCGCTACGGGTCAGGGCGAGCTGGGTTCGCTGGCGGGCGACAGGGCCTCTTCGGTCGGGCTGAGCAGGACAGCCACCCACGCCAGGTCCGTGGTGTGCTCGAGCCAGTGCTTGAGCATCATGGTGAGGGGGGCGCTGAAGAGCGCTCCCACGGGCCCGAGCAGCCAGCCCCACACGAGCATCGACAGAAAGACCACGAGCGACGACAGCCCGAGCGCTCTGCCCATCCAGCGGGGCTCCAACATGTTGCCGATGGTGAAGTTGACCGCGAGGTAGCCGGCTGCAACCGCCAAGGCGGCGCCGACCCCGTGCTGCACCAACGCCAGCAGGACGGGCGGGACGGCGGCGATGATGCTCCCGATGTTCGGGATGTAGTTGAGCAAGAACGCGAGGAGACCCCACAGCAGCGGCAGGTCGACGCCGCACACCCAGCACCACGCGGCGACGAGCGCGCCCGTCATCGCGCTCGTGCCGCTCTTCACGTACAGGTACTTGTGCACGTGCCCTACCCCGTCGCGCAGGTCGCTGAGGTCGGCGCGGTCCTCCACCACGCGCACCAGCTTGCGCTCGATGCCGACGGCCTCGATCAGCATGAACGCGACCATCAGCAGCATGATGAGGATGCGCGAGAGCAGCTCGGCCACGCTCTGTACGACCGAGCGCGCCATCCCGACCAGCACCCCCGGGTCGACCACCTCGCGCAGCGCAGCGAGTGACACGTCGACCCCGTGCGAGAGCAACCAGTCGGAGACGTGGGTGCCCAGCGTGCTCATGCGCTCCTCGTACATGGGCAGGCGCTGACTGAACGCGGTGACCGAGCCCGCGACGAACGTGATCAAGCTCGCCACGAGCGCGACGTCGACCAGCACGCCAGCCGCGATGGCTAGCGCCACGGGGACACCGCGGCGTCGCAGCCCGAGCACCAGCGGGGCCGTGACGGTGGCTAGAAAGGCCGCCAACACCAGCTGGCTCAAGAGAGGAGAGGCGAGCTTGATCCCTGCGGCGATCACCACCACGCAGGCGACCACCAGGGCGACGTTGGAACCTCGGCGTTGGACCACGCACCGACTGTAGCAGCCAGTGGGCGTCGCGGTGGGCACAGCGCATGCAGAGGCCGGACGTGCCGCCACCGTCGGGCGGCGAATTCACCGACGATTCCGCCTCGCGCACTTCGGACATCCTGTCTAGGTGTGACAGAATGTCCAAGACCGCTGCCAAAACGACCACGGACCACCGATGAGCCTCAGCGACCTCCCCATCCTCGTCGTGGACGACGACACCGCCAACCTCGAGAGCCTGCGCCGCATCTTCGAGCGTGAAGGCGCTCGCGTGCTGACCGCCACCAGCGGTCGGGCGGCGCTCGACGTGTGCCGCCAGCACCGCGTGGCCGTCGTGGTGACCGACCTGATGATGCCAGGCATGAGCGGGCTCGAGCTCCTCAAAGCGCTGGCCACGGTCGCGGCCGACGCCGAGGTGGTGCTCATGACGGCCTACGGGACCATCGAGACCGCCGTCGAGGCCATGCGCGGCGGCGCCTACGACTTCGTCGAGAAGCCGCTCAAGCGCATGCAGATCGTGAAGACGGTCGAGAAGGCGGCGGAGCGCTATCAACTGGTGGCGGAGAACCGCGACCTGAAGCGCGAGCTCACCGCGCTCAAGTCGCGCACCATCGTCGGTTCTTCCCCTGCGTTGCGCCACGCGTTGGACATCGCGTCCCAGGCGGCGCCATCGACGGCGACGGTGTTGGTGTTGGGCGAGAGCGGCACGGGCAAGGAGCTCTTGGCGCGCTACATCCACGAGCAGAGCCAGCGCACGGGCGCGTTCGTGGCCGTGAACCTGGCGGCCCTGCCCGAGACCATCGTCGAGAGCGAGCTGTTCGGGCACGAGCGCGGGGCCTTCACGGGCGCGCACGCCAAGCGCGACGGGCGCATCGCGCAGGCCGCGGGCGGGACGCTGTTCCTCGACGAGATCGGGGAGCTGCCACCCGCCGTGCAGGTCAAGTTGCTGCGCGTGCTGCAGGAGGGCGAGTACGAGCCCCTCGGCGGCAAGACCCAGCGGGCCACCTTCCGGCTGGTGGCCGCCACGCACCGGGACATGCGCGCCGCGGTGGCCAGCGGTGACTTCCGTGAAGACCTCTACTACCGGCTCAACGTGATCGCGCTGACCAGCCCGCCGCTGCGCGCGCGCCGCGACGACATCCCCATCTTGGCGGACCACTTCCTCGACGTGTACGCGCGCAAGAACGGCAAGCCGCCGCTGAAGCCGTCGCGTGAAGCGATGGCGCAGCTGGCCGAGTACGAGTGGCCGGGCAACGTGCGCGAGCTGGAGAACGTGATCGAGCGGGCCGTGGTGCTGAACCGCACCGGGACGCTCGGGCTGGAGGACCTGCCCGAGCACGTAGCGCACGCGCAGCGCCGAGGTGACCAGCTGGAGTTCGCCGTGGGCACCACCATGGCCGACCTGGAGCAGCGGGCCATCGACGCCACGCTGGCGCACACGGACGGGGACAAGCAGCTGGCCGCACAGCTGCTTGGGATCAGCGCCCGGACGATCTACCGCAAGCTCGCGGAGCGCGACGCCGCCCTGGGGATCGAGGCCGGCGCTCAGCCCAGCCGTGACATTTTGTCATAGGCCCGGGAGATCTCCGCGGCACGCGTGACAGGTTGTCCCGCCGCGGGTCCCTCACACCCCCGAACACGCGAGAAACATGGGTGTTTCGCTGGTGTCGGGGACATTTTCGGAGTAGGCACGCCCGTTGCTTTGCACGGGAATGAGTTCGTATGGGTACCCCTCGACAGCAGCGCGTCGCCGCCGTGATTCTCCTCTCCACGCTGGGGATGTGCGCCCTGTTCTTGGCGCAGGGCGCCACCAACCTGATGGGGGCGGCGCTGATCGACCGCGCACCCGTGGTGGGGGGGGACGAGCACGAGCGGCTGACCACCCCTGGCGCTGACGCCGTCGCCACCAACCGGCGGGTCGATGTCGACCACGACAAGGTCAAGCTGATGCTGCAGGGTCCTCCGCCGCCCGTGGTCGAGGAAGACGCCGGCGTCCCAGAAGAGGCCATTGCCGGGCCCAGCGACTGTGTCGACCACCCCTGCGACGTGCCTGCGTGCGTCGGTCAGGCCGTGCTCACGGCGGCCATCGTGACCGCCTCGCAGGCGCACTCCCTCGTGGCCATCACGCTCAACGGCGCGTCGCGCCTGTACCGCGTGGGCAGCACCGTGGATGGCAAGACCATCGAGTACATCGACCGCCACCACGTGTTCATGATCTCGGGCACGCAGCGCTGCTACATGGCCATGTTCGAGCCCGAGACCAGCGGCGCCCCCGGGGCGGCCGCCCCCGCGGTCGCCGAGGCCACCCCGACCCCGACCGCCACGCCCGCCACCACCGCCGAGAGTGGCGACGGAATCTCCAACGAGGACATGGAGTCGGGCATCACGCGCCAGAGCGACCGCAACTTCACCGTCCAGCGCAGCTTCCTCGAGGAGGTCATGCGCAACCAAGAAGAGATCATGCGCACCGCCCGCGTCATCCCCCACGAGGAGAACGGCCGCGTGGTGGGCGTGAAGATGTACGGCATCCGCCGGAACAGCGTGCTGGGCCGTCTGGGCATCCAGAACGGCGACATGGTCCGCACCATGAACGGCTTCGACCTCACCAGCCCCGACACTGCGCTCGAGGCCTACACGCGCCTGTCCGGCGCCGACTCCCTCTCCCTCTCGGTCGTCCGCCGCGGACAGCCGCTCACCATCGACTACAGCGTTCAATGAAGCTCACCACCGCGCTCCCCCTTCTGTGTTTCTCCGCGTCCGTCATGCTCGCGGGGCTGAGCTACGTCGACGCTCAGGAGGCCCCGCCCACGGGCGCCCGCGCGCGCATCCGCCGCGCTCAACCCAGCGTGCGCACGCGCCCGCCCAACCCTGCCGCGAACGGCACCTCGGGGGCCGAGGGCGTGACCGAGTTCGACAGCGGCGTGGACTTCCGCCCGATGTCGCCGCGCGCGCGCGTCACGTTCAACCTGGAGGAGGCCGACCTGCCCGACCTGGTGCGCCTGATCTCCAACATGACGGGCAAGCGCTTCATCCTCCCGGGCAAGGTGCGCGCGATCAAGGCGACGGTGTACGCGCCCACCAAGGTGACCGCGGCCGAGGCGTACAACGCGTTCTTGAGCATCCTCGAGGTCAACGGCCTGACGGTGGTGCCGGCCGGCCGCTACCTCAAGATCATGGAGACCGGGGGCATCGAGACACAGCCACTCGGCATGTCCGACAGCGGCGCCATTCCCGCACAGGACCGCTACATGACGCGCCTGCAGCGCCTCGACAACGTCTCGGCCGAGGACGTGGCCAACCTGCTGGGCCGCTTCAAGTCGAGCGACGGCAGCGTCATCGCGTACGCGCCGACGAACACCGTCATCATCACCGACACGGGGACGCAGATCCGCCGCATGCTGCGGCTGATCGAGGCCATCGACGTCGAGCGCACGGGCGAACAAATCTGGATCGAGCCCATCCACTACGCGACGGCGGCGGACCTCGCGGCGCGCCTGATCGAGATCTTCCCCCCCGCCGACGGCTCTGGGGGGGCGGCTGCCCAAGCGACGCCACAGCCCCGCCGTCGCGCTCGGGCGCCGCAGCCGGCCACGCCGGATGGCGCAGCGGCCGCTGGCGGCGCGACGGCCACCGTGGGTGAAGCCGGAGGACGCAGCGAGAGCAGCAGCATCACGAACATCATCGCGGACGAGCGCACGAACTCGCTGATCATCATCGCGACCGAGCGCGCCTACCTGCGCGTGCTCGAGATGATCCGGCAGCTGGACATCCCGCTCGAGGGCGAAGGCCGTATTCACGTTCACTACGTGCAGAACGGCGACGCCGCCGAGATCGCGGGCGCGCTGCAAGAGCTGATCGGCGGCGTGACCTCGACGCCTGCGACGCCGGGGCCGGGTGGCCGCGCAGGGGCTGCCGGGGCCGCGGGGGCCACCCCCGACCTCTTCGAGGGGGCCATCCGTGTCACTTCGTACGAGCCCTCCAACGCGCTCGTGATCACGTCGTCGCTGCACGACTATGCGGCGCTGCGGACGGTCATCGACCGGCTCGATGCGCCTCGTCGGCAGGTGTTCATCGAGGCCGTCATCATGGAGCTCTCTGTGAGTCGCTCCAACACGCTGGGCTTCACGTTTCACGGCGGCGTGCCTGACTTCCCCAGCAACGGTGACCTGACGCTGCTCGGCTTCGACGCGGCACGGACGGCCGTGCCCGGGATCTCGCAGGACATGCTGACGGGTGTCGCGCTCGGCATACGCGGCCAGAACATCGAAGTGCCGGGCGTGGGCTTGAGCGTCCCCGGCTTCGGCGTGCTGGTGACCGCTCTGGCATCTTCGGGCGACGCGAACGTGCTCTCCACACCGCACATCATCGCGATGGACAACGTCGAGGCCGAGATCAGCGTGGGTCAGAACATCCCCCTGCAGACCTCGGGTATCCCGTCCAGCGCGCTCTCGAGCCTCAGCGGCCTCGGCGGTCTCGCTGGGGGCACGACGGGCACGACCAGTGCGCTCGGCGGGCTCGCGGGTCTGGCAGGACTGGCCGGTAGCAGCGGCGGTTTCGGCTCGGCTCCACGCCAAGACGTGGGCACCACCATCCGCATCACGCCGCACATCAACCAGAGCAACCAGATCCGCATGGAGATCGAGGAGGAGATCTCGGAGCGCGGCGCCACCGAGGGCGCCCTGCAGGTCGTGAGCATCAACCGGCGCACAGCCAAGACCGAGGTCATGGCCCGCGACCAGCAGACCGTCGTCATCGGTGGGCTGATCCGCGACTCGGTCAACACGAGCGAGACCAAGGTGCCCGTCCTCGGCGACATCCCGCTCATCGGCGCGCTGTTCCGGCGCACCACCAGCCAGACGCAGAAGACCAACCTCCTGCTGTTCCTGACGCCCTACATCATCCGCGACCCGGCCGACCTGCGCGCCATCTTCGAGCGCAAGATGCGCGAGCGCCAGGAGTTCCTGGACCGCTACTTCGTGTTCGGAGGCGACGACTACGAGCCGCCCATCGACTACTCGCGCACGCGCGGCCTCATCGCCGAGATGATGCAGAACCTGCGCGAGCTCGAGGCGGCGCGCGTCCTGGCCGAGGCCGCCGAGGCGGAGCCGCCTCCGGAGCACGTGCCCCGCGCCCCCGTCGGCATCTTCATCCGCGACGCCGCGGGTGGGGAGGACGTGATGCTGATCGAACCCGACAGCGGCGACGCGGACGATGGCGGCAGCGCTCCGACCGCCGCACCCGTTGTTGACGGTGCGGGGGAGGAGTGACGGGCTCGTGAACGTCGACTCACAGCGGTTCTTGGGTGAGATCCTGGTGCGCCGTGGGGCGCTCTCGGAGGCCGCGCTCGTGGAAGCGCTAGCCAAGGCCGAGGAGCGCGACGTGCCGCTCAAGGAGCTCTTGCTCGCCGCCCAGACGGTGGAGGAGGAGATCCTGGTCAAGGCGCTGGCCGACGAGATGGGCATGCCCTTCGCGCGCGAGATCGCGGTCGGCAGCGTGCCGGAGGACCTCGTCGCCAAGGTGCCCATCCAGTTCGCGCGCCACCACCGCGTGGTCCCCATGAGCGACCGCGGCGGGCGCGTGCAGGTGGCCGTCTCCGACCCGATGGACCCCTACGCTCTCGACGACCTGCGCGCGCTGCTGGGCCGCAAGGTCCAGCCCATCGCCGTCCCCGCGATGGCCATCGACGACGCCATCAACCGCATCTACGAGCGGCGCGACGAGGCGGCGCTCAACGAGGCGAAGGACAACAGCGACTCCGAGGAGCTGCTCGACATCATCGACATGACCGACGAGGCGCCGGTCATCCGCTGGGTCAACAACCTGTTCTTCACGTCCGTGCGCGAGCGCGCGTCCGACATCCACATCGAGCCCACCGACGACAAGGTCGTGGTGCGCTACCGCATCGACGGCAAGCTCGTGCCCTGGAAGGAGGCCCACCGCGGCTTCCTACCGTCCATCGTGGCGCGCGTGAAGATCGAGGCCGGGCTCAACATCGCCGAGAAGCGCCTCCCCCAAGACGGGCGCATCACGAAGAAGATCGCGGGCAAGGTGGTGGACGTGCGCGTCTCGACCATCCCGACGGCCAAGGGCGAGCGCGTCACGATGCGTCTGCTCGACAAAGAGAACGTCATGCTGGACCTCTCGGACCTCGGGTTCGCGAGGCGCCAGCTGGAGAGCATCAAGCACCTGGTGCACCGCCCGAACGGCATCGTGCTGGTCACGGGTCCCACGGGCTCCGGTAAGACCACCACGCTCTACGGCTGCTTGAACATGATCAACGAGCCGGACGTGAACATCCTGACGGCCGAGGATCCCGTCGAGTACGAGCTCCCCGGCATCGGCCAGCTGCACGTGCAGCCCAAGATCGGGCTCACCTTCGCGGCCGCGCTGCGCAGCTTCCTCCGTCAGGACCCGGACGTCATCATGGTCGGTGAGATCCGCGACCAGGAGACGGCCGAGATCGCGGTCCACGCGTCGCTCACGGGTCACTTGGTGCTGTCCACGCTGCACACCAACGACGCCCCGGGCGCCGTCACCCGCCTCGTGGAGATGGGCGTCGAGCGGTACAACATCACCACCTCGGTCATGGCGGTGCTCGCGCAGCGCCTGGTGCGGCGCCTGTGCCCGTACTGCCGGGTGCCCTACCGTCCCACCACCGACCACTTCCTCGAGCTGGGCCTCGAGATGGATCACCTGGACGAGACGCTGGCCGACCTGCGTCGCGCGGCCGCGAGCACCGTGCTGGGCAGCGACTCGGCGGGCGTGGCCAAGAGCAGCGCCGAGGGCGAGCTGCTCTTCTACCAGCCGTCCACCAACGGCTGTGAGAACTGCGGCCACAAGGGCTACCGCGGCCGCATCGGCATCTACGAGCTGATGATGCTCGACGACGAGGTGCGCAAGGTCATCCTCGACCCGGCGGCCGACTCGAAGGCCATCCAGCGCGCCGCGCGCCGCAACGGCATGCGCGTGCTGCGCGAAGACGGCGCGCGTCAGGTCATCGCCGGCATCACCAGCATCGAAGAGGTGCTCGCCGCCACTCAAGCCGGGGAGATGTAGTGGCCGTCTATGCGTACAGAGGCATCGACGCCAAGGGCAAGAACGTCAAGGGCGTGCGTGACGCGGACAACGCCAAGGCCGTGCGGGCCCTCTTGCGCAAAGAGGGCATCCTCGCCACCGAGGTGCTCGAGAAGGCCGACGCCGCCAAGCGCGCCGCGCGCGAGGTGGACTTCAAGAAGTACTTCAATCGACTCGGCACCATGGAGGTCGCCGTGGCGACGCGGCAGCTGGCCATCCTGCTGCGCAGCGGCATCCCGCTCGTCGAGGGCCTGACCGCGCTCATCGATCAGGTCGAGCACCCCGAGCTGAAGGCGGCCTTCACGGAGGCACGCAACCGCGTCAACGAAGGTGAGGCGTTCGCCGACGCCCTCAAGGCGCACCCGAAGGTCTTCCCCAACCTGTTCGTGAACATGGTGGCGGCGGGCGAGGCGTCGGGCACGCTCGAGGTGGTCTTGGCGCGCCTGGCCGACTTCCTGGAGAACCAGGCCAAGCTCAAGGGGAAGGTGGGAAGCGCCATGGCCTACCCGGCGTTCATGACGATCATGAGCCTCGGGATCATGGCGGTCATGATGACGGTGGTGGTGCCCAAGGTGACGGGCATCTTCGAGGACTTCGAGCAGGCGCTGCCCTGGTACACGGAGGTGATGATCTTCGTGAGCAAGGTGCTCACCGACTACTGGTGGGCGCTGCTGGGGATGATCATCGGCGGCGTCGTGTGGTTCCGCCGCTGGCTGGCCACCGAGGCCGGACGCGCCAAGTTCGACCACCTCTCGCTGCGCGTGCCTCTGTTCGGGAAGCTGCTGGTGATGGTGGCGGTCACGCGCTTCGCGCGCACCCTGGCCACGCTGCTGCGCAGCGGCGTACCCGTGCTGCGCGCCATGGAGATCACGCGCAACGTGCTCGGCAACCAAGAGCTGATGGCCGTGATCGACGTCGCCCGTGAGAGCGTGCGCGAGGGCGAGGGCCTGGCGAAGCCGCTCAAGGCCAGCGGCGCGTTCCCGCCGATCGTCACGCACATGATCGCCATCGGCGAGCGCTCCGGTCAGCTGGAGGAGATGCTCGAGAACGTCGCCGTGGCCTACGACCAGCAGATCGAGGTGCGGGTGCAGGCGATGACCGCGATGCTCGAGCCGCTCATCATCGTGTTCATGGGGGCCGGCTCGGGTGGCATCGCGTTCTCCATCCTCATGCCCCTCATGCAGATCTCCGAGTTCGTTCAGTGAAGGTGCGCGTAGATGGCTCGCAGGCGACAACAAGCAAGCTCGGTGCGGCTCCCCTGGGAGGACCGCCGTGGCATCCGTCGCTTCCTCGAGCGCTCGCGCCTGAGCGTCGTGCTGGGGCTGCTGGTGCTGGGGGTGCTGGCGCTGCTCGTCACGCGCGCCGCCGCCAACCGGCAGCGCCGCAGCGACACGCGCGCGACCATCGGGCAGATCCACCGGGCAGTGTCACGCTTCCGCGCCGACCTGGGGCGCTGTCCGCGCAACATGACCGAGATGCTGCACCCGCCCCGCGGGCGCATGACCTATCTGCACGGCGAGCCCCGCGACGCGTGGGGCAACGCCATCCTGTTGACGTGCCCCGCGCCGGACGACCCAGACACCCAGGAGGTGGTGTCCGCGGGCCCGAGCGGCGACTTCCTCGTCGACGACAACATCCAGTAGCCCCGCTCCCTCTGGCCGCGTCCACGGACGCAGAAACGAGACCAACATGACCCGCCCGAACGCCCCCGTTGCCCTCACCCCCGCCCTCCCCGCGCCCTCCCCGCGTGCACGGGGCCTGGCCCGCCTGGCGCGCCTCGTCCGTGCCCGCAGCACGCGCGGCATGACGCTGGTCGAGATCATGATCGTCGTCGTGATCATGGCGCTCATGGCCACCGCCGTGGGCGTGGCCGTCATCCCGCGCCTGCAGCGCGCGCGCGTCACGCAGACCCGCACGGACGCCATGACCGTCACGAGCGCGGCGCAGCAGTACTTCATCGAAAACCCCGGCGAGGGCTGCCCCACCATGGAGGACCTCGCAGGCGGCTACCTCAGCAGCAGCACGCGCCTCAAGGACGCGTGGGACAACGACTTCAGCATCGAGTGCAGCGGCAGCGAAGTGACGGTGCACTCCGCCGGGCCCGACGGGAACATGGGCACGGAAGACGACATCTGAGCCATGACCCCCGCCCTGCGCATGCTCGACACAGCCCCGCCGCACGGCTCCCCGAGGTGCCGGGGGCGGTCGCGCGCGTGGCGTGCGGGGGGCGCGGGGCGCGCAGCGGGCATGACGCTGATCGAGGTCATGATCGTGGTGGTGATCATGGCGCTCGCGGCGGGAGGCGCGACCATCGCCCTCAACTCGGTGACCCGCGCCAAGCTGCGCTCGGCGTGCGTCCGCACGGTGGCCGGCGCGCGCTTCGCGTACCATCGCTCCGTCGTACGCGGGCGGACAGTGCGCATGGTGCTCGACATCGACTCGGGCAGCCTGTCGTTCGAGGAGGCGGACGGCCGGGTGTTCCTGGCGCGGACGGACGACGACACGCGCGTGGAGCTGGACGAGACGGACGGAGACCTGGCCGCCGTGGACCCGTGGTCGGCTGCGCAGGCGCGCCTGGTGGACACCTTCACGCCCAGCTTCGGGCGCTCACCCTTCGGGCCCATCTCCAACGAGGACGGCGAGGCTCTCGCCCGCTACCAGCCGCAGGCCCTGGGCGACAACATCCGCATCCTGCGGGTCATGACCCCGCACGAAGAGGAGCCCCGTGAAGCGGGGCGCGCGTCCATCTACTTCTTCCCCGGAGGCCGCACGCAGCAGGCGGTGATCCACCTCGCAGACAGCTCGGACCGCGTGTTCTCGGTGGTCATCCACCCGCTGACGGGCCGCGGGCGCATCTACAACTACGCCTACGAGCCCGAGGAGCTGTCCGACGAGGGCCCGCAGGAAGTGAGGGACCCGGGATGACGCGGCGTGCCCTCACCGCTGGTTTCACGCTGCTCGAGGTGATGGTCGCCGTCGCGATCCTGGCGCTGTCGCTCACGGCGATCTTCTCGAGTCAGGTGGGCGCCATGCGCACCGCCGCCCGCTCACGGAACATCAGCACCGCGTCGCTGCTGGCGCGCTGCAAGATGGGCGAGGTGGAGGAGCAGATCGCGAACGAGGGCCTGCCCGCCATCGACGATCACGGGCGTGACGAGTGCTGCGAGGGGGCCGAGATGCCGGGCTTCCGTTGCGAGTGGCACATCGACCGGGTGGTGCTCCCGAGCGACATGGGTGGCGGCGAGGACGGCGCGACCGCCGGCCTGCCCGGCATGGGCGACGACGAGGGTCCCGCGCTCGCAATGGGTGACTTCCTCGGCGGCGGCACGGACACGTCGGGTCTGGCCGAGATGGCCATCGGCATCGCGTACCCCGTGCTCAAACCGCACATCGAAGAACAGGTACGGCGCGTGACCGTGGAGGTCTTCTACACGGAGGGCGAAACTGAGCGCAGCTTCGACGTGGTGCAGTACGTGGTGGGCGAGCAACCGCCCGCGGCCCCTGACGCCGGGGAGACGACGACACCATGAGGCGGCGCACGCTCCGTGGTATGCGCGTGTCGCGCGGCATGACGCTCATCGAAGCGATGATCGCCATCACGATCATGGGCATCGTCGCGACCATGGTGTGGACCGCGTTCTCGCAGACGTCGCGCAGCAAGGCGCGCGTCGAGGCAGACCTGGATCGTATGCACGTCATCCAGATGGCCCTCGAGCGCATGGCGCGCGAGCTGAGCATGGCCTACGTGTCGACGCACCGCCCCAGCAGCCCGGCGCTGCTCACGGTGCACACCGCGTTCATCGGGCACGACCACAGCGGCCACGACCGCGTCGACTTCACGTCCTTCTCACATCAGCGCCTGTACCGGAACGCGCACGAGAGCGACCAGAACGAGCTCAGCTACTTCGTCACGCGCGACCCCGAGGACAGCCGCCGGCAGGTGCTGGCGCGGCGCGAGCAGAACCGCATCGACGACGACCCCACACGTGGGGGTCAGGTCGAGATCATGGTGGAGGACATCCACTCCTTCGACCTCGAGTACCTGGATCCCACCAGCAAGGAGTGGGTGCGCAGCTGGGACACCACCCAGGGCACGGGCCAGGTCAACCGCCTACCGTCGCAGGTGCGCATCACCCTCGAGGTGCCGCACCCACGCGACCGCAACCGGACCGTGACCTACGGCACACGCGCCTCGCTGCCGATGGTGTGGGCCCTCAACCACGCCAGCTACAACCCATGACCGCCCGCCGCCACACCCCGCGCGGGTTCGCCCCGCTCGCACGCTCCGCCGACTCGCGCGCCCACGCGCGGCGGACGCGTCCGCGCAGCGCGCAGGGGGACCCGCGAGAGAAGGGCATCGCGCTCATCATCGCCATCACGGCCATCACCATCCTGTCGGTGCTGCTGGCCGACCTGCACGAGACCACCGGCGCGGCCTTCGCGACCTCTGCGCAGGAGCGCGACTCGCTGCGCGCCGAGTACATGGCCAAGAGCGGCCTCAACCTGACGCGCCTGCTCGTCGCGAACGAGCCTGCCATTCGGCAGGTGGTGCTGCCCATCTATCAGGCGATGGTCGGCCGCCCGCCGCCGCAGCTGCCCGTGTGGACCTACGCCGACCTGCTGCTGCGCCCCTTCTGTCGGAACGACCGCGCGGGCCAGGCGGCGCGCGAACAGGCCGAGGCGGACGGCGAGCCCGCCGAGGTGCCGTTCGACTTCGGCACCACGCAGGGCCTCGACGGCACCCCGGGGCGCTGCGAGATCGTCGCGCTGGCCGAGAACTCCAAGATCAACGTCAACCAGCCGCTGAACCTGACCGGCGACGACGCGCGCCGCAGCGTGGCCATGCAGGTGTTCGCGATGGTGGGCGGCTACCAGCAGCCGAGCCCCTTCGACCCGCTCTTCGGCCGCCAGGACGCGGACGGTCAGTTCTCGTCGCGTCAGGACATCGTGTCCGGGATGATCGACTGGTGGGACGGCGACACCGACCAGACCACGTTCGACCCGGGCGCCGGCACCGTCGACAACCAGGGGAGCGAGGACAACCCCTACCGGCGCTTCGACGACCCCTACGACCCCAAGAACGCACCCTTCGACTCGCTCGAGGAGCTCCGCTTGCTGCGCGGCGTGGGCGACGACTTCTGGGCCACGTTCATCGAGCCACGGCAGGACGACCCCGAGGCGCGCGCGGTGACCATCTACGGCAGCGGCTCCGTGAACCCGAACGAGGCGCCTCCCGAGGTGCTGCTCGCGCGCGTGTGCTCGATCATCCCGCAGCAGACGCTGTGTACGGACCCGGGCGAAGCCGCCAAGTTCATCCAGCTGACGAACACGGCGCGCAGCATCATCCAGGTGCCCTTCTTCACGCGCTCCAGCGACTTCCTCAACTTCCTCGAGGGGCGCGGCGGTTCGCGTGACCTCTACCCCATGCTGCGTGGCTTCCTCGGCGAGGACAACCCGCTGCTCTTCACGCCCGTGACCATCCCCCAGACCGCGCGCGCGGACCTCGACCGCTCGTTCGTCACCGCGGCACGCATCCTCACCATCCGCGTCACCGGTAGCTCGGGCCGCGCGCGGGTCAGACTGAACACCGTCATGAACTTCCACGACCGCTGGACCCCTCCCCCGCCCAACGGCGGCTCCATGCCGGGCCTCGGCATCTTTCACTACTACCGGGTGGACTGATGGCACGCATCCTTGGACTCGAGATCGACAGAGGCGTGGTGCGCGGAGCGCTCATCAACGTCGCGCTGCGCAGCACGGTGCTCGAGCGCTACGTCGAGGCTCCCATCCGCCCGGCGGTCGCCTTCCCACCCCCGAGCCCCGCGAATCCGCTCGGGCAGGTGCCAGCGCCCATGCAGCCGAACGTCTTCCCGACGCTCGCCGCCGTAGACGGCCTGGACGACGACGACATCATCCCAGACGCGGACGAAGCCGACGACGCGCGGGAACGCGGGAGCGACGGCGACGAGGACGTCCCGCCCGCCGTGCCGCTCACCCCCGTGGCGCTGGCCGTGCGTGAGGTGCTGCAGCAGTGCGGACGCACCCCAGACGGCATCCACGTCCACCTCGACGGACGGCAGGTCAGCCTGCGACCCATCACGCTCCCGGCGGGCGCAGCGAAGCGTCTGGACGACGTGCTGCCGGGCGAGCTCGAGGGCGTGCTCCCGTTCGACGTCTCCGACGCCGTCATCCATCACCAGGCTATCGGAAGCGCCGAGCTGACCATCACGCTGCTGGCCGCGGCCGTCCGTCGAGAGCACGTGGCCGAGAGCCTGCGCGAGTTCTCCCTGGCTGGAGTCGAACCGCGCCAGCTGGCTGCGGGCGCCGCCACGTTGGACGGTCTGGTGCCCCTGCTCACGGCGCTGCAGTCCCCCGCGCCCGTGCTGCTGATCCACCTCGGGCACGAGAGCATCGACGTCTGCATCGTCGAGGCGGGCCGCACCGTGCACGCGCGCACGCTGTCGGTGGGCATGGACGCAATCCGTGAGGGCGAGGCGGGGGCGGTCGAGGAATTGGCGGGGTCGCTGCGGCGCAGCGTCGCGAGCCACCGCATGAAGGGCGGCGCGCCTCTCGAACGCGTCCTGGTGGGTGGTGAGAGCAGCACCGAGGCCGAGACGCGCGACTGGCTGAGCGAGACGCTGGGACACGACGTCGAGACGGTGGCGCTGCCAGCCGGGGACGGAATGGTTCCGGAGGCGCTCCTTCCCGCGTTCATGCGCGTGGCGGCGCTCGCCGGACGCGCGGCTGTCAAAGGGCAACGCATCAACCTGCGGCAGGGCGAGTTCGTCTCACGGCACGCGGCCGGGGAGCTGCGTCGCTACGGGAAGCTGCTCGCGTTCTCCGCGGCGGCGGTGCTCGCGTGCTTCGCCATCTCGTTGTACACGCGCTACACGGTGCTCGACACGGAGCGGGGGGAGCTCCGCGCAGAGCTGGGCGCGATGACGCACCGCATGTTCCGCCAACGCACGGAGTCTCCGGAGCAGGCGCGCACCCTCATCCAGGGCGGCGCGAGCGAGCGCGACCCCATGCCGCGGATGGGCGCCTATCAGGTCATGGGCGCCATCGCCGAGCTGATCCCCGCCGACGCCGAGCACACCACACGCCGTCTGACCATCTCCTTCGATGACGAGGCCCGCGACGGGGACCTGGAGATCCAGGGCACGGTGGCCAGCGTGACCCAGCGCGACGCGATCGCCGCGGCGCTCGAGGCGCACGACTGCTTCACGGACGTGCGTCCCGGGGCCACCAGCTCGCGCAACGACATCCTCTCCTACCGCATCGAGGCAGAGATCCGCTGCCCGGGCGACCAACCAGACCCCGAAGCAGAGGGCTCCGCGGGAACCAACGGGAGGCGCGGCCGTGGCAATCAGTGACGTCTTGAAGCCAGCGCGAGACGCGTACGAGGACCTCACCGAGCGAGAGCGCCGCCTGGTCGCGCTGCTCGGCGTGGTGTTCGTCGCCATCGTGGTGTTGCTGCCCATCTTCTTCATGACGGCCGCCGTGTCGGACATGGAGACCGAGAACGAGGAGCTGCGCGCCGTGATGCGTGAGATCGAGCAGGCCCGACCGCGCCTGGCACGCATCGCGGCAGAGAACGAGGCCAACAACGAGCGCTACGCCAACCGGGCCCCTGCGCTGGGTGGCTACGTGGAGCAGCGCGCGCAGGCGTACGGCCTCGCCCTGCGCGAGATCAACGACCAGCCAGAGCTCGCGCTGGGGAACTACATGCGCCGCGGCGTGCGCGTGCGCATCCCGGACGTGGGCATCGACGGGGTGCTCCAGATGCTGCGGGACATCGACCGCAGCGAGTACCCGGTGGCCGTGTCCCGTTTGCAGATCGACCGCTACCGAGACGCGGGCAACTTCAACGTCGAGGTCGGGGTGAGCGCCTACGACAAGCAGGTCCACTCGCCCCGAGCGGCCGCTGGCGACACGGAGGCGAACTGATGGGGCCGCGAGCTCGCAAGGCGCTGCGCTTCATGGGCTACTCGACGTTCTTCTGGACGTTCTTCTGGCTCTTCGCGTACCTCACGTTCCCCTACGAGCGCGTGCGCGACCGCATCGTGCAGGAGGTGGAGTTCCCGAAGGACGCGCGGGGCAACCGGCGGCCCAGCGGGTACCAGCTGGAGATCCTGGAGCTCGAACCGTCGTGGTTCACCGGAGTCGAGGCGCGCGGCGTGCGCGTGATCAGGCCAGGTGAAGGCGAGGAGCCCACGGTCGACGTCGTCTTCGAAGAGGTCAACGCGCGCATCTCGCTGTTGTCGCTGCTTTCGGGGACGGTCGCGGTCACCTTCGACGCTCGGCTCGCGGGCGGCGCCATCGAGGGCGAGCTCGAGTACGGCGACGAGAGCTCCCTCGTGCTGAACGTCGTCGAGCCCGTGCGCCTGGGGGGCGTGTCCATCATCCGCGCGTTCTTGGGCCTCCCGCTGGGTGGCACGCTCTCCGGCAACATCGACGTCACGCTCCCGGAGGACATCAGCGCGGCGTCGGGGCACGTTGACCTGCGCACGGAGGGCCTCACCATCGGCGACGGGCAGGCCAAGCTGCGGCTCCCGGGGATGCCCAACGGCATCACCCTCGAGCGCATCAACGCCGGGCGCATGACCATCCGACTCGCCATCGAGGGCGGCGTCGCGACGGTGCAGCGGCTGCGGTCTCGGGGCGAAGACGCCGAGCTGGACGGCGAAGGCAGCATCAACTTGATGCAGCCCCTGCGTCAGTCGCGGCTGGACCTGCTCGTGCGCCTGAAGATCCTCGACGCCTATCGCCAGCAATCGGATCGCGCGAGGGCGATGATCAGCCTGCTCGACTCGGTGCCGACGCTCGCGCGCGCCCGTACGTCCGACGGGGCCCTTCAGTACCGACTGGGCGGCTCCATGGGGGGTGGCATCCGCAGCAGCGCGGCGGGCAGCACGCGCATGAACATCGCGCCAGACGACGAGGACGACAGGCCGCCTGCGACGGTACCGACGAGGCCCGCCGAAACAGCCGCTCCGGCCCGCCCCGCGCCGACACCTCCACCGACGCCCGCAGCGCCAGCGCCACCCACTCCGCCGACCCCCACGGATCCCGCGCCAGCCGCTCCGCCGACCCCCACGGCGGCACCCACGGCAGCGCCGGCGCCAGCGCCGAGCGACGGTGCCGACGGTGTGCACGACGAAGGTGATGACGAAGACCCCCCGCCGGGAGCGGACGCGGAAGAGGAGGCCCCATGAGCAAGCGCCGCGACACGCTGCTGTTCTTCCACCACCCCACGTGCAGCACGTGCAAGCAGGCGGCGCGCTGGCTCGCAGAGCACGACGTCGCCGTCGCCGCGCACCCGATCGCGACGACCCCCCCAACGGCCTCTCAGATCGAAGACGCCATCACGCGCTCCGGGCTCCCGCTCAAGCGCTTCTTCAACACCAGCGGTCAGTCCTACCGGGGCGGCGGGTGGGCGGACAAGGTCGACGGGCTCTCGCTGCGTGAGGCCAGCGAGGCGCTCGCGGCCGACGGCATGCTCATCAAGCGCCCGCTGCTGATCGGGCACGACGTGGTGCTCGTGGGCTTCAAGCCCGACGCGTACGCCGCCGCGCTGGGCTGAGCGCGCGTCGGATCGGTCAACGTGACGCGCGCGGCTTGAAGCACGAGAGCGCCGACCAGCCCCGCGGACGTTCCCGGAACGAGAGGGCCTCGGCCATGACGCGGGGTCCCGATACGGGCAGTCCGTGACCGGGAAGCAGGTGCTCGACGGGCAGCTGCCGGAGCAGCTCCTCGGTGCACGCCGAGGCGGCCTCGTCGACGTACTCCGGGTTGAACCACGCGCGCCCGTTGACCGAGACCACCGTGTCCCCCGAGATGAGCGTGCGCGTCTTCGCGTTCCAGAGGCAGGTGGAGCAGTCGGTGTGTCCCGGCGTCTCCAGCACCTCCCAGTCGGGCGCGCCAGGCAGCTCGCGCCCGTCGCGCAGGTAGCCGCGCACGGGCGGGTCGAAGCGGAACTCCCCTACCCCGAAGCCCGCGTCCTTCGCGGTGTCGAGCGCCTCGCGCAGGGCTGCCCAATGCAACGGCTGCTGGAACAAGACGGGTACGAACTGCAGCATGGCCCGGGGACCAGGGCTGCGGGGCGCCTCCCCCTGCACGTAGTCCTGCACCTTGCGGGGCAGCCAGATGCCGGCCGCGGTCGCCTCGTGGAGCAGCGGCAGACCCGCGACGTGATCGCTGTGGGCGTGCGTGGCCGTGAGGACCGCCTCCGAACCCGCGCCGAGCTCGCGCAGCGACGTGAGCGCGGCGCGGCCGTTGAGCGGTATGCCGGCGTCGACCACACACGGCGCGCCAGCCCCGCCATCCTCGACGACGTAGCAGTTGAAGATGTAGTGCGCGTGGAGGCGCACGCCGATGTCGCGCAGGCTGCTCATCACCCGCGAAGGTAGCGGACCAGACCCCTGCCGCGCTACGGCAGCGCCTCCGTCACGACCCGACCATCGTACGACGCGCTGCTCTCGATCCCGAGGTAGCGCAGCACGGTGGGCGTCACGTCCATGTGGCTCGCTGCGTCGAGCGTCGCAGGCGTCACGCCCGGACGCACGAACAGCAGCGGGATGGTGCGGTTGATGGGGTTGCGCGCCCCGTGCCCCGTGCCCTCCCCGCCATGGTCGGTCACGAGCACGAACATCCACGCCTCCTCGGCGTAGGTGGGCCGGGCCAAGACGCCGTCGATGACGGTCGCCACGTTCGCGTCCACACCCTCGACGGCCGCGATGTAGTCCGGGTTCTCGGGCCCGTAGCCCGTGGCGTGCCCCGCGTGGTCGCAGTCGTCGAAGTGCAGGAACAACAGGTCGCGGGGCTGCGTCAGGTAGCGCACCGCGGTGCTCGCGACGATGGGGTCGTCCCCGAAGCGGAAGCCCGCGGCGGGGCCGCTCTCCACCAGCAGCGGCAGCTGTAGCCAGTGCACGATCAGCCCCGTGTCGAGGCCCGCGTCGAACGCGGACCCGAGCAGCGTGGGGACGGCGCGGCTGATGCCCTCCATGACGGCCGTCTCGTTGCTCGTCACGCCGTGGCGTTCCACCTCCGTGCCCGTGAGGATCGACGCCCAGCCTGGACCCGACACCGTGTCCCCCGTGAGCTGCGTCTGGGCCGCGAAGGTGCCCACCCCGTGCGCGAAGAGCATGTCCAACGTGGGCGTCCGAGCGGGCGCGATGGCGTCGGGGCGCAGGCCGTCCACGCCGAGCACCACCACATGGCGGCTGGCGTCCCGTGGGGGCTCGGGCAGGTGGCGCAGCGTGAGCGTCAGCTCGGCCGACACGTCCGCCCCGGCGAGAGAGACCTGCACGTGGTGAAGCCCCGCAGGAGTTCGCGGCGAGAGCTCCACCTGCAACTCCCCCGCTGCGTCGTCGTAGGTGGCCGTGACGCCCGCCGTGTCCGTGCTCGCTTCGAGACGACAGGCGGTGTCGCCCGTGCGCGTGACCACGTACGTGGGACGCGGCGCTTCGTCGCCCGCCCACCAGTAGAGCGCATCGGACGTCGGGAGGCTCACGGACACGTCGGCCGCGGAACAGAGAGGCGCGGCCCCGTCGCACCCGGCGACCGCGAGCCCCCCCAGCAGCAGCGCGACCCATTGCGCGAGCGAGCGCCGTGCCGAGGAGAGCGCGCATGGGCGTGTGAGGACGAGGCGGGGAGAGCGGAACGTGGACATCAAGGGCGTCACCATGATGGACATCCTGCGCCGGGGCCACGGCGGAGCCAAGACTGGGCAAGAGCGGCGCACGAGCGGGTGAAGGTTGGGCTGGGCAGCGGCTGGGACCGCCGCAGGGCCCGGCGCAGTGGAGGCGTTCACGGGAGTCGGCGGATGAGGCAACCTTGGTCGAACCGGAGGATGCCGTCACGGTCGAGGCCGAGGGGGCCCCAGTGGCTTCCATCGAGAAGCTGACGGGTCGAGCCGCCGGAGCGCGGCACCGCGAGGAGCTCGCTCCGGGCGCCGTCCCGGTCGATCGGCCGGTTGTTGACGAAGACGACATCCCGGTCGGTGATGAGGAGCTCTTGTGGCATGTTGAGGTCGCGCGCCATGGTCGTCGGAGCCGATCCGTCGAGAGGCACGCGAACGAGCCGACCGGAGCGGTCGTTGTCGTCGCGACGATGGTGGAGGAGCACGTAGGCAACATCGTCGTCGAGCGCGACGTCCCGGGGAGCCAGCTCGCTCTCGAGGAGCGTGGTCGGAGCCTCGGGCGCTGTCCCGGTCGGGTGCGGGAGCCGCTGCACGCGCCGCTGGCTGCGGCTGACCCAGACCACGTAGCGATCGTTGACGGCGACCCGGTCGGCTGACTCGGCGAGCCGAACCAAGCGGCCGTCCGCGACGACGTGGAGCCACCCCCCGCTCACGACGTAGATGTGCCCTCCTCCGACGGCGACGTCCGCGACGCCGAACAGAGGGATCTCCCAGAACGCGAGTCGTTCTCGGTCACCGACGACGAGGCGGCCCCGCATTTGGCTGTCGGTGATGTGGAAGACGATCCAACGGCTGTCGAAGGCGAGACGATGCGCGTGCCCCGCTGCGGCGAAGAGGCGCCGCTCTCGACCGTCGTCGAGGTCCACCTGCCACAGCTCGCCCGGCTCGTCCCGGGCGCCGCGGACGAGGAGCAGCTCGCGCCCGTGGGTCGCGAACGTGTGAACGTCGTCGAAGCGGGTGACCGTGCGACCCCATCGCAGCGGGAGATAGACCGCGACGTAGAGCGCGACGGCGAGTCCGACGACGGCGGCGAGGACCAACGCGATGAGCCCGACCCTGTGAAGCCGACGTGTCGCGGGTTTCAGGGCGTCCCGAGGGCCAGGGGGTTCTGCGTCGGGGCGGAGCATGTCCGTGCGTTGGTCCGTCTGCGAGGTCCTAGAGCGTTGCCTCGAAGGCGCGCAGGCGCTCGGCCACCTCGGGGCGCGACGCGGCGACGATGGCGCTGCGCAAGGCCGGGCGGGCCTCCTCGCCGAAGTAGGTGCGGATGAGGTTCGCCGCGCCGTCGTGGTAGGTGGGCGACTCGAGGATTCGCAGCAGGATGCGGAGCACGTGCGGGTCGCCGCGCACGCTCGGGTCCATGGCGAGCGCCCGCTCGAGCTCGGACAACGCATCCCTCAGCCAGTCCTGGGCCTCGAACGCGCGCGCCAGCAGCAGGCGGGGGCGCGGATCGGTCGGGTGGTTGCTGGCGTAGGCCGCGAGCCGGCCGAGCGACCGACGAGACGGCTGCGAGCCACGCTCGAGGCGTGAGTAGACGCTCTGCATCTGCTCGTCCAAGCGGCGGCGGGGGCGCCACGGATCACGGGCCGGTGGCAGCGCCGCGGGCTGCTCCTCGGCAGCGACGACGGGCTCCTCGGCGGCGACGATGGGCGGAGGCGCGACGGTGGCAGGAACGTCGTCGGCCTGCGACCCGAAGTACCACAGCGCCAGTGCGCCGAGCGTCAGCAGGCCCCCGCCAGCGAGCGCGGCCAACCCAACGAACAAGCGGACGCTGGAACCCGAGGACACGACGGCGGCGCCCTCGGTGCTCGACGTGAGCGCCACGCTACGCCCCGTGGACGTGCTCCGCTCCCACGATGGCACAGCGCTCGCCACGGGCATCACCGCCACGGGCCCAGCACCCGGACCCGACGGGAACGCTGCCGAGGATGGAGGAAGCGCGGCCGCCCCGCTGATGGACGCGCCGCTGTACCGCAGCAAGTCCAAGGGCAATGCATCCAAGGCCTGCAGCATCTCACGCGCATCGTCGAACCGGTGGTCCACCTCGGCTGCCAGGGCCCGATCCAGCAAGCGTTGCAGCTCGGGCTGCTCACCCAGATGCGGCGCGGCCACCGACAACGGCGGCGAGGGCTCGACCAGGCGCTTGCGCAGCAGCTCGGGCCCCGAGCACTCGGCGAAGGGGGCCTGCCCCACCAGCATCTCGTACAGCAACAGCCCGGCGCTGAAGACGTCACTGCGAGCGTCCGCCGGGACACCGCACGCTTGCTCGGGCGACATGTAGGCCGGCGTGCCCACCATCGCGCCAGCCGTGGTGATGGCGGCGTCCACCTTGTCCTCGTCCAAGAACTTGGCGAGCCCGAAGTCGAGCACAGCGACGTGTTCGCTACCGTCGGGGAGTACGCGCACCATCACGTTGGATGGCTTGAGGTCGCGGTGCACGATGTGCAGGGCATGGGCGTAAGCCAGCGCGGAGAGCACCCCGCGCATCAGGAATAGGGCGCGACCGATGTCCGGCCGCTCACGCTGCAGCAGCTGGGCGAGGTCATGACCCGCCAGCAGCTCCATCACGACGAACGCCCGCTCGCCATCCAAGCCGAAGTCGGTGATGGTGACGATGTTGGGGTGCGACAGCGCTGAGAGCGCGCGCGCCTCCCTCTCGAAGCGCGCCCGCAGGGAAGGCGTCTCCGCGTGCTCCGCCAAGAGCACCTTGATGGCCACCTGCCGCCCCAGGCGCTCGTCCATGGCGGCGTACACCCGCCCGAGCCCCCCCTGCCCGAGCACGTGCTGCACCCGATAGCGGCCATCCACGAGGCGACCCAACGTGTCGTCGTGCACGGTATCGAGCAGGCTCGGGTCGTGTGGGTTCATGGGAGAGGCCTGGGTTCCTTGGCGCTCACCGGAGCCATGCCGCGGGGTGCGGGACCGACGCGAGCGCCGCGTGGAGCGTCACGGCGTCGGCGTAGCGTTGGTTGGCGTCTTTCGCCAGCGCTCGCTCCACGACGGCGTGCAGCGCGGGGCTCAGCGTGAGCCCGCGCCTGTGCTGATCGATCGGCGGCAGCGGCGACATGGCGTGGGCACGCACCAACGCGAGCCGGTCAGCGCCGTCGAACGGGGGCGCGCCGGCCAACATCTCGAACAGGACGACCCCCAGCGCGTAGACGTCGGAGCGCGTGTCGGCCTTCTGTCCGAGGCTCTGCTCTGCCGGCATGTAGAGCGGCGTGCCCAGCACGGCGCCGTCACGTGTGAGGGACTCCTTCTCTGCCCAGCGGTCTCGGTCGAAGAAGCGCGCCAGACCGAAGTCCAGCAGCTTGGCGAGCGGGTGCGGGCTGTCGGGCTGGACGACGAAGATGTTCTCGGGCTTGACGTCGCGGTGTACGACCCCCTCCGCGTGCGCCGCAGCGAGCCCCGCGGCCACCTGCCGGGCGAGGGCGACGGCTTGCTCGGGGGGGATGGGACTCTCGGCCAATACACGGTCCAGCGAGCGCCCCTCGAGCAGCTCCATCACCAGATAGGGCCCGAGCTCGTCGAAGCCGAAGTCCAGCATGCGGATGATGTGGGGGTGCTCGAGGCCGTTCAGCGCCCGCGCCTCCCGCTCGAAGCGCGCCCGCGCCTCGGCATCCGCGGCGTGCTGCAAGTGCAGCCGCTTGAGCGCTACCTCGCAGCCGTCGCGCAGACGCGTAGCTCTGAGCACGGCCCCCACGCCGCCCGCGCCGAGGCCTCCCTCGACGCGGTACGCCTGGTCGATGATCTCGCCGCGCGAGGGGGTGTGGGGGACGACGGCCATGGTTCGCTCGGGGCCTGCAGGCTACCACGTGAGCGACGGATGCCGACCGCTTGATGCGTCTGCTCACGGCGCGCGCGCTGGGCTGCGCCATGGCAGCCACTGCGATATCGTCGCCGCGATGGCACCCTCGGAGACCGCCGCACCGCCGACGCCGAGCGCCCTCCCGCGATGGAACGCGCTCGCCTGGTTGGCGGTGCTGACGCTGCTCGCCTTCACCGCCACACGCGCCGCGTTCGGCGACGAGCGCTGGCTGCTCCTCGTCTGGGGCGCGTACACGCCGTTCGTGCTGCTGCCGGCCTACGCGACGCTGGCCTACGGTCTGGCGCGCGCGCAACGCGCGCTCACGCTGCTGTCGCTCGGTCTCGTTGCCCTGCACCTCGTGCGGGTGGTTCCGCAGATCGCGCTCCGCGCTCCCTCGGACGCTCGGCCGCGGTCCGCGCTGCGCGTCGCGACGGTGAACGGCAACGGGTGGAACGAACGCCCGGAGCTCACGCTGCTGCCGCTGGAGCGCCAAGCCCCGGACCTCGTCTGCCTGCAGGAGCTCTCGCCCGCCTGGGCCGACGGGCTGCGGGACGAGGGCTTCCTCGACGAATACCCGCATCAGCACCTGGTGGTGCGCGAGGGAGTATGGGGCATGGGCCTGCTGTCGCGCTATCCGCTCCACGACGTGCGCGCCCACGATCTCAACGAGGCGCCCGCCATCGAGGCGGGTCTCACGCACGAGGGGCGCACACTGCGCGTGCTGTGCGTGCACCCGGCGCCCCCCGCCGGGGACCTCCTTCCGTCGCACCTGGATGCGCTGCGGCAGATCCTCGCGTGGACCGAAGCGCACCGAGAAGTGTCCGCGGTGGTCCTGGGCGACCTCAACAGCACGCCGTACAGCCGCTTCTCGGATGCCATGCGGGCGTACGTGAGCGACGCGTGGGAGTTGGCCGGTGCGCGTGGGTTCGGGCACACGTGGCCGAACAACGGCATGCTGTATCCGCCCGCGCGGCTGGACCACATCTACGTGACGCCCTCGCTCGGGGTTGCCCACGCCGAGCTGGGGCTCCCTGGTCTGTCGGACCACGCGCCCCTGGTGGCGGACATCGTGCTGCGCGACGCGCACCAACCGTAGCACGCGGTTCGAGCGCGAGGCGAAGCGCTCATGCCGCCGAGCGCTCCGTGGACGACGGGTGGCAACCTGACCGCGCGGCACGCGGCGACGGCTTCAGCGGGCCGGGGTCCGGCGCGCCACGAGCACGTTGGCGAGGTAGAAGCCGAGCTTCACCACCAACCAGCCACCCACGAAGCAGAGGCTCCCGAACATGCTGGCCTGAAACGCAGTCTCCATGACGCCCGCCACGGCCGGGTCTGCCTCCGGCCCAACGAGGAGCCCGCGCGTGACGCGCGCGGTCTCGACCTGCTGGAGCACCGTGACGGTCCCGAGGCCGAGGTCGACCAACACGTTGGCGCCGCACGCGATGACCGTCAGCAGCACCGCCTGCTGGTGCGCGCTCAGCATGAAGGCCCCCGCGACGATGAGCAGCGTCGAGGCGACGGCGTTGAGCAGCTGGACCAGGACCAGGAACGGCCCGTACTTCGCCGTCACCTCCTGCATCGCCGCGACCATGGCACGCTGCTGCTCCGCGTTCGGCATGCCCTGGGCACCCAAGACCTGCCCCTGAGCCTCGAGCATCGAGCTGCTCGCCATGTTGCCCATCGCCCCGCAGCAGCCGCCCAAGACGCCCAGCGAACCGAGCATGATGGCCACCACCGCCAGCGCCTTCTGAGCGGTCGACGCGCCCGGCGGGTGTGGTGCGGACTCTGGATAGGCTTCAAAGGGCTGCATCGGGCAGAGGATACCAGCCGCCTCGCCCCCGAACACGGCAAAGCCGCGCCGTGCTACACGCTTGCCATGGCCGGCCTGCTCTCGCTCGTCTCGACCCCCATCGGGAACCTCGACGACATCACCCTGCGTGCTCTCCGGGTGCTGCGGGAAGCCGACGTCATCCTGGCCGAGGACACCCGCCGCACGGGGGTGCTGACGGCGCATCATGGCATCCCCACCCGGCTGCGCTCATTGCACGCGCACACGGCGGACGCGCAGCTGGACGGCATCGCCGCAGAGCTGGCCGCGGGGGCTCGCATGGCGCTGGTCTCGGACGCGGGCACGCCCGTGGTGAGCGACCCGGGTCACGCCCTGGTCGCGCGGGCCATCGCGCTCGGCGTCCGCGTCGAGGGCATCCCCGGGCCCAGCGCCGTCACCACCGCAGTGGTGGTGTCGGGCCTGCCGTGCGACCACTTTCGCTTCGTGGGCTTCCTGCCGCGCACGGGCAGCAAGCGGGCGGCGGCGCTCGAGGGCATCGTCCAGGACACGGCAGCCAGCGTGTTCTTCGAGGCCCCCTCGCGGGTGGGGAAGACGCTCTCGGAGCTGGCTGCGCTGGCCCTCCCCGAGCGCCGTGCCGCGGCCTGCCGCGAGCTGACCAAGCTGCACGAGGAGGTCCGCCGCGGCACCCTCTCGGAGCTGGCTGCGTACTTCGAGGAGAGCGCCCGCGGCGAGTTCACCGTGGTCGTGGAGGGCGCCCCGCGCGACGCCGCGCCCGACAGCACCGACGACCTCGAGGCGCGCGCGGCGGCGCTGCTGGCGGACGGAATGTCGGTCAAGACCGTGGCCAAGGCGCTGGCAGCGACCACGAGCCTGTCACGCACCGCAGCGTACGACCTGGCCCTGCGCGTGGCGCGCCCGGACGGCAAACCGGACGGCGAACCCGACGCAGCGAAGGACGAGCCCTGAGGGCCGCTGAGAGCGCCGCCGCCAGCAACGACGTCACCGACACCCGCGGCGAGCTGCGGGGGTCGGAACCGCACCGACCGTCCGCGGCAGGGCGGCTTCAGGCCCTCGGCCTGCGCGGCCTCGTCCGCGGCGCTCAGGCCGGCTCGTACACGTCGATGACGGCCTGACCCAGCTCCGCGCTGAGGTACTCACGCAGCTTCCCGAGCAGGCGCTTCTCCAGCTGACGCACGCGCTCGCGGCTGACGCCGAACTCGGTGCCCAGGTCCTGCAGCGTGCGCGGATCCTCGGCCAGCAGGCGCTCCTCGAAGATGCGCTTCTCCTTGCCCTCGAGCAGCTCACCGAACTCGTGGATCTTGCCCTTCAGCTGGTCTCCCAGCTGCTGCTCGGCCAGCACGTCGTCCATGCCCGCGCCGCCACCCGGAACCAGCTCCACGCGGGCCACCTGGCGACCGTCGCCGGCGCCCACGGGCGCGTCCAGCGACGCCTCGCCGGCGCTCAGCCGTCGGTCCATCGAGATCACCTCGTGCTCGGGCACGTTGAGGCGCTCGGCGATGCGCTCGGGTGTCGGCTCGATGCCCATGGCGGAGAGTCGCGCCTTCTCCTTCTTGAGGTTGAAGAAGAGCTTCCGCTGCGCCTGGGTGGTGCCGACCTTCACCAACCGGTGGTTGTTGAGGATGAAGCGCAGCATGTAGGCGCGGATCCACCAGGCGGCGTAGCTCGACAGCTTGACCCCCTTGTAAGGGTCGTACTTCTTGACCGCCTGCATGAGGCCGATGTTGCCCTCCTGCACGAGGTCCAGGAGGTTCTTGTAAGCCTGGCGATAGTCGTAGGCGATCTTCACCACGAGCCGCAGGTTGCTGGTGACCAGCTCGCGCGCGGCGTCCAGGTCGCCCTCTTCGGCGTACTTCACGGCGAGCGAGTGCTCTTGCTCCGGCGTGAGCAGCTTGTAGCGGTGTACGTCGCGCATGTACGCAGCGAGCGGGTCGCGCTCGGCCAGGGACGCCTTGCTCGAGACGATGGCGTCCGAGGAAGCCCGCCGGAGGAGCTTCTGCGGGATCGCGCCGCCGTCCTCGTCGACCAACTCGGCCTCGATGACCTCCGAGTCATCGAAGTCGTCGAGGTCGTCGCGACCAGCCGCGTTTCGGTCGTCGTCGTCGCCGTCGCCGGCATCGAGCTCCAGCTCGTCTTTCGGGTCACCGATGTGCACTTGCAGATCCATACGTGGGGAGCGGGTGGGTGTAAAGCGGGCCCGCGAGTCCACAACAGTCGCTGACCCGGCTTGTTCCGTTACGGCGCCGCGGGCCTACCCCGCCGAGCGCTCAGAACTGTGCTCGCATCGACGCGAAGAGGTCGATGCGCAGCTGACCCCCGAGGGAGAAGCGCTGGCCGGGCGTGTCGAGCACGACACGGTAGTGCGGATCCACGATGCCGCGCGCGCAGCCCGCGATGCGCGGATCGGAGGCGTCACGGGGCGCGGCGTCGCCGTTGCAGCGGTCCGTCCCGGTGATCTGGTGCGGCGTCGTGTAGAAAAAGGCCCCCCCGAAGCCGAACCGCACGAAGCGCGCGGCCTGCAGCTCGAGGGCCACGCGCCCACCCAAGCGTCCATGCGCCTGCACGTCCGTGAGGCCGGTGAAGGGCACCAGCCGCAGCCCCCCTGGATCACCCGTGCAGTCCAGCGCGTCCGCTGGCGCGCCCTCGCAGCTGGGGTTCGCGAGCGTGGGATCCATCGACGTCCCGAGCGCGTCGAACAGCGGCGAGTAGTCGCGCCCCTGGGCCACCCACTGCGCGTTCAGGCGCACGTCGAGGGTCAGACGCTGCCACTTCCCGCGGTGTTCCCAAGGGATGAGCGCCATGCCGGCCACGAACTCGCCGATGAGCGGAGGGTTCACGTGGCGATAGCCCGGGAGGTCCCCGCCCGGCGCGAAGGCCCCCGCGGCGCGCCCGCGGAACTGCGCCGTGAAGCCAGCCCCCCCGTACGGCTCGGCGTAGCGGAAGCGGTGCGACATGCGCGTCTCGAAGGTGAGCGCGTGCGTCCCATCGCTCACGCCACAGTCGCTCTGACCCGCCACACAAGGATGCCGTACCTCGCCCACGGCGATGCGGCTGCTGAGCCGGAACACCCAGGTGGGCGAGTGAGGGTCGCGGTACTGGTTGAGCGGCGCCCAGCCCACGCTCAGGAGCAGCATGTCGATGCCGGAGCGCGTCGGCGACACGAGCGGCGAGGCTTGTACGAGACCCGCTGGCAGGGCGCCATCGACCAGCCCGAGGCGCCTGTCGTCGCTCAGCACCAGCGGCAGATCGACGCTCAGCTCGAGGTCCCGGAACAGGCCGATGTCGAGGCCCAGCTGCAGCTCGTGGCGCACCATGCGGTACGCTCCCACCCGTTCGAGCTCGGTGCGTCCGGTGCTGCTGGGGCGCTCGCGACGGACGTCGGCGCGGTCCTGCAGGCGGCGGAACAGCACCCTCACATTCAGGTCGAAGGGATCGCGGCCATCGGCAGCGTCCGCGACGTCGGTGTAGGTGGCGGGGGTCTCGAGCAAGTACAGGTCGCGCTCGTCGGCGCGCGCGCGTTGACCACCACACAGGCCGCAAACAAGCAGCGCAAGCCATGCCCAGGCGCGCACGCGGCGCCCCGGATCCAAGCGCGAGGACGACCCGGGCGAGCGCGGACCGGGTGCCTTCAACGCGGCCCCCCGGGGACCGCGTCGCCCGTGGGCGCGAGCGAGTCGATCATGGCGCGGAAGGCGGCCTGCTCGGTGGCGACGGCGTCTGCGGGACCCACGAGCTTGAAGAACACGAACCCACCGGGCGCCACGACCGCCGCCGCGAGCATGCGCTGATGCGGACGACGGGCCGTGTCCACGCTCGGCCCAGCGTGCATCCCGGCGTTCGCGCCCTCGATGTCCAGCGTGGTGACGCTCAGCCCGTGCACGCCCTCGGTGTGGACCTGGGCGCGCTCCTGAGCGGCCTCGTCGAACTGCCCCTTCCAGCGCTCGATGTTGGCGCGCACCGTCTCGCGCATCTCCGGGAAGTGGAAGACGGCGATGTTCACGCGGCCGTCGGTGGAGGCGTACTCGGCGGCACGCATCGAGTTCGAGGGGGTGAGCGCCACGAAGCTGGCCGGCGGGGTCCACGTGATGCCTGCCAGGGGGGGCGCCTGGGGCCGCGGCGCCTGGGCGGGCGTGGGCGCGCTGTCGCCTTCAGGTTCGGCGGGTTCGGCGGCCGCGACGGACGGGCGTGGGTTCACGGGTGGATGGTCGGGCGGGAGCTCGCCGCTGGGCGCGTGAGCGAGACCAGGGTCGGCCGCTCGCGCCGGTCCCTCGGCGCGCTCTTGGGGAACTGGCCCGCGAGGGCAGCCTGTGAGCAGCACGAACAACGGAGCGCACAGCAGCGACGACGTATGGAGCCGCGCGCGACCGCGCGCCACCCCCTGAGAGGAGCGAGCCAGCATGGGTGCTTCCTACGGTACCCGTCGCCCCTGGTCGAGGCGCGAGAAAATCGCCACGCGCGTTATTGACTTCGATTCAATACCGCTTAGGCTGATGTCGTGGAGCCGCTCATGACCCCCTCTCCGTCTGCCCAAGACAACGCCAACGTCGCCGGTCGCACCGACCGGACTGCGTTGCGCGAGGAGGCCAACCACGCCCCCGCGCGGCGAACGGGCAAGGCGCAGCGCGGCGCCATCTCGCTCGCGTGGGAGGCCTTCGGCCACCCGGGAGACCCCGTGGTGCTCATGATCGCGGGCATGGCCCAGCAGCGCATCGCCTGGCCCGACGCGCTGTGTGAGGCCATCGCGGCCGAGGGCTACCACGTGGTCCGCTACGACAACCGCGACGTGGGCGAGTCGAGCTGGACGCCGGGGCCTCCCCCGCCCACCCTGGGCAAGCGCTACGTGCAGGCCATGTTCGGGCGCCGGCAGCACATCCCCGTGGGTCCTGGGCGGGAGGCGCTCTA